>NZ_JBFBEY010000032.1:0-48796 GCF_040683875.1 Arthrobacter sp. NPDC093128
CCGGTCCTGAGCGTGATCCGTTTCGCTGATGAAGAGGAAGCAGTGGAGATCGCGAACGACACGAAATTCGGTCTCGCGGCAGGGGTCTGGACCCGGGATCTTGCCCGGGCGCACCGGGTCGCGGCGAGGATCGAGGCCGGACAGGTCTACGTCAATGAATACTTCGCCGGCGGGGTCGAGACACCCTTCGGCGGGTTCAAGTACTCGGGATTCGGACGCGAGAAAGGCCTCGAAGCCATGAAAACCTACTCACACACAAAAACCGTCACCATCCGGATCTAGGACAGGGAACCCCGCGAACCGTGGTAATAGACAGCGCTGAAACGGTCGAAACCCGGTTTTGGTCGCCCCCGGCGCATGCAAGCATGCAGCTAACGGACGAGTGGCAGTCCTTGGCCGGAACATTCGTTGACGTCACGCGCAACGGGAAGCCGTACCGGCAAGGACTCGTAGACGCCGCCATGCCGGATGCATCTGGATTTTGGCTTGCCTCTGACGGTGTGAACACAAGAGAGTTCATCGACAGGACTTCCGGCTACCAGGCATGGACCAGCCTGTTTCCACGATCTAAGCACGATTGCAGCTGAGCTATTCCGCCCGGTCGCCAGCCCCATCGGAAGCTGGTAACCAACATACGACGACCGCTCAGACCCTCGAGGGGAAGAGCAAATGACAGAGTGCCAACAGGTGCGATCGCCTTGGAAAAGGAGCAAATTATGACCGGAACAGTTGTTGTCGGGGTGGACGGCAGCGAAACTGCCCGCAAGGCTGCAGAGTCGGCAGGAAACCTCGCCACGGCTCTCAGCGCATCCCTGCTCATTGTTTCCGCGTTCAGCAGTGACCGCGGCGACGTAATCGGCACAGGGAGCGACAAGTGGATAGTCTCCGATGCTGACGACGCTGAAACGGCGGCCAAGAATGTAGCGGCAGGCCTGACCTCCGCGGGCTTGAAGGTCACGTACTCCATCGCCAGGGGAAAGCCTGCCGACGTGCTCATCAGGGAAGCCGCGCGGGTGGGAGCGAGCGTCATCGTCGTCGGCAATCGCCGCATGCGGGGGCTCGGCCGGGTGCTGGGGAGTGTGGCCAACAGCGTGGCTCATAAAGCGACATGCGATGTATACATCGCCAACACCTACGACGTCGACTAGGGGTCAGGCACCAACCCCTGTCGGCGGTACGGCACCGGCGCCTTGACGACGTCGACCGTCTGGTGGGTTTTCCCACCCCCTAGGTCAGAGCCTCATCCGGGCAAAACGCGACACCCGGATTGCGAGGCAGCGGGGCGGCAACGGTGCTGCCCCGCATGAAGAGGAGGAAACCATGGATCAGCACGACCACAGCGTGGCTGTTGAAACAGTCACTGCTCGCACATCAGAGGTTGTCTCCCTCAGACGAAAGAATCGTCGAGTCGCGGCCGCCAGTATGGTGGGCACGCTCATCGAGGGATACGACCTGATCATCTACGGCACCGCGGCAGCGCTGGTGTTCCCACAGATCTTCTTCCCGGCTCTGGGAGAGGCGGCCGGAACCGTCGCGTCATTGGCGACCTTTGCGGTTGCCTTTGTGGCCAGACCTTTCGGTAGCGTGCTTTTCGGGCATTTCGGCGATCGCCTCGGCCGAAAAAAGACGCTGATCGCGACCTTGCTCCTGATGGGGGCCGCGACTGTGTTCGTCGGCCTGATCCCGCCGGCGTCGGTCATTGGTGTCGCCGCGCCGATCATCCTGGTGCTCGCCCGGATCGTCCAAGGCGTGTCCGCCGGTGGCGAATGGGCGGGCGCCGTTCTGTTCGTAGCCGAGCACGTACCAAAGGACAAGCGGGGCTTCTTCGCCATGTTCCCTCAGCTTGGTGCAGTTCTGCCGCTTCCCTTTGCCAGTGGAACCTTCCTTCTGGTCGACCTGATGATGGACGACGACGCATTCGTAAGCTGGGGGTGGCGACTTCCCTTCCTGGCAAGCGGACTCCTGATCTTCGTGGGTCTCTGGATACGGCTCAAGGTCGAGGAAACCCCTGTGTTCAAAAAGGAAGTCGCCCGTGGTGGCGCATCCAAGATCCCGTTCTTCGAAGCTCTAAAGAGCCAGCCGCGCCAAATATTCCTGGCCGCAGGAGTCGGCCTGACGGTCTTCTCGTTCGCGTACTTGTCGAGCACATACCTCACCAACTACGGGCTAACGACACTTAAACTTGAGCGCACGCCAGTGCTCCTGGTCGGAGTGTTGGGAGGGTTCGTGTACGCAATTGCTGTCGTCATAGGCGCAATCGCATCGGACCGCGTAGGCCGCCGACGCGTCATCGCCGGAGGCAACGCCGCCGGAGTAGTTTGGGCCTTGTTACTGTTGCCGATCCTTGAGGTTCAGTCTGCTGTGACGTTTGGGCTGGCGGTTTGTCTCACCTTCTTCATCGCTGGAATCATTTACGGGCCACTGGGGGCGTATCTTCCCGAAATCTTTCACACCCGTTACCGCTATACCGCAACCGGATTCTCCTACAACTTGACCGGGGTGGTGGGAGGGGGCCTGGTTCCACTCCTCGCCCCTGTGATCATTAGTTCATTCGGGGGGATCGCCTTCGGCATCACACTCGCTGTTATTTGCGGGATCGCCGCCACATGCACACTTGTACTCGGTGAGACTCGAGACACCGAGCTGGATGGATCCTGAAGCCGCCACAGCGGTCTTGGAGGAGTGATATGACTGTGGAACAAGCCGGACGCATCAATTTCGGCATTGATATTGGCGGAAACCCGGAGATCCTCGCGGCTCACTTCCACCCGGCGCGGGCTCCTTCCCTTGGGCTTGTGCAAGTCCTCATCCACGGCAACACGTATGACCATCGATATTGGGATGCCGGGGTCATAAACGGACAGAACTACTCCTACTGCAATTACATGGCCGAGAGGGGCTACGACATCCTCGCCATCGATTTGCCGGGATCAGGACAAAGCTCCAAACCTCACGGAGACTCAGTCGATTTAGAGTCAGTTAGTACGGCAATCGATAAAGCCGTCGAATCTATGCGCGGTCACGACGGCCCGCTTAGAGGGGCAGCAGGCAAAGTGGCCCTCGTAGGACACTCGCTCGGCGCAGTCGTGGCGGTTGACATACAAACCCGGTCTCAATGTGCCGACTTCGTGGTTGTTACCGGCACGGGATTTGGTCCGACTGGCGGTACGGCAACATTCGGGCCTGGGGTCCGCGAGGAAGCCATGAGGAATGACTATACTGCTTTACCGCCGTCGGAAAGGGCCCGAGTCTTCTACCATCCGCCCACCGCTGACCCGGAGGTCGTTCAATTCGACAATCGAATCCTCCGGGGGCAGATGCCTCGGCGCTTGTGGATGGACGCTCTCGCTGCGAGACAACGGAACTCCGTCTCCGGAGTTCCGGACCTCGAATGCCCTGTCTATGTACAACTGGGTGAATTCGATCCCGTCCTGCCTGGTTCGCTTGCCGGGGCCGAACGGCTGGCCTATGGCGCAGATGCTGAGGTGGCCGTGTCCCAACTCGAAGACATCGGGCACTGTTTCAACCTCCACCGCAACCGTGAGATTGGGTGGCATGAGATTGATCGGTTTCTGCGCGACTAGCCCTGCCAAGGCTGACGGAAGGAGCCGCGCGCCGGAGACCATCACGACCTCCAATGGCACTTGGTCGTGATGGTAAGTGCTACGTCCCACCGCATCATTTATGTGTATTTTCAGTCAAGCCCCTTGGTCCAGAGCACTTACCTAAGGAGCGCCTAAGAGAGGGTTGGTTATGGAGATCGGATACGTTGGCCTCGGCAGCATGGGCGGGGCACTCGCAGGGCGCTTGCAGCTGACGCACAACCTGCTGGTGCATGACCAGAACGAGGCTGCGGTCCACCGCTTGATGGAAGCCGGCTCGAGCGCCGCCGATAGCTTAACGGACCTCGGCGGCCGTTGCGAGGTAATCCTGCTTTGCCTGCCGACGTCCGATCACGTCCGAGCTGTCCTCTTCGGGGACGACGGACTCGCCGCCGCTGTCAAGCCGGGTACCCTCATCATCGACCAGACCACCGGAGACCCCCACGTAACCCGGGCCATGGCCGAGGAACTCGGGCGTCGCGGCGTTGCATTGATCGACGCCCCCGTGAGCGGCGGTGTGCGCGGAGCTGAGGCTGGCACAATAGCGATCATGGTGGGTGCGACCCAGGAACAGTACGACCGGGCCCTCCCAATTCTCTCCGCGATAAGCCCGAGCGTATTCCATGCCGGCGGTGTCGGTAATGGCCACGTGATCAAGTTGGTCAACAATGTGCTCTCCGCGGCGCAGCGCCTGCTCACTTTCGAGGGGATGGCTCTGGCGGCGAAGAATGGAGTAGAACCTTGCACCGCCCAAACCATTCTGATGGCCAGCGGTGGCCGGAATGCGTACATGGAGAAGATCATGGGGCCCAACGTTCTGAACGGGAAGCTGGCCGCGGGCTTCACGCTTGGGTTGGCCCACAAGGACGTTCGCCTTGCTTGCCAGTTGGGTGTCGACTCTGGTGTTCCGATGCTGCTGGGCAACCTGACGCGCGAGATATACCAGATGTGTATGAATGAGATGGGGCGCGACGCCCAGGTGGACACAGCCGCGCTGGTCGTCGATCGGATTGCGGGAACCCACGTCGTCCCCTCTGGTTATACCCTCGACTGACCACATTAGGCTGATTGGCGGAGCCATTGCCCAGGATGCCAGGAGTCCCCGGGCTGACGCCCAGCGTGGACGCTTCCAGCTGGGCTGGTCGACCCTGAGTGGTATCCGTGCGCCACACCACTTCATTCTCTGACAGGAGTCGGGTTGAGTTTACTTTTTGATCCCATCAAGCTGCGCTCCGTCGCGATACCCAACCGCATTTGGATGTCCCCGATGTGCATGTATTCGGCGGAATCCGAAGGGCCCCTCACGGGAGCTCCCACTGACTGGCATTTGACGCACTATGCCAGCAGGGCGGCAGGGGGAGCCGGCCTGATCATGGTGGAAGCAACTGCCGTTCGCCCTGACGGTCGGATTACCCCATGGGATCTTGGCCTCTGGAACGGCGAGCAGGAGCAGGCTTTCTCACGGGTCGCCACTGCGATCAGGCGGTGGGGGGCGATTCCCGCCATCCAGCTCGCGCATGCAGGACCCAAGGGCTCCTCCGACAAGCCGTGGCGCTCGGGCGCTCGCCTGCATTCCAACCAAGGTGGCTGGGAAACAGTAAGCCCAAGCCCGCTGCCTCTCAGCGACACGACGGCGCCTCACGAACTTGGACCCCGAGACATCGAGGAGCTTGTTCAAGGTTTTGCCGAGGCTGCCAGGCGCGCATTGACCGCCGGCTTTGAAGTCATTGAAATTCACGGCGCCCACGGATACCTCATAAATTCGTTCCTTTCCCCCCACACCAACCGGCGGGAGGATAAATACGGAGGATCCTTCGAAAACCGTATCCGCTTCGCCCTCGAAGTCAGCGATGCGGTCCGTGGCGTCATGCCCACGGGCCTTCCGTTGTTTTTCCGGGTGTCGGCCACCGACTGGCTTGCTGAAAGCAAAAACGATTCCCGCAGAAGCTGGACCCTGCAGGACACTATCCGTCTGGCTTCAACCCTGGGTGACCACGGCGTCGACCTTATCGACACCTCAACGGGAGGAACGGTATCGGACGTCGAAATTCCAGCGGGACTTGGATACCAGGTGAGATTCGCCGATGCCATCAAGAACGAAGCGGACATATCTGCAGCAGCGGTAGGCCTGATCGTGCATCCCGAGCAGGCAGATGAGATTCTCGCCCAGCAGCGCGCGGACGTGGTCTTTATCGGACGCCAGCTGCTGCGCGAGCCCTACTGGCCTCGACGCGTCGCCGAGGCCCTCGGGCGGCAGTCCGACTGGCCCTTGCAGTACGGCTACGCCGTGAGGCGCCGCCGCTCCAGTAAATCAAAACAGACGAGATAGAGCGGGGCGGCGTCCCCCGAGGCCACCCGTTGCCGTCATGACATCGCACACGCCCTGAGACAGAGCGTGTGCGATGGTCTTATGACCTTGTTCGAGCGTGGATCCTCACATCGTGATCTTGTAATCCTTGAGGAGACTGCGGCCAATGATCATCTTCTGGATGTCGGAAGTGCCTTCGCCGATGAGCATAAACGCGGCCTCGCGGTAGAGCCGTTCGATTTCAAACTCCTTGGAGTAGCCGTAGCCGCCGTGGATCCGGAACGACGCCTCCACGACCTCCTTGCAGTACTCACTGGCCAGCATTTTGGCCATGCCGGCCTCGACGTCGTTCCGCTCTCCAGAGTCCTTCTTGCGGGCGGCGCGTACGACCATGGCGTTCGCGGCTTCGACTTTGGTGGCCATCTCGGCCAGGCGGAACAGGATGGCCTGGTGGTCGGCAATCTTCTTACCGAACGTCTCGCGCTGCTGTGCATAGGCAATGGCGAGTTCGAACGCCCGGTTGGCGATGCCGACAGCGCGGGCGCCAACGTTCACGCGACCAACTTCCACACCGTCCATCATCTGGTAGAAACCCTTGCCGGGGGCGCCGCCCAGGATCTGGTCGGCGGAGATCCGGTGCTGATCGAGGAACATCTCTGTGGTCTCGACGCCCTTGTAGCCCATCTTGTCGATCTTTCCCGGAATGGTGACGCCCTGGGCGGTCTCTCCGAACCCGGGTTCCTTTTCCACCAGGAATGTCGTGAGGTTGCGGTACACACTCTCGGCGCCCTCGTCAGTCTTCGTCAGCACCGCGACGAGCGTGGATGTCGCGCCGTTGGTCAGCCACATCTTTTGGCCGGTGATTTCGTACGAGCCATCGGTAAGCTGCTTGGCCTTGGTCGAGACGGCGGCAACATCGGAGCCCAGGTCGGGCTCCGACATGGAGAACGCGCCGCGCACTTCGCCGGTGGCCATCCGGGGCAGATACTTCAGCTTTTGTGCTTCTGTGCCATGCTGCATGAGCAGGTAGGCGACAATGAAGTGCGTATTGATGACACCCGAGACGCTCATCCAGCCGCGCGCGATCTCTTCGACGACGAGGGCGTAGGTCAGCAGCGATTCGCCCAGCCCGCCATACTCCTCAGGAATCGTGAGGCCGAAAATGCCGAGTTCCTTCAGCCCCTCCACGATCTCGGTCGGATACTCGTCTTTGTGCTCGAGCTCAGTGGCGACCGGGATGATCTCCCGATCCACGAACTGCCGGACTGCCTGCAGAATCTCTTCCTGGAGATCGGTCAGTCCGTCAGTGGTCATGAGACGTCCCATAATTGCTCACGCTTCCTTATTCATTCAATAGGGGATCAAAGGCGATAGGCTTCCCTGTTATTTACCGACTATATACTATATGTTAAGTGAAGTGTATGAGCTGTGGAGGAGGATTTAAATGGCGGTGACTCCGTGGTGCCGCCTGCGCCCGGATGGCTGGCGTGCTGTACCCGGCCGCCGCGTGTTCAGCCGTGCGCCGCTCGCACACCGCAGGCTCGAGGTGTCACACCTCCCACCGTCTCAGATCGGCCACCCGCTGGGACACGCCATACGAGACCACCAAATCCCGATGGGTACTAATTGAAAGGTACGACCATGATCGAGTTGAAAGAGACAACCATGATCGAAAAGTACAAGGAGCAGTTCAAACGCCTCACCTTCGAGAATCACCAGCCCGGTGTTCTGGAAGTGGTGTTCGACGGCCCCGGCCTGAACGCCGTTGACGAGGCAACCCACCAGGAGATCCCGCGCATCTGGCCGGTCATCGATCAGGACCCTGACGTACGCGTTGTCCTGGTGCGTGGCGCCGGACGTGCCTTCTCGGCAGGCGGGAGTTTTGACCTCATCGACAAACAGATCGAGGATTACGGCACGCGGGTCCGGATCATGCGGGAGTCGCGTGACCTCTTCTACAACATCATCAATTGCAACAAGCCGATTATTTCTGCCATCCACGGCCCCGCCGTCGGTGCCGGTCTGGTGGTAGCACTCATGGCGGATATCTCGATCGCCGCCAAGGACGCCCGCATCATCGATGGCCACACCAGGCTCGGAGTTGCTGCCGGTGACCACGCCGCCATGGTGTGGCCCCTGCTGTGCGGCATGGCGAAGGCCAAGTACCTTCTGCTGACCTGCCGGGAGATCTCCGGGGAGGCCGCTGAGCGCGCCGGTCTGGTCTCGGTCACTGTGGATAGGGAAGAGTTGCTGGACACTGCGCGGGAAATCGCCAGCGAGCTGAGCGATGGAGCCCAGGAAGCACTCCAGTGGACTAAATACACCCTCAACCAGTGGTACCGGCAGAACGCCCCGATTTTTGACGCCGGACTCGGACTCGAGTTCCTCGGCTTCGGCGGCCAGGATGTTGTCGAGGGCGTTGCTTCCCACCGTGAACGTCGTGCTCCGAACTTCAACGGGGTTGTCGCCCCATGACCAGTGCCGCAGACCTCTTCTTCCGACCACGCAGCGTCGTCGTCTACGGTGCTTCCTCTGACCCGGACAAGCTGTCCGGGCGGCCCTTGGCCTACCTGCTCAAGTTCGGTTTTCCCGGAAAGGTCTTTGCCGTCAACCCCCACCGTGACCAGGTTCAGGGAGTCGATGCCTACAAAGACATCGCTGCTGTACCCGGGCCGGTAGACCTCGCGGTCATCGTGGTACCTGCCGCCGCGGTTCTGGATGCAGTGCAGCGCTGCGCCGACGCCGGGGTGGGTGCAGCCACCATTTTCGCGTCGGGTTTCGCAGAGACCGGCGACACCGGTACGCCCCTCCAGGACGAGATCACCCGCATCGCCCGGGGCAGCGGGATGCGGGTCCTGGGGCCAAACTGCCTGGGCACCTTCTCGGCGCCGGACAAGGCTTTCGCAACTTTCTCCACCGCGTTCGACGACGACAGTGAGCGGCCGGATTCCCCCATCGCGTTGGTTTCGCAATCCGGAGCCGTGGGCACCTTCACATACAGCACCATGAACTCGCTGGGGCTCGGGGCTCGGTTTTATGCAAACACCGGCAACGAGTCCGATCTCACGTCAGTGGAGATGCTGGCCGGCCTGGTGGAGAACCCCGATGTGGAGATCCTGATGGGCCACATCGAGGGCGCTAAGGATCTCGACGCGCTAAGTGAACTGGCCAAGTCGGCCAGCGCCAACAACAAGCCACTGTTGCTGCTGAAGTCCGGCAGGACAGCGGCCGGTGCCCGCGCCGTCGCGAAGCACACTGGAAGCATTGCCGGCGACGATGCGGTATTCAATGCAACGCTTGCCCAGCACGGTGCCGTGCGCGTTGAAAGCATGCAGGCGTGGTCTGACGCGGCACTGGCATTCTCTGACGGACGCCGCGCTGCTGGCCGGCGACTTACCATCGTCACGCTGAGTGGCGGCGTGGGCGCCCTGGCGGCGGACCGCGCCGTCGAACTGGGCCTTACCGTGGACCCGTGGACCGAATCCGGTGACCGCGAGGAACTGGCGGCGCAGCTGCCCTCCTTCGCGTCCGTAGCCAATCCGATCGATATGACCGGCGCCATGATCAACGATCTTGACCTTCTGGACCGAGCCCTGCGCGTGACTGCGGAGAATGCCGAGACCGATGCGCTGATGCTCGTTCTGGGTAATGCGGACAAGGGGGCCGATGAGATCGTCAAGCGTCTGGTGGCTGGCTACCGGAGTACCGCCAAGCCGTTCGTCGTGGTGTGGACCGGCGGTTCCGGCCGTCCACTTCAGGAATTGCTCAACGCCGGCGTGCCGGCTTACGCCGAGGCTGACCGCGCAATGAGCGCGTTGAGCCGTGTGGTCGAGTACAGCCTGCGGCCCGTATTGGCGGCGAGCAACTAGCTTGTCGAACGGTGTGCAAAGCACTGAGGGGGTAGGCCATATATGGCCTACCCCCTCAGTGCTTTACTTTCGTGCCCGCGCAATTATTTGCTGAGCGCGGTCAGCGTCCAGTCGAGTACCGGCTCGGACGCGTGATTGTCACGCTTCGCTGACACGAGCACGCGCAAGGTGACGGCCATGATTCCGCCGGCCTGTCCTTCTTCTACGTCCAGGACTTCGATGGCCGACACCAGCGTGTCGCCTTCGCGGACCGGGCCGGTATGGTCGCAGCTGTGCCAGCCCGCGATGGTGATGAGGTTGGGCAGGGTTCGCGTCAGCTGCGCCAGTGCGAGGCCGATGGTGTGGCCGCCGTAGACCAGGCGCCCGGACGCCTGGCTGAAGCGATCGTGATGAACGTGGGCCAGATTGAGCGAGAGCCGGGCCAACTCGGTGGCGCCGGAGACGAGATCGCCTGCCTCAAGGACCCACGCGTCGCCCTTGGCGATATTCGACGCCGGAAAGCCGGACAGATCCCATGCGGCCACGGCGGCGCTCAGGGAAGCACTGTCCGGGGCGGTCCCAATGGAGCCCAGGTCATCCGCGTGCCCCGTTTGCACGTCCCGTGAGCTGAGGGGCAGCATCGCGCAGCGCCAGAAGTCCAGTACGAGGCGGTCTTCCTGGTCGCGCGTGGTGATTCGCAGCGCTGCCAACCCGCTCGGTCGGCTGGCATTTTGCCGCAAGCCGACTACTTCGGTCCTGGTGCTAAGGGTGTCTCCGATGGAGGGAAGCCGGTGGAACGCGAGGCCGCGGTAGAACAGGTTCGCCACCACTCGGCGGGTCACAAGGGTTGACTGTCCGATCGCCACGTCCCACACGAAGTTCGGGTCCGCGAGTTCCGTGCCGGCCACACGTTTTGCCAGACCCGCATCGAGCGACAACCGGAGCCGGTTGCCGAGGATGGACTGGTGGACCGCTGCCCGCCCAGCGCTCAGCGTCAGGGCCGGGGCGGTGTCAAAGACGTCGCCCACGCTCAGCTCATCAAAGTAGGGCCCTTCGTGGCCGCTCATGAGGCCACCGTCCTGGAAAGCACCCGGCGGGCCTGCACAGCGACAGCTTCGTCGAGCATTCGGCCGCGCCACTCCACAGCACCACGGCCTTCGCTCATGGCCTCGCCCATGGCGGCAAGAAGTCCCTGTGCTTCTTCGACATCCTTCGGTGCGGGTGTGAAGGCGTCTTGGACCGTCTCGGCCTGACGGGGATGGATCACCCATTTGCCGTCGAATCCGAGTGATTCGGCAGTTGCTGCTGCCGCCTCCAGTGCTTCGTCGGCGTGGACGGTCAGCAGCGGGCCGTCAACGGCCTGGATGCCGGCGATGCGCGCGGCCAGAATGACGGCGTCCTGCGCAAACTGCCATGAGGCCTCTGCGCGGCGGCCCAGCGATGCCCCCAGATCGGCGTAGCCGATGATGAGCGAGACTACCCGAGGTGACGCTGAGGCGATGCTACGGACGTTCCCGATGCCAGCTGCCGACTCGATGAGGGCCTGAATCTCGACGGCGCCGCCGCGGCCGTGCTCCTTCTCAAGCCGGGCGAGTTCCCGCTCTACCGCGGCGATATGGTCCGTGCTGTCAACCTTGGGCAGAACGATAGAAGTGATCGCGTCATTCGCGACGACTGCGGCCAGATCGTCCAGCAGCCAAGGGGAATCGGGGGCGTTGACCCGGACGGCGATGGTTCCGTGCTGGCGGCGCGCGATTGCACCGAGAGCCGTGCGTGCCTCGTCTTTGCGGGCGGGCGCTACAGCGTCTTCGAGATCGACGACGACCTCGTCGACGTCGAACGCCAAGGCTTTGGCCACTTTGGCCGGTTCGCTGGCCGGCACACATAGAACCGAACGTCGTGTTGTCATGCTGCTGCTCCGATCACGTTGTCATCATGTAGTTTTCCGAGCTCGGCCGGGCTTAAGCCCAAGAGCTGTTCGAGCACTTCGTCAGTGTGCTGGCCGAGGAAAGGCGCGACGCAGGTCGCGCCATATTCGGCGTCGAGACGTATTGCGGAGCGCGCCGAGACCACGTTCCCTATTCCTGGCTGTTCGACGTCGGCCAGTACAGACGGTGCCCCGGTGCGGCGGAACTCCTCCACCACCTCAGTCATGCTGCGGTAGCGGCTCCAGAGCGCATGCCCGTCTGTGAGCGCCTGCCTGACCTGGTCGATGGAGCGGGCCTCGAACCACGGGCGGAGGATCGCCGTAATGGTCTCGCGTTGCCGATAGCGGTCGCCCTCCTCGGCGAGGTCTACGCCGAGGGCCTCCTCCAGCGCCGCGAAGACCTTCTCGGTTCCGGTAATTTTTCGCAGGGCATCCCACTGCCGGGATGTGAGCGCAACAACCATTACGCGGTGCCCGTCCGAGGTTTGGAAGTCAACGCCGTAGCTGCCGTAGAGGTAGTTGCCCACTTTGGGACGGTCAGCGGCAAGCTCGTCGGCCTCGGCGTACCAGCCCATGTTTGCCAAGCCGGCGAGTGCGACATCACCGAGCGCCACCTCAAGGTACGCGCCTTCACCTGTTCGGTCGCGGTGCCTGAGCGAGGCCAGCAGTGCGGTGGTGGCAGTCATGCCAGTCAGGAGGTCCCAGGCGGGGAGAACATGATTGACGGGTCCCGATACGCCGTCCGGTCCGGTGATGCCCGGAACGCCCACTTCCGGATTGACGGTGTAGTCGACGGCGGGACGCCCATCGGCGTTGCCTCCAATACGCACCTGAATGATGTCTGCCCGGCGCTCGGCGAGCCTCTCGTAGGCGAGCCAGGACCGGCCAACCTGGTTGTCAACGAGCACGCCGCCCTCCGGACCGGGAGCCGCCGCAAGGGCCAGCAGCAGTTCGCGCCCCTCTGGTCTTCGCAGGTCAAGGGTCACGGACAACTTTCCCTTATTGAGGCCGGTCCAAAAGAGGCTGTCCTCGGAACGCTGCGAGACGGGCCATCGCTTGAAGTCCGGGGCGCCGCCGATTGGGTCCACACGGATGACCTTTGCCCCCAGCTGGGCGAGCGTCATACAGCCGGAGGGGCCGGCAACGAAACTCGCACACTCGATCACGCGCAGTCCGGCAAGTGGTTGCTGGGGCTGCTTGGACATGTGGCCTCCTGAGAGTGGTTGGATACGGGCGCGGATAGGAGCGCCCTCAGACGAGCGAGGCAGTTCTGCCGCCGTCGAGCTGGATGACTTGACCGGTGATAAGACCCGCATGCTGTGAGGCGAGGAACGCGACCGTCGCCCCGAACGCCTCGAGCGTGCCGGAGCGCTTCAGTGGCGTCGCTGCGATGCGGGCTTCCAGATCGTGGAACTGTGCGAACGTGGGAGTTGCGATAGTTGCGGGGGCTACGGAGTTGACGGTCACGGCGTGTTCGGCGATCTCCAGTGAGAGGTGCTTCAGCGCGGCCTGGACACCAGAGCGGAAGATGGATGAGATGGCGTGTCGCGGCATGGGCTGCTTGACGCTCGCGGACGTGGTGCCGATGATCCGGCCCAAGCCGTTGCCGGTGATCAGCGGAGTGACCTCGCGCAACACGTTCAGGGCTCCGTGGAGCTGATTCTGGTATGCCTCTGACCAACGGGTGTCATCGTCCTCGTCGAGGAAATCGCGCATAGGGCTCGGCGGCCGCGGAGTGTTGAGCACCAGGATGTCCACTCCGCCGGACTCGCGGAGCAGCCCGGCGAGCCCGATCACGTCACTACGCTTGGTCAGGTCACCCGCGACTGTCTCGACGCGAACCCCGTGGGCGGGGGCGAGGGCGTGCCGCACCGTCTCCAGCTGCTCGTGCCCGCGGGCGAAGATCACAAGGTTCACGCCCTCGGCGGCAAGGGCCTCACCGCTGGCAAGGCCCAGGCCGGAACTGCCGCCGATCACGACTGCTCGCCTACCACCGATTCCGAAGTCCATGACTCTCCCTTGAGCTGCGATACACGGGTGGGCCGAAGTGCCAAGCCGGAGGCCCGAGATCATCAACATAATATATCTTACACGAAGCTCGAATTGGTTGGGGCGGAGATATACTATGTGTCATGTCTTCTTTGCAGCCGTTGACGAAAACTCCTTCCAGCGACGTGTTCGCGTACCGACGGGAACGTGCCCCAAAACGCCAGCAACTGCCGGACGAGGTGGCCTCCTATGTTCGCGAACTGATCATCTCCGGTGCCGTAAAGCAGGGTGAATTCCTGCGTATGGAGCGCATCGCCGAGGCAGTCGGCGTGAGCAATACGCCCGTCCGCGAGGGACTGCTCCTGTTGAGCAGTGAAGGTTTCGTGAAACTCGTTCCACGCCGTGGATTCGTGGTTGCGACGTTCTCTCCCCAGGATGTTCGAGACATCTTCTGGGCGCAAGCAGTGCTTGGGGGCGAGCTGGCCGCCCGTGCCGCGCAGAGGATCACCCCGGAGAGCCTTGCACGGCTGGATGCGATGAATGAAGCGTATAAGAAGGCGGCCGCCAACGGCGACGACAAAGCGCTCGTGGATTTGGGCCATCTGTTCCACCGCGAAATCAACCTCGCCGCGGAGTCACCCCGGCTCGCGCTTGTGATGGGCACCGTTGTGAAGCAGCTGCCTAACAGTTTCTACGCGGCTATCGAGGGGCAGATTCTCGATAGCCGGGAGGAACATCCGCTCATCGTCAAGGCGTTGCGCGAGGGGGATGGCGAACGGGCGCGTGATCTCACCACGAAGCACATTGGTGGGGCGGCGGATCGCCTAATCGATATGCTCAAGCAAAGAGGGCTCTGGGTCGACGAGATTTAAGTCCTGCAGAGCCAAGGGCAGTCCGGCAACAACCTGAAGTCGTACACGTCGGTCTCTGCGCCGCCCGTCCGGTCCTGGGGACCGGACGGGCGGGCGCAAGCAAGTCACAAAGTGGTGGCGTGTCCGCCGTCGACAGTGAGGATCATTCCCGTGACAAATGACGATGCGCGGGATGCAAGATAGATCGCGGCACCCGCCAGGTCAGACGACTCGGCAAGCCGCTTCAACGGCACGTGCTCCACGAGGGCCGCCTCGCCTCTACTCTCTAGAGTGCCCTGAAGCATCTTGCTCCTGAAGAGGCCGGGGGCGATCACGTTGACCGTCACGTGCGACGACGCCAGCTGCCATGCCAAATGCCGGCTGAGCTGATGAACGGCGGCCTTGGACGAGGAATAGGCGTAGGTTTCGTGCTTGGGTACGTGGTAAGCGTCGATCGAGCCGATGTTGATGATTCGAGCCGGATCCCGTGGGCTTGCTGCAGCCTCCAGTAATGGCAGAAGCGCTTTAATAAGGAAGAACGGTCCCTTCACGTTCAGGTCGAACACCTTGTCCCACCCCGACTCCGGATAATCCGCGAGTGCTTCTGCCCAGAGGGCGCCTGCGTTGTTGACGAGGACGTCGATCTTATTCTCCCTGTCGCCGAGCTCACGGGCGAGTGCCTGGCACGCCTCGACTGTGCTGAGGTCGGCCGGAATCGGGTGGCATTCGCCGTACGCCGACAGTTGTTCAGCTGCGGCCTCGCAGTCTGCCTCTTTGCGCGAACAGATGTAGACACGTGCGCCGGCCTTCACGAAGCCTTCGGCGATCGCATAGCCGATGCCTCGGCTCCCGCCCGTTACAAGGACTACCTTCCCCGCGACGCCGAACAGCCCCTGAATCTCATCGTTGCTCTCTAGCATGACACTCCCATCTTCTCTGACGTCCGAGAAGCTCGGACAATATTCGAGGCGCCGCCGTTGATCAATACGCGTCGGCACCGTTTTGTCTCTGTGTCAGGCAACCGAGGCACCCTCGACGGCTGCCCTCTTGAACATCAGGCCGGCCCGATGGCAGTCAACAACGATCTCATCACGCTGGTTGATGCCGAGGTGGCGGAAAAACACGATGCCCGAGTCGTTGCGGCTCTTCGACTCGCGTTTGCTCACTATCTCGGTCCGGACATGGATGGTGTCGCCATAGAAGACCGGCTTGGGGAACGTGGTCTCTTGGAAGCCGAGGTTGCCCAGCGTCGTGCCCTGGGTGGTGTCCTGCATCGAGATGCCGGTCACGAGGCCGAGGGTGAAGAGGCTGTTAACGAGCGGCTGTCCATAGATTGATGCCTTGGCGTACTCCGCGTCGATGTGCAGCGGGGCCAGATTCAGGGTCATCGCGCAGAAGGTGATGTTGTCCGACTCGGTGACTGTGCGCCGCGTCGGGTGCTCGATGACGGTACCGGGTTCGAACTCCTCGTAGTAAAGGCCAGCCATGGCAGTTCCTTTCGATGATGACGTGTTGCCAGCTGACAGCACGACGATGTGGGTAGTGAGTAAACAGGGCGGGCACCAGACATAGCTGGAGCAAGCCTTTTATGCATAATATAAAATCTATTGGTTAAGAACAAGCAACTATTCCCGCAGGCCGCCCCGATCGACGAGCCTTCCTTGCGGATGCCGTCAGATTCGAGAGGCTTCTACTTTCGTGTTCCGGTCCGCGCCTGAGTAGAGGACCCCGTTCTCGATGAGATCATCTACACGCGCGTCTTCGTACACCTCGGCCGCGATCTCGCGGGTGTGCTGACCGACTTTCGGGGCGGGTACGTCCCGGGCGGGGCGGACGCCGTCGAAGCGCCACGGTGGCCGAACTTGGGTAACGCCATTGCGTTCCGGTTCGTACAGGTCAAGCCACTGCATCTGCGGGTCAGTGCGGAGTTGGGAGATGGTGTTCACGGGTGAGAACGGTACGTCGAATTCAATCAGGAGCCGTTCCCAGTCTGCCGCCGGTTTTTTGAGGAACTCGTCCGCGATGATCGGGGCGAGTTCGAAGTAGTTCTCAACGCGTGCGGTATAGGTGGCGAAGCGCGGATCGGTCTTCAGCTCCGGGCGGCCCACCGCCTGGATCAAAGACTCGAAGAATTTCTGGGAGGAGGACACGTGAATCGTGATGAACTCCTTGCCTGCAGTTTTCAGGCAGAATGTCAGAGCCTGCGGGTGGCGGGTCTGGCGGCTCGGGTCCACCGACCTGTTTTCGAACAGTTGAGTCATGGCGTCCACGGTGATGGCGCTGACAGCCTCGGCGATCGAGGTTTCGACGTGCTGCGCACCCGAGGTATGTACCCGACCGACCAGCGCGGCAAGGACGCCGGTGGCGGTCGAAAGTCCGGTGACCAGGTCGGCGAGGCAGGTGCCGGTGGGCTGCATATTTCCCTCGTCGCTGAGAACGGCGATAACGCCGCCGAAAGCCTGGCCGATCATGTCATACGCCGGGCGTTGGGCCAGCGGTCCACCATTGCCGAATCCGGTGACGGAGACATAGACAATGTCCGGGCGAAGCAGCGCGCAGTCAACCTTGCCGAGGCCGAGTGCATCCATTTTTCCTGGGCGGATGTTCTCGACGATGACGTCGAATTTCGGGATTAGCTCCTTGACGAGAGCGATCCCCTCGGGGGTCTTGAGGTCGACCGAAAGCGAACGCTTGCCGCCGTTGTACTGGATGAAGTAGGGACTCTGGTCGTCGACGCCGCGCCGGAAGTCCTCGCCAATCACCGGACGTTCGACCTTGACGACGTCCGCGCCTAAAGCGGCGAGGATCGACGTCGCATATGGGGCGGCAATATACCCGCCGAATTCCAAAACCCGGATACCTGTTAAAGGCTTGTTCTGCATCGATGACCTCATCGTCGTACTAGGAAGGGGTAGAGCGCCCGAAGGCGACTGCCACAGTCGAATATATACATTGTCCTCGTCCTGCGCGGCACAACACGATGGCTGGAGCGTTGTATTGTGTCCATAAGATATATTGTGTACGATCAATGAAAATTGCACAACTGAGGAGAATGATGAGACCACTTCGCTCACTGCTGTTCGTGCCTGGACACCGCGGGACCTGGGTTGAGAAGGCTATCGCCGCAGGCGTTGACGGCCTTCTGCTGGATATGGAGGACTCGGTTCCGGCCGACCTCAAGCAGGAAGCTCGCGAGGAGGTCGCTCGATCGATTGCTCGTGTACGCGCATCAGGTTCCGACATCCCGATCTACGTCCGCGTAAACGCCCTCGAGACCGGCATGGCCGGCGATGACATCGAGGCGGTGGTGATCCCTGGACTGGACGGACTCAGCCTGCCCAAGACCTACGGCCCCGACGATATCGTGAGGTTCGACGCCCTCGTGACGCATTTCGAGCGCCGCAACTGTGTCACGCCCGGCACCATCGAGTTCATCTGCAATCTCGAGACTGCCGAGGCCTATGCCACTTGCGACCAGATAGCGGTCGCGTCACCACGCGTCGCGACGCTCTTCGCCGGCACGGCCCGCGACGCGGATGTGTCCCGCTCGATCGGGTTCCAGTTCACTCCGGAGGGGACCGAAACGCTCTACCTGCGCAGCAAAGCGCTCTTGGCCGCCCGTGCGGCCGGCATCGAGTTCCCGCTTGTCGGCTTATGGCAGGACCTGGCCGATCCCGAGGGAGCTCGGCGCTTCTCGGAGCAGAACCGCCAGCTCGGATTCCGCGGCCAGGTGCTCATCCATCCCTCGCACGTCGCGGTGGCAAATGAGGTATTCAGCCCTTCGGCGTTTGAGATCGCGTTCTACACGGGGATGATCGAGGCGTTCGAGAAGGCAGTGGCCAACGGAGCCGCGGCGGTCTTGTACGAGGGCATGCACGTCGACTACGCGCACATCAAGACCGCGCGCGAAGTGCTGGAGTACGATCGCCTGCTCGGCGAGCGAACCACGGAAGCGGTCCTCGATGCCGCTTCGTCGGTGGCCGGGTAAGGGGCGCCAGATGCGAGGCACATCTGAGTTTGGCGCTTCAGGAGACCCGGTCTGGATTCCCGGGAAAGATGTCCGCGACCGAAGCCGGCTGCTGGCCGCGATGCGGCGCTGGGGCATGGCGAGCCTGGAAGCACTCCACGCACGGTCAATCGACGATCCCGAGTGGTTTTGGCGTGCCGTCGTGGAAGACCTTCGGATAGACTTCGCGACGCCGTTCGAGCGGGTCCGCGATGACAGCGAGGGCAAACCGCTTCCGCGCTGGTTCGTCGGCGGACACGTCAACGCCGCTTCACTCTGTGCGCACCGGCATGCGGCGGGGCCGCTCGCAGGCAAGGAAGCCGTCGTTTACGAGGGTGACAGCGGGGTGCGCCGTTCCCTGACGTATGCCGAACTGGACGCACAAGTCCGGAAGCTTGCCGGCAACCTGGCAGAGCTGGGTGTGCGCCGCGGAGACCGGGTAGTGCTCTTCATGCCGGTCGTCCCGGAAGCGCCTGTCGCCTTCCTGGCCTGCGCGATGCTCGGTGCGATCTCCGTTCCGGCATTCTCCGGATATGGCGCCGAGGCGCTCGCCACGCGGCTGCGTGACTCGGAGGCAGTGGTCCTCATTACGGCGGACGGCACCACCCGGCGCGGCAAGCGGATCCCCATGAAGGACACCGCGGACGAGGCCCTGAAAACGGCGCCCGGTGTAAAGCACGTCATCGTCGTCCGGCACCTCGGCGACGGCGCAGCGATGACGGCAGGCCGGGACCTTTACCTGGACGAACTCAACAGCGACCCAGCCCCTGTTGAGACCGCCGAGACCGGGTCAAACGACCCCCTCACCATCATTTACACCTCCGGCACGACCGGGGCTCCGAAGGGAATCGTTCATTCCCACGCCGGATTCCTTGTCAAGGCCGCAACCGATTTCGCCTACGGTTTCGACATCCACGAGGACGACGTCGTCGCCTGGATCACGGACATGGGGTGGATGCTTGGTCCGCTCATGATCATGGGCGGCCTCCAACTTGGCGCGACGCTCGTCATGACTGAGGGCGTGCCCGACTTCCCCACCCCGCAGCGGCTGTGGGAGGTCGCCGAACGTAATCGGGTGACCTTCCAAGGAATCGCCCCGACTGCGGCGAGGGCAGTCATGGCACGCAATGACGTGGTGACTGCCGATTTGAGTTCAGTTCGCAGCTTCGCGTCGACGGGGGAACCTTGGGACGAACACACGTGGCAGTGGCTTTTTGAAACGGTGGGAGACAGTAAGCGTCCCATCATCAACTACAGCGGCGGCACGGAGACCGGCGGCGGCATCCTGGTTAGTTATCCGTTCCTTCCCATGCATTTGGGTGGGTTCAACGGTCCGCTGCCGGGGATGGACGTGGCTGTCCTTGATCAGAACGGCGAAGTTGTCCTTGGTGAGATCGGCGAACTGTCGGTCCTCAATACCTGGCCAGGCATGACACACGCGTTCTGGCAGAACAGGGACCGGTATTTGGAGACCTACTGGAAACGCTGGGATGGAGTCTGGGTCCATGGTGACCTTGCAAGCGTCGAATCCGGCGTCGGCTGGAAGCTTTTCGGACGCTCGGACGACACCATCAAAGTCTCGGGCCGACGGGTCGGCCCGGGGGAGATTGAGGGCGCGCTGCTGAAGGATCCCCGGATTCTTGACGCCGCAGCCATCGGCGCTCCCGACAAACAGCGAGGACAACACGTGGTGGTGTTCGCCGTTGTCCGCGATGGCGACGTAGACCGCGACGACGTCAGGGCCAGCGCGGAGCGCAACGTTGGCCGAGCGTTCGCGCCGCGCCTCCACTTCGTCGCAACCGTGCCGAAGACCAAGAACGGCAAGATCATGCGCCGGGCGATCCGGGCGAGATACCTCGGCACTCCGCCGGGTGATCTTTCCTCGCTCGACCCGTCCACCCCGCTTCACGACATCCCCATCCACGAAGAAATAGGAGACCCACAGTGACCATCACCGAAGAGAAGATCACTCTCGACGAAGTGCGCCAGCACTCCCGCGAGATCGCCCGTAGGTTCGATTTGGACTACTGGCGGGAGAAAGACAGCAAGCCAGAGTACCCCTGGGAGTTCGTTAAGGCCTTTGCCGAAGCCGGCTGGCTCGGGGCGATGATTCCGGAGGAGTATGGCGGCCTCGGGTTGGGTCTCCAGGAGGCGGCAGTCATGCTTTCAGAGGTGGCGGGTTCCGGTGCCGGCGCTGCAGGCGCCTCAGCCATCCACTTTTACATCTTCCCGCCGGGCCCGATCCTGCGCCACGGTTCAGAGGATATGAAACGGAAGTACCTGCCGAAGATTGCCAAGGGTGAGCTGCTCATGGCGTTCGGCGTGACCGAACCGAATGCGGGCGTTGACACCTCGCGCATCACAACGAAGGCCGTCAAGACCGACGGCGGCTGGGTGGTCAACGGTCACAAGATCTGGATCACCAACGCCCAGAACGCGCACCGTATTCTGCTGCTTGCCCGGACCTCGCCGCGCACGGAGGAACGCCCGTTCGATGGCATGACCCTGTTCTTCACCGATCTGAATCGCGAACGCATCACGGTGCGGGAGATTGAGAAGCTCGGACGGGCCGCCGTCGACTCCAACGAACTCTTCATCGACAACCTGGAAGTGCGCGACGACGAGGTGGTCGGAGAAGTTGGCAAAGGCTTTTCCTACCTGCTCGACGGCCTGAATCCAGAGCGGATCGTAGTAGGCATGGAGCAGCTCGGCTTGGGTAGGGCCGCACTCGAAGTAGCCACCAAGTACGCCAAAGAGCGAATTGTCTTCGATCGTCCCATCGGCAAGAACCAGGCGGTGGCGCATCCGCTTGCCGACTCGTGGATAAGGCTCAAAGCGGCCGAACTGGTATCAATGGACGCGGCTGCCCTTTACGACGCGCACCAACCCTGCGGCCCTGAAGCCAACGCCGCGAAGTTCCTGGGAAGCGAAGCAGGGTTTGAGGCCTGCGACCGTGCGATGCAGACACTTGGCGGCTACTCATACGCCAAGGAATACCACGTCGAACGGTTCTGGCGTGAGTCGCGTCTGCTTAAGATCGCACCTGTCTCCCAGGAGATGGTGCTGAACTACATCTCCACGAAGGTGCTGGGCCTTCCGAGGTCCTACTGACATGAGCGGGACCACTGAGCCGGCGTCGCAACTCTTGAGGGGCCGGACTGCCATCGTAACGGGCGGCGGGCAGGGCATCGGCCTCGCCATCGCCGAGAAGTTTCTCGCACACGGGGCGAGCGTGCTGGTTGCCGATGTTGACGGGGAGAAGGCGGCGGAGGCAATTGCGCCTCTCGCCCGAGCTGGCGGGAACATCGCCGCGCAGCGCTGTGACGTCACGGTGGAAGATGACCAGACGCTGCTGGTCCAGGCTTGCCTTGACCGCTTCGGTCGCGTCGACATCCTCGTGAACAATGCAGGCGTCACCCGGGACGGATACATCAGCAAGCTCAGTGAGTTTGACTACGACCTGGTCCTCGACGTGAGCCTGAAGGGCGCCTGGCTTGGAATGAGGGCGGTCGCACCACTTTTCCGTGGGCAAGGCGGCGGTGCGATCGTCAACATGTCTTCCCTCTCAGGCAAGGTCGGCAACCCGGGCCAGACCAACTACAGTGCGGCGAAGGCCGGCCTGATCGGGCTTACCAAGGCCGGCGCCAAGGAACTGGGCCCATCCGGTGTGCGGGTGAACGCCGTCCAGCCCGGGCTGGTCCGCACCGCGATGACGCTGTCGATGAAGCCGGAGATTTACGCAGCGAAGGAAGCGGAAGTCCCTCTCGGCAGAGCAGGGCTTCCGGATGAAGTGGCCGACGCTGTGGTGTTCCTGGCCTCGCCGATGGCGTCATACATCAACGGCGCCGTCCTCGAAGTCACGGGCGGCCGCGGCATCTAGATGCAAGTCATGAGGAAAACAATGAAGAAAGTGAGCATCCCATGCGCGATGCAGTGATCTGTGAGCCGTTGCGCACCCCGGTCGGACGATACGGCGGAGTGTTCAAAGACGTACCCGCGGTGGATCTCGCCGCGGCCGTCCTGAAGGAGCTGGTCAGCCGGACCGGGATCGAGGGCGGCGATGTCGACGACGTCATCTTCGGACAGTGCTACCCGAACGGAGAAGCGCCCGCAATCGGCCGCGTCGCCGCGCTCGACGCTGGCCTTCCGGTCACGGTGCCGGGGATCCAGCTGGACCGCCGCTGCGGATCTGGCCTCCAGGCGGTCATCGACGCCGCCATGCGCGTGCAGACCGGTGTGGCGGACCTCGTCATCGCCGGCGGCGCGGAGAGTATGAGCCAGTCCGAGCACTATGCGCTCGGAGGGCGGTTCGGGTTCAAAGGAGACTCGACGCCGTTCATGGACAGGATTGCACGTGGCCGCGTTACTGCGGGCGGTCGTTTCTACCCGGTGGCCGGCGGAATGCTGGAGACCGCAGAGAACCTGCGCAAAGAGTATTCCGTCAGCCGTGAGGAGCAGGACCGTCTTGCCTACAACTCGCACATGAACGCCATCTCCGCGCATGACGAGGGGCGCTTCGCCGACGAGATCGTACCAGTGACAGTGTCTGGCCGAAGGGGCGATACCGTCGTCGAGCGGGACGAGCACCCGCGGCCGGAAATTTCCCTCGAGGCCCTTGCGGCACTCAAGCCGGTCAGGCGGTCCATTGACCCCGAATCAACGGTTACGGCCGGCAATGCAAGCGGACAGAATGACGGCGCTGCCGCCTGCATCGTGACAACCCCGGAACGCGCCGCGCAGCTGGGGCTTCGTCCCCTGGCACGACTGGCCACTTGGGCTGTTGCAGGCGTGGAACCATCGCGCATGGGAATCGGGCCGGTACCGGCTACCGAGTTGGCGCTTGCCAGGGCAGGTCTGGGCCTGAAGGACATGGATCTCATCGAGCTGAACGAGGCATTTGCCGCGCAGGCTCTCGCCGTCACCAAAGCGTGGGGCTTCGCAGAGTCTGACTTCGAACGCTTCAACGTCAACGGCTCAGGAATCTCACTCGGGCACCCGGTGGGCGCCACCGGCGTCCGCATCCTCGCCACGATGCTGCGGGAGCTGGAGCGTCGGGAGGGCCGTTATGCCTTGGAGACGATCTGCATCGGCGGCGGCCAGGGTATCGCAGCCGTTTTCGAGCGGATGAGTTGATCAAAACCCCGTTTCAAGCTCCGTAGTCTTTGCCAACCAGATCAGGCGCCGGCCACCCCACAAGCGATCGATACTCGTGGGGTGGCCGCGCGTATAGGAAAGGTGCAATACCGATGACAGGTCCCGCTTTCTTTCGGCTCGGACAGGACGGTGAGGTCCTCCTGCCCGAGCCCATCTCTGGCAGCGGATGGGACGGTGGGCAGTTAAGGGGGATGGCGGTGAGCGGCGCGCTGGCGCGCGCGACTGAGCAGGTGGTCAGCAGCCTCCGGATGGAGAACCTGCGCCCGGCGAGGTTTACGCTCGACCTTTACAAACCGGCGCTCCAGGTCCCGACAATTATCAGTACCAACGTTGTCAGGCAAGGCCGCAGGTTATGCCTCGTTGATGCCGCCTTTGTGCAGGGCGGCAAGCCAGTGGCCCGATCTGTCACCCTGTACCTGAAGGCCGGGGAGACGCCGTCGGGGGCAGTCTGGTCACCTGGCCGGCATCCAGTGCCGCCGCCTCACCACCTGCGCCCAGAGGCCGAGGACCTGCGCCTCTACTACGGCGAGGAAGCCGGTTGGAGCCCAACACCTTCCGCACAGCACTCCGCGGACCGAAAGCAGTCGTGGCACTTCGCAATGCCGATCGTCGAGGGTGAACCTCTTACGCCCTTTCAAATGGCGGCGTCCATCGCGGACGTTTCGAACGTGGTCTCGAACTGGGGGAGTGGCGGGCTGCAGTTCATCAATGCCGACGTGACGCTGGCGCTCGCCCGCCTCCCAACCGAGCTGGAGTTCGGGCTCTCGGCTGTAGACAGGGTAGAGGCCGACGGACTGTCGGTGGGAACGGCGGTAATGTTTGACCGTGCGGGCGTCTTCGGCACGACAACTGTCCTAGGCCTTGCGAACGCATTGCGCAGTGTGGATCCACGGACGCGCGCCAGGCTTGTTGGGCACGAGGCCGCACCAATAGCCTAGTTGTGCTGGAACCGTATCCGGCCTGGGCGGGGGCACTGATTGTGCTCCCGCCCAGGCTGCCTGTGGTTGTGGTGGCGGGTATGAAACTCGAATAGTCGGGTTAGGCATCCGGCGTATCTGCAGGTGACCCTGAGAAGCGGCGTCTTCGTTGTGGCGAGGAGTGCATCATTCACGATCCTCCTCCGTTCACCGGGTGAGAGTGGCGAGACAGTTGAGCGCTTTTACTCGTTCGATCTGAGTGATGATCGGTTACGCTGCCGCGGGGTTCCGCCGGGTGAGAGTCGCCACGACCCCTCAAAAGGATCGATATACGGAGACCAGGGGTGCCATTTAGCGCTGCGAGAATGCCGCCACCTACTTCACACCGGACCGGCAAACAGGAGTGTGCTGTGAGGGACCGGCTTGGGGACGTCCTTCTGACCTTGGATGAGGGCGTGAAAGACTCCAATCCATGGTGACCGCTGTGCATTACTTCGCGACTCTTGAAGATCAGATGATGCGGCTCGACTATATGGGCGAGCCAGCCAAGGTGACCTTGCATCCATGGCCGGTAAGTACTAGTCCTCTCAGTGCCTTGAGCCGGGAAGATGCTTTGGAACGATCGCGCGTGATGGCAGTCGTCGGTTTGCCCGTTCCCGTGTGCATGGGCGACCCTGCACCGTTGCACTCCCGGAAGCGCTAGAGGCACTCGAAGAGCATGCGTGGTCGCGAACTGCGAAGCTGTCGAAGTCCTCCGCAATTTGTCGAAGTCGGCTGCGTCCCCGAAAGACTGAGGAACCAGGGAAATGGTGTCGCCCGGCGACATCGTGTGGCTGGATACGTCACCGGACGGCGAACCGATTGGTGAAGCGGTACTCCGCCGGGAATCCGACTAAATCGCAGCCATCAGAGCCCTCCGCATTCGGAATGGGAATAGAGCGGTGCAAAAACTGACAGTGACCTCGTCATTCGAATCTAAGACGTTCACGCGCTTGTCGCATGTCGGAACCCGCATACGACCACCACGGCCCCTCAATAAACGTGCCGTCAGTCCGATGGTCCTAATATCCAGTCCTAGGATCAATCTGCCTGCGAGTGCAAGTGCCTCGGTTACGACCGGGGCTTGGGAAGCCGGCCAATAAATTCACCGCTTGGCTCGCAGTGTGCTCCGCTTTGAAGATTCGATGGAAGGAACGAAAGGTCATCGACGGTCATAACTGGACCGTAAGGGTTTGAAGCCAGGACTTTGCGTCACTCGACCGCGCCCACAAGCCGATTGACCCTCGAGCACGAGGGGTTACATTTAGCGCTGCGAAAACGCTTCCACTTACCGCCGCTATCCACACCTCTTGTGCCCGGGACATCGACCGTGAGGCTTCAGCGCCCGAGCTTTCCGGTGAGCTGGGCGATCGGTGCCAACACGAGTGGCCGTGCGGCGAACACTGCGCCCGCCATCACAACCAGGGAGGCGAAGAAGATCCAGAACCCAGCCCAACTTCCTGAGTCCTGGGCTGCATACATGTGGTTCAGGTTGCGCAAGGCACCGGTGGCGAGCACCAGCGTCACATGCGCGACGACGAAGAGCACGAAGTAGAGCATGACAGGGAAATGGATGGCGCGTGCCAACTCGATCGGATAAACCTTATTGAGCCGCGTTGCACGGATTGGCCACGCACCGGACATGCGGATGCCGGTGATGGCTGCCAGGGGCGCGGCCACGAAGATAGTGAGGAAGTAAGCGAGCAGTTGCAGGCTGTTGTAGTTGACCCACCCGTTCTCCGTTGGCCAGTCCAGGGAAAGGTACTGCAGAGCGGCAGAGACGGCGTTGGGGATGACCTCCCAGGACGTGGGAACAACACGCACCCACTGGCCGGTTGCGAACAGCAGAACGATGAAGACTACACCGTTGATGATCCACAAGGCGTCGAACGTAAGGTGCGCCCATAGGGTCAGGCTGATCTTCTTCGGCGGGTTCTTGGTCTTCAGGAGTCCTTTGTTGTTGCGCTCCCACATCGCGGGCGGCCGCTTCTGGGTGCGCACCTGCCATCCCGTCCGGATGATCAGGACGATGAAGAACGCGTTGAGGAAGTGCTGCCAGCCCAACCACGCAGGCAATCCGACGGGCGCCCCCTCGGGAAGGTGCGTTTCACCCGGATAGGTACTGAGGAAGTCCTTCATGAACTCCAGCGAGACGAACCAGCGGGCGCCCAGAACAGTCACCGCCACAACTGCAATAAGGCCAAGGACACCAAGGGTGATAGTCCGGCGCTTCTTGGCCGAAGAAGGTTCCTTCTGCATCGGGGGTGGCGTCGGCGCCGTCGTTTGGATCCGATCAGTTGGGGCCGGCCCTGCGACGGATTTCTCCGCCGCGACCTTTCCCGCGGACACGGCGGCCCCTTCGGCCTTCGCCACTGCCGGGGCGTCCCCAGCCCGTGGAAGACCGGATCGACGCCCGGTGCCGGGCGACGTCGTCGTACTCGAATCGGTTGCCGCTGGTGCAGCGGCCCCCTCCACGGAAGCTGCCGATGCCGCCTGGTCGGCGGTTCTCGGCAAGCCAGCGCGCCTACCCGGGCGGGCAACCGGAGCCGCCGGGACTGCAACGACCTCCGGCTGCAAACCTGTGCCCAATGGTGGAGCCACCTCGTTGGTTACCTTCGCGGCCGGTCCCTGCGCTGGTTCGCCTGGCCGCCGTGGCAGCCCGCGACGGACCGTTGTGGGCCGGCCCATGCTCCCGTCCTCGCTCACGCCGCTACGCCTTCCGCGCCTCGAGAGCCGAAATCAACTGTGGCACCACTGTGAACAGGTCGCCCACAATTCCGAAGTCGGCAATATCGAAGATCGGGGCATCTGCGTCCTTATTGATCGCAACGATGGTCTTGGCCGTCTGCATACCCGCCCGGTGCTGGATCGCGCCGGAAATGCCCAGCGCAACATAAAGCTGCGGTGACACCGACACTCCGGTCTGGCCCACCTGATGGGTCTGCGGAATGTAGCCCGCGTCGACGGCAGCGCGGGAGGCGCCAACAGCCGCACCCAGCACGTCAGCAAGCTCTCCCACCAACGCAAACTTCTCATCCGAACCCAGGCCGCGCCCACCTGACACAACCTTCCCCGCACCGCGGAGTTCGGGCCTGGTTGAGTTTGAGGTGCTTGCCTCGAAGCCTGTGACGGTAGCGGCGCGCGCGCCGGAAGGAACGACGTCGAGCGTCGAGACCTCCGCTTCGCGGGCTTCGGCGCGGGCGTCGATAGCCCCCTGCCGCACTGTGATGACAGGAGTGCCGACGCTGACTGCAGCGTCAATGTTGTATGCGCCGCCATATACAGAATGCTTGGCGACAATGCCTTCCTCGTCACGCTCGATACCGACAGCATCCACGTTCAAGCCAGAGCGCGTGCGCGCTGCGTAACGGCCAGCGATGTCGCGGCCGTCAATCGAATTGGAGATCAGCACTGCGTCGGGCTGAACCAATGCCGTGGCGGCGGAGAGGGCGTCGAGTACCGGAAGCGTGAGCACGTTCATCGCCTCGGGAACTTCAGCCACCAGCACACGGGCGGCGCCCCACTTGCCCAAGGCTTCCGCGGCAACGCTGCCCTGACCAGGGCCGGTCACCACAAGGGCGACGGGGCTCCCCGCCAAAGCAGCGGCGCCCAGCAAGCCGGCGGCACTCGACTTCACGTTCCCATCGGGATCGACGTCGGCTACAACCAGAATCGAATTATTTGCAAACTCCATAATGTTCCTCCTTAAGCCAGTCGGTTCGTGACCAAAAACTCGACCAATTGACTGGCAGCATCGCCCTCGTCAACGATCTTCACTCCAGCCTGGCGCGCGGGGCGCTCGGCGACGGCTATCAGGATCGATCGCCCAGCAGACTCGTCTGCGGCATCAACACCGAGCTCGGGGAGCGAGAGTGTCTCCAACGGCTTCTTCTTCGCCGCCATGATGCCCTTGAAATTCGCGAACCGGGCTGCGGCCAATGCCTCAGTCACGGAGATGACGGCGGGGAGCTCGGCCTGCACGGAAACCACACCGGACTCAGTCAAACGCACTCCGCTCACTGCCGAGTCGCTGATAGTCACAGAGCTCAGGCTCGTCAGATGCGGCACACCCAGCAGTTCCGCGAGCATCGCGGGAAGAACGCCGCCGGATCCGTCTGTAGAGAGGTTTCCGGCGATCACCAGGTCGAACTGCCCGCGCCTGAGCGCTGCCGCCAGCACCTCCGCGGTGAGGCTAAGGTCAGCGCCGAGCAGGGCGTCGTCGACGACGTGAACGGCGTTGGTTGCGCCCATCGCCAGACCCTTCCGTAAGGTCGAAACCACCGTCTCAGGTCCCATCGACAGAAGCGTCACCTCGGTTCCGGGATGCCCGTCGGCGTGTGAGAGTGCCACCTCCAGCGCGCGCTCACCGATCTCGTCGAGGACGGCGTCTGTGGCACCCCGGTCCGCCAGTCCGGTTTGCAGGTCAAGCTTGCGCTCGCCATATGTGTCCGGAACTTCTTTCAGCAAGACAGCAATTCTCATCCGTCCCACACTCCTATCGCACGTTCATTGCGCTTCCAGCCATGGCCTTTTGCCATAGTTGGGCGACTCTCGAAGTGGATGGCGCCCCTTCAATCTGCGTCCGACAAAGCGCACTTGTACCGCAGCGCAGGGCAGTTGGGCGCTTTGATGTGACGACAGATCCACTCTCCAATTTCGAGAGCCGAGCCTCAAACCATTCAAAATATATTATGCATGCTTGGCGCGGGTTGTGTCTAGCCGTCTCTTGAGGCTGGGCGTTTCCTGGCGTTTTCACGCGAGCTCTGGGAGCCGAAGCGCCGTCAGGGGAGAATCGTCCGCTACCGCGCTCCGCGAACCGGGTCAGGCCGCCCGTCGGGTGCCCTGCGCGAACGCTTTACCAGGGTGTGAATGAGCAGGGCGATGAACACCACCATGCATAGGATCGCGCCGATCTCGAGGGTCGTACTTATTCCAGCACCCGTCGGGTGAAGGTCCGGGGCAATGTTCGCGGCGAGAACCGCTCCCGAGACTGCGGTACCGAATGAGCTTCCGACCGTTCGCAGGACCTGATTGAAGCTCACGGAACTGCCCAACTCTGCAGCGGCCACGCTGCGGGCGATCAGCGCCGGCATGGCCGCATAACTCGTTCCCATTCCCAGCCCGAACACCAGCATCCCAATCAGGATCTCCCAAAGTTCCGCGTGGGCAACCCAGAGCAGCATTCCGGCTGCCGCCATCATGCCGGCGCCGATCGGCAGCAGCGTCGCCAAACGGATCCGGTGTGACAGGCGGCGCACCAGCCGGTTCGCAATGAAGCTTCCCACCGACAGGGGGAACATAACGAAACCGGCCCAGAAGACCGGCAGGGCGAGGCCATAGCCGGTGGAGGCGGGGGCTTGGGCAAGGAAGCTGGAAATCGAGAGGCCAATGTACATCGCGGCGCCCAGCCCGACCGCCGTACCGTTGGCCAGCCGTACTTGCCCGATCCGGAGGACTCGAAGGTTTATCAACGGATGCCGTGTATGCAGCGCAGCCCTGACCCAAGCGGATAGGACGGCTGCCGCGAAGACGAAGGCGCCGATGCTCAACGGTGAGCTCCATCCCCAGTTCGGCCCTTCACTGACACCCAGAAGCACGGCGCCGAGACCGAGACCCAGCAAACTCGCGCCCGTGTAATCGAATGGGACCCGGGCAGCCCGCTCGTCCGGGCCTGCAGGCACAACGCGAAAGACCACGACGATTGCTGTGATCACGAACAGCGCAGCAAACCAGAACGCGAACCGGAAATCGAAGAGTCCCGCGATTATTCCGGTCAGGGGGTAACCGATCCCGATCCCGGTTGACACGGTCACGGACAGGCTCGAGATGGAGAATTGCACCTTGTTGGCAGCGACGTAGCGGCGGGCCAGGGCGATCGTCACCGGAACAATGCCGTAGGTCAGACCCTGGAGCGCCCGTCCGATCAGAAAAACCGTGAAGTTTGGCGCTACAGCGGCGATGACGGACCCGGCGAGGATGATCGACAGTGCCGACAACAGGAGTCGCTTCTTGTGCGGTCCGTCGCTGAGCCGACCCATAACGGGGGTCGCTACAGCGCCGACCAGGAGGTTGATGGTGAGCATCCACTGCGCCGTACCGACGGAAACGTCCATCTCGCGGGAGATGGTCGGCACCAACAACATGCCCAGCGAGCTCACGATCGCCGTGGACAGCGCTGCGTAAATTAGGGCCCGTATCAAGCGCGGGCGTGGCTCAGCCATCGGAGGCCTCCGACGAAAGCTTACGAAGGATGGGGATGACCGCTTCGAGTTTTTTCTGCTCGTCCGGCGTCAACCGCTCTGCAATGGCCCGGTCAAGCCAGCCGTGACCGGCCGCGGACTCCTGAGCCAGCTTCTGCCGCCCGGCGTCGGTGAGTTCGATCCAGACCCGGCGACGATCCCTTTCATCGGGCACGCGCACAACGAACTGCGAACGTTCGAGTTCACGCGCGGCGAGCGAAATGCCTTGGGGGCTTACCCGCCCGACGATAGCCAGTTCCGAGGTGGTCGCCCGCCCGTGTTCCGCCAGATGGCGGAGTACGCCTAGCTTGCCCGGAGAGATCGTTCGTTCATCATTTAGTCGCCCCAATAGCGGATGCAGCGTCTCGAAGAAGGATTGCGACATTATCTGTTCGGCCATCGCTCAACTATACAAGCAACTTGATAAAGTTGCTTGTATATCTTGCGGTAGCTCGGCCACCTGCCGTCCCCGGGTTGCTGACATGCAGACCTTCGCGCTTGCCACCGCCAGGCAGCACAACGTCCCGGTCACCTGGCTGGTCGTGGACGACGGCGGCTGCGTCATCCTCCGCTAATACGTGGAAGGCGCCTTCGGAAGGCCTTCGCCACCGAACTCGCCCGGCCCGACTTCGTCAAACTCGCCGAAGCCTTCGGGGTGACTGCTGTCTGGGTGGCACAGGAGGATGCGAGGGAGGCGCTGAAGGCGGGCTTCGCCGCGTTCGGCCCGAATGTCGTCGTCGAGACCCTGCTCAAGTCGTGTGGAGTGAAGGCGCGACTGGTCGACCGGTTAGTGCAGGTACTTGGGAACGTCTGGTTCTTCACGTCACGGCGTGCGGTTCAAGCGGGTGACACTCGGGAGCGCGGTAGCCCGGCGCGGAATCGAGGCTGACGCCGCCTGTCGGGCAAACTGCGCTTGCGGGATGGCCCCCCGATGGCGGCGCGGTAATCCGGGCCGCCGGCAGGGCCCGCCGGGAAGAATTAATGTCCGTCAGGCCCCTTTCCGGGACCGCCATCACTTCGCCCATGGTGGCCACCCCGGATAGCAGCGAGATGTTGAGCTGAAGCATGTGGTCCCGTAGGGGCGGCGCTACGCAGGGGCTTACCAGGAACTGGGCGCCGGCGGACACTGCGGCCTCGGCCTGGACGGGGGGAGAGGATGGTGCCGGCGCCCACCGTGGACTTGCGGAGGCGACGAAAATACGTAGCTTTGGAACTAGTGGGCGATGGAGCTGTGCGTGCGGCGGGCTCGCCCCGGACGTTCCTGTTCGGTCCGTGTCCGTGATAACAAGCCTGCCAAGTCAACACAGGCGAGGAGCTTCGACGCTAGGCTTCGGCTCTGTGGCCTCCTGCCGAGATCGTGGCGAGGTCGTCACGGAACATTGCGGGCTCACTCTCCGGGGGGAGGTCCACAATGTCTTCGGCTGCGTCGAGAGATTCGTTTGAGTCTGGGGTGAGTGAGGCAAAAACGGTGGTTAGGTCTTTTTGTTCGGGTCCGTGGTCGGCGATGAGTTCGAGTGTTTTGTGGTTGGCGGCATCGATGTGAAGGCTGTCGATGAGTACGCGGGCGATTTGGTCCCGGGCGATGACGCCGTCTTTGGGTGAGCCGGACTGCCGTTTGTCGCCTTGGAGCATGACGATCTTCCGCTGGTCGGGTTGGTTGTAGTCGAACCAGCCGGGGCGCACGATTGTGTACGGGTTGCCGCTGGCGCGGATGAGCCGTTCGCTGCGCAGCTTCCACTGGGCGTAGGCGAAGCCGGGTCGGGTGGTGCCAATAGCAGTCATCAGGGCAATACGCACCGGGCGGCTGTCCAGCGTCTTGAGGACGTTGGCGACGCCGGCGTAGTCGTTGTCCCGTACGTCGCGTTCGCTGGTGGTGGTCCCGTGGGTGAACACGATCGCGTCGACTCCGTCGACGGCGGGGCCAAGGGTTTCGGGACGGGTCAGGTCACCGATCACAAGGTCCACCTCGTCGGGGAGGATGCGGGCAGCCCGCAACTGGTCCCGCACGAGGGCCCGGACGGCGTAGCCGTGTTGCAGTGCCTCGGCCACTGCGTGGCGTCCGATGCTGCCGGTGGCACCGACGATCAGCACCGTGGAGGGACTGGAGTTCATTTCTTCTCCTTGACTGTGGCCTCTTTTGTTTCGCGCTGGGTGGCGACCCAGCTGGCCAGGACTTTCAGTGCGTCCTCGGAGGGGGTGGCGGGATCTGCTGTGTAGACGTTGATGCGCAGTCCCGGGTCCGCGGGAAGTTCCAGTGCTTCGAAGCTCAAATCGAGGTCGCCAACGATCGGGTGGTGGAGCCGTTTGCGGCCGGTGCGGTGGTGCTTTACGTCGTGACGGGCCCACCGTGTGCGGAACTCCTCGCTGCGGGTCGAGAGTTCACCGATCAGGTCCGTGAGGTCCTTGTCGTAGGGGTTTTTCCCGGCCGTCGAGCGCAGGACCGCGACGACGTCGTCCGCGGCACGCTCCCAGTCGGCGAAGAAGTCCTGCGCTTTCGGATTCAGGAAGGTGAAGCGTGCGCTGTTCGGCGGGGTGGGCACCTCTGCCATCATGTCCAGATAGAGCGCACGGCCCAGCTCGTTGGCGGCGAGGACATCCCCGCGGTCATTGCGGACCCAGGCGGGTGCAGTCGTGATCGCATCAATGACGCGCTGCACGCTGGGCCGCACTGTTTGCGGGCTGCGCTTGCGCCGCACCCGGGGGGAGGCGGTGGCGGCGCGGGCCAGGTCAAAGAGGTGGGCCGTTTCGGCGTCGTCGAGCTTCAGGGCACGCCCAAGCGCTTCGAGGACGCTGTCGGAGGCGCCGGAGAGGTTTCCGCGCTCCAGGCGGATGTAGTAATCGATGCTCATCCCGGCCAGCATGGCGACTTCCTCGCGGCGCAGCCCGGTAACGCGCCGGTTTCCCCCATAGACCGGCAGGCCGGCTTCCTCGGGCGTGATCCTTGCACGGCGGGAGGTCAGGAACTTCCGCACGTCGTCGCTGTGTGTCATGGCATCCACGCTACGCGCGGCTTACCGAACGAGGGAGGCACTGGCGTTACCCGGAACGACCGTGACTCCCGGCCCGGAAGGAATCACGGTTGCATGGAAACCATGAAACCTGAACCCACAACCGCTCCCCGCCCGGCGGCGATCCTGGCGATCATCCTCGCCAGCTACTTCATGATCCTGCTGGACAACTCGGTCATTTTCACTGCCCTGCCCAGCCTGCAGGCTGACCTGCAGCTGTCCACGGGTGAGCTCTCCTGGGTCCAGGACGCTTACACGCTGGTCTTCGGCGGTCTGCTGCTCCTCGGCGCCCGGGCCGGAGACCTGCTCGGCCGGCGGCGGGTCTTCGTGTTCGGTCTGGTGGTGTTCTCGATCGCGTCACTGCTGATCGGCCTGGCACCGGCCGGATGGTGGGCGATCGCAGGCCGGGCAGTGCAGGGTATCGGGGCGGCGATCGTCGCACCCGCTTCGCTGTCCTTGCTCACGGCGAGCTTCCCCGAGGGCCGTGAGCGTACCCGGGCCGTGGCTTTGTATGGCGCTACAGCAGGTATTGGCGCCAGCCTCGGTTTGGTCATCGGCGGGGCGCTGGCCCACTGGATTTCCTGGCGGGCCGGGTTCTTCGTCAACGTGCCCATCGGTGCGGCGATGATCGCCCTGGCTCCGAAGTTCCTCCCCGAAACGGGCCGGGCCAGGGGACGCTTCGACGTGTTCGGAGCCCTCAGCGCGACCCTGGGTGTCGGGGCTCTCGTGTTCGGCATCATCAACACCGCTGAAGCGGGCTGGGACTCGCCGGTCACCGCCACGGCCGTCACGGCCGGCGTCGTACTCCTGATCGTGTTCGTGCTGATCGAACGCAAGGCAGCCCAACCGATCATGCCGCTGCGCCTGTTCGCGAGCCGCCGGCGCACCGGCGCCTACCTGGCCCGCTTCCTCTACCTGGGGGCAATGATCGGGTTCTTCTTCTTCACCACCCAGTTCATGCAGGAAGTGCTCGGCTTCGACCCCCTGCAGGCCGGTCTTGGGTTCCTGCCAATGACGGCGGTGAACTTCGCCGTCGCGATGAGCATCCCGCGTCTCGTGGGGCGGATGCCGGGCTCGGTTCCGCTGCTGGCCGGGATCCTGCTCACCCTCGCCGGGATGTTCTGGCTCAGCCGCGCCGGCCTCGACTCCTCCTACCTGACCGGGGTGGCTTTGCCGATGATCCTCATCGGCGCCGGCCAGGGCCTGGCCTTCGCGCCACTGACCTCCTTCGGCATCATCGGCGCGCCGGCCTCCGATGCCGGGGCAGCGTCGGGCCTGGTGAACACCTTCCACCAAATCGGCACCTGCCTCGGGCTCGGCATCGCGGTCGCCGCCGCAGCAACCGTCGCTTCCGGACCGGCGACGGCGCACCTGGCCGCTCAGGTCAGCATGGCGCTCACAGCAGGCAGCATCCTCCTGCTCCTGGCCCTGGCCGTCACCGCCGCACTCATCCTGCCCGCAGACCTGGCCGCCCGCCGCGCCAGGACGATGCCCGCGGCGCGCCCCGCGGCCCTGGCCGAGACCACCCGCTGAACCACCAACCCCGCATTTCATGGGGGGTACTGACATGCACTCCCAAGAGGTCCGCTACCGGTGTTGACTGGAAACTGGCCGACAACCTAGTAAGGAATCCCACCATGCGAGCAACACTGATGTACGGCGCCGGCGACGTGCGCGTCGAGACCGTCCCCAACCCCACCATCCAGGAGCCGACCGACGCGATCGTGCGCATTGTTGCCGGCTGCATCTGCGGCAGCGACCTGTGGCCCTACGCCTCCAGGCCGGAGTCGGCCGAAGGCTCCCGCATGGGTCACGAGTTCGTCGGCATCGTCGAGGAACTCGGTTCCGAGGTGACCGGCCTGACAATCGGTGATTTTGTTATTGCACCATTCGTCGCCTCCGACGGCACCTGCGACTTCTGCAAGGAAGGCCTGCAGACCTCTTGCCGCCACGGCGCGCACTGGGGCGGCCACGGCGACGGCGGACAGGGCGAATTCGCCCGGGTCCCGCAGGCCTCCGGCACTCTCGTCGTGGTCCCCGCCGGCTTTGATGAGAAGCTGATCCCGTCACTGCTGAGCCTCTCCGATGTCATGTCGACCGGTTACCACGCGGCGAAGAAGGCCGGCATCCAACCCGGCGAGACGGTGACCGTGATAGGTGACGGCGCGGTCGGCCTCTCCGCCGTTCTTTCTGCCAAGCTGATGGGCGCCTCGCGCATCATCCTCATGGGCCGGCACGAGGCCCGCACCGAACTCGGACGTGAATTCGGTGCTACCGACGTCGTCGCCGAACGCGGAGAAGAGGGCATCGCCAAGGTCAAGGAACTCACGAACGGCGACGGAACGCACGTCGTGCTCGAAGCCGTGGGCCTCAAGCCGGCGATCGAGATGGCGATCGGCGTCGTCCGCGACGGCGGCGTCATCAGCCGCGTCGGCGCGCCGCAGTTCTCCGAAGTCCCGCTCGGATTCCGCGAGTTCATGCGCAACATCACGCTCACAGGCGGGGTCGCACCCGCCAGGGCGTACATCGAGGAACTGCTGCCTCTTGTGCTCGACGGCACCATCAACCCCGGCAAGGTCTTCGACCGCACCATCGGCCTGGGCGACGTTCCTGCCGGCTACAAGGCCATGGCCGACCGCGCAGCGCTCAAAGTCCTCGTCCGCCCGTAACGACAGAATCAGGAAACCATGAACATCACACTCAACAACGGGGTCAACATGCCCGCTATCGGGCTCGGCGTCTTTCAAAGCGCCCCGGAGCAGACGACGGCGGCTGTCGAGGCCGCATTGGCTGCCGGCTACCGGCACATTGACACTGCCGCCGCGTACGGCAACGAGCGAGAGGTCGGGGAAGGCATCCGCAACTCGGGCGTGGGTCGTTCTGACGTGTTCATTGAGACCAAGGTCTGGGTCAGCGACTACGGCTACGACGAGACGCTGCACGCCTGGGAGAAAGCCGTCGGAAAGCTCGGCGTCGACCAGCTGGACCTTCTGATCCTGCACCAGCCGGTGCCGAGCCGCTTCGAGAAGACCATCGCCGCCTATAAGGCGCTGGAAACCCTACTCGCCGACGGGCAGGTGCGGGCGATCGGTGTCAGCAACTTCATGCCTCACCACCTGAAGCAGCTGATCGCCGAAACCGACATCATCCCGGCGGTGAACCAGATCGAGCTGCACCCCTACTTCACCCAGCCGGACGTCCAGGCAGCAGGCGCCGAGCACGGCATCCTCACCCAGGCATGGTCGCCGATCGGCGGCATCACGTTTTACCCCGGGTGGGGCGGCGAGGGCCGGCGTAACGTGATGGAAGACCCGGTCATCGCCGCCATCGCACAGACACACGGCAAGACCCCGGCTCAGGTGATGCTCCGCTGGCACCTGCAGCAGGGCCGCTCAGCCATCCCGAAATCGACGAACCCGCAACGCATCAGTGAAAACTTCGACGTATTCGACTTCGAACTCACTGCCCACGAACTCGCCGCCATAGACGCACTCGACACCGGCGTGCGCAACGGACCGGACCCCGACGAGGCCCGCGAAGAGCGGTTCGCCATGGTCATCCCCGAGGCCTAAGACAGGGAGCAGGAACCAGTATGGAATACCGCCACCTCGGCCGCACCGGCGTGCAGGTCAGCCCGCTATGCCTCGGCGCGATGATGTTCGGCCCATGGGGTAATAACGACACCGCCGACTCCATCCGCATCATCCACCGCGCCCTCGACGCGGGGATCAACTTCATCGACACTGCAGACGTCTACTCAGGCGGGGCGTCCGAGGAGATCGTCGGGCAGGCGTTGGAGGGTCGGCGCGACGATGTGTTCCTCGCCACGAAGTTCTTCATGCCCATGAGCGAGGACCCCAACCACCGCGGCGGATCGCGCCGCTGGATCATGCGCGAGGTTGAGAACTCCCTCCGCCGCCTGAATACCGACTACATCGACCTGTACCAGGTCCACAGGCCCAGCCCCGATACGGACGTCGAGGAGACCCTCGGCGCACTCACCGACCTCGTCCGCCAAGGCAAGGTCCGTTACATCGGTTCCTCGTCCTACGCCGGATCGCAGATCGTGGAGGCCCAGTGGGCATCCCGGGACCGGAACCTGGAGCGGTTCGTCACCGAACAGCCGCCCTACTCGATCCTGGTCCGCGGCATCGAAGAAGACATCCTTCCAACCGCCCAGCGGCACGGAATGGGCACCCTCACCTACAGCCCGCTCGGCGGCGGATGGCTCTCCGGACGGTGGCGGAAAGACTCGGCATCGGCACCCACCTCCAGTGCCCGCCCGAGCGCACGGTTCGACATGACGAGCCCGGCCAACCAGCGCAAACTCGACATCGTCGAAGAACTCGCCCAGCTCGCCGAACAAGCCGGGCTGAGCCTCATCGAGCTGGCGATCGCGTTCGTGATAAACCACCCCGGTGTCACGTCCGCCATCGTCGGACCACGGACCATGGAACAACTCGAGTCCTACCTGCCCGCGGCGGACATCACCCTGTCAACCGACGTGCTGGACCGCATCGACAAGCTCGTCGCCCCCGGCATGACCGTCAACCCGGACGACAACAGCTACGGCGGGCACGAACTCACCGTGCAGGCACGGCGAAGGAAGCAATCGTGAGCGCCGCGGCGGTAAACAAACGAAGCAAAGGAAAGCTGCAATGAAAACACGCAAGCTCGGCGACGGCCTTGAAACCTCAGCAATCGGCCTTGGCTGCATGGGTCTGAGCTTTGGCCTCGGCGCCGCCACTGACCGGACGGAAGCGCTGGCTGTGATCCGGTCAGCCGCCGAACGCGGCGTCACTCTCTTCGACACCGCTGAAGGGTACGGCCCCTACGTCAACGAGGAACTCGTCGGCGAAGCGCTGCAGCCGATCCGCGACGACGTTCTGGTGGCCACCAAGTTCGGGTTCGACATCAACGAGAACGGCGAAACAGTCGGCCTCAACAGCCGGCCCGCGCACATCCGGAAAGTCGTCGACGCCTCACTGCGCCGGCTGCGAACCGACCACATCGACGTGCTGTACCAGCACCGGGTCGACCCCAACGTCCCGATGGAGGACGTCGCCGGCGCCGTCAAGGAACTCATTGCCGAAGGCAAAGTCCGCCACTTCGGACTGTCGGAGGCGAGCGAAACAAGCATCCGCCGCGCCCACGCCGTCCAGCCCATCGCCGTCATCCAGGACCACTACTCACTGTGGATGCGAGAGCCCGAAACCAAGAAGTTCGGGGTCTGCGAGGAACTCGGAATCGGATTGGTCGCCTGGGGACCCCTCGGACAGGGATTCCTCACCGGCGGCATCACCCGGGACATGCGGTTCGACAACCCCAAGGACCTCCGCGCCGACTTCCCGCGCTTCACCCCAGAGGCACTGGACGCCAACTTCGCCCTCGTCGACTTCCTCAGGCGTTTCGGGGCCGAAAAGGACGCATCCCCGGCACAAATCGCCCTCGCCTGGCTGCTCGCCCAGAAACCATGGGTTGTGCCGATTCCCGGCGGTACCCGCATCGCGCACCTCGACGACAACCTTCCGGCGGCCGACCTCGAACTCACGGCGGGCGACCTCCGGCGAATCGACGAAGCCCTCGCGGCCCTCGACCTCGTCGGCGCACCGCTCTCGGCCGGCCTCGACGCAGCAATCGACCGCGACCAGTAAGCCCAGCTGCCAGGTAGAGCAAGATTTGCCAAGGGGTGTGGGATTCCTCGCGGTCTCTGCACGTTGGCGCAGAACTCTCTGCACCGGCCCAGCAGCTCAAAGGAGTACCGACGTGCCCTCCCATATGCCCAGCTATATGAATACCGTGAAAGGCATGGCCATGGAACTTGATTTCAATAACGGTGCCACGGTGCCCGCCCTCGGACTGGGCGTCTACCAGAGACCGCCCGAGCAGACGACGACTTCGGCCGAGGCCACGCTACCGTGACCGCCGAGGAAATTGAAGCCGTCCACGAGGTGATGTGCGAGGCGATGGTGGCCCGGGACCTGGCAGAGCTGGATGTCATCCTTGCCGACGGATTCACGCTCACGCACATGACCGGCTACGTGCAGTCAAGATCGGAATGGCTTGAGGCTATCGAAACCGGTGAGATGCAGTACCACCGGATGGAAACGGTCCAGGCCAACCACGGGACAGACCTCACCATGCCGGAGCTGACCGCCAAAACTCTTACGGACGCCACGATCTGGGGATCCAGGGCCACCTGGCGCCTGACTTTACGCTCCTGGTTCGAACCCCGTGGAGACGGCTGGGTCATTACACGCACGGTCGCATCAACCTGGTAATCACCGGAACCGGCAACCGTAGGGCGCCGGCAATTGAACACATAGATGGAACGGAGATGTCATGGAGGGTCTGGAGACAGTCGTGCTGTTGGGCGTGACCGTGCTGGCTGGTGCGATCCTGGCTCCCCGGCTCCGGGTGGCCGCACCGTTGCTGCTGCTGGTCTTCGGCCTCCTCCTCGGCTTGGTCCCGCAGCTGCGGCAGATCGAGCTGCCACCGGAGACGGTGTTGCTGATCTTCCTGCCGGTGATGTTGTTCTGGGAGAGTCTGACCACCTCGCTCCGGTCAATCCGCCGGGACCTGCGTGGCATCGTCTTGCTCAGCACCCTGCTGGTGGTCGCCTCCGCCCTCGCCGTGGCCGGTGTGGCACACCTCCTTGGCCTGCCATGGAATACGGCACTTATTCTCGGTGCAGCCTTGGCTCCGCCGGACGCGACAGCGGTCGCAGCTTTGGGCCGGATGCTGCCGCGCCGGAACTTTATGCTGCTCAAGGCCGAGAGTTTGACCAATGACGGCACCGCTCTGGTGCTGTACGCCATTGCTGTTGGCGCGGCACTTGGCGGCAGCTACACGCCCCTCAATATCGCCGGGTTGTTCGCCCTCTCCTATGTTGGAGGGGCGGCCGCCGGCATCCTGGTGGCGGCCGCGGCTTACCTGCTCCTGGTCCGGGTACGTGACCCGCTCATCATCAACATCGCCTTGCTGATCACCCCGTTCGCCGCGTTCCTGCTCGCCGAAGCCGTCCACGCGTCCGGAGTGCTGGCCGTTGTTGCCGCGGGGTTGATCATCTCCTTCACCTCCGGCCGGATCAGCACGGCAGCATCGCGCCGCCAGACCGAGTCCGCATGGCCGCTGGGCTCCCACCTCCTCAACGGTGCCCTGTTCGTCCTCATCGGCCTCCAGGTGCAGGCCGCCATGTACGAAATCGATGCCCGCGATGTTGGCCGGCTCCTGCTGTCCACAGTTGCCGTGTGGCTGGTGCTCATCATCATCCGGTTCGTGTTCCAAACCGTGAGCGTCGCCATCATCCGGATCCTGGACCGGCGCCCCTCCCAACGCGGGCGCAGGATGAGTTACCGGGCCCGGATCGTTAGCTCCATTGCCGGCTTCCGCGGGGCAGTCTCCCTCGCGATTGCGCTGTCCGTACCATTGGCACTCGATGACGGCACCCCGCTCCCGGGACGGGACGACGTCATCTTCATCAGCGCCGGCGTAATTGTCCTGACCATGCTCGTCCAAGGCCCGCTGCTTCCCATTGTTGTCCGGTGGGCCAAGCTTCCGGAGGAACCGGAAGAGGAAGAGCTCCGCGTGGCTGAACTGGCCATCATCTCCGCCGCCGTCACCGCCGTCGACGATCTCGCCAACGAACTCGGGACCAGCGCGGGTGTTCGCGGCCGCGTTGCGGACGAGTATCAAGCCCACCTGTCGTTGATGCAGGCGCTCAAAGCCGGTTCCGATCCGGATTCCACCACGGAATCGCGCCAGGAAGAAATAACGCTCCGCCAAGCCGTACTGGAGCGGAAGCGGGAAGTACTCCTGGGGCTCCGCCTTGCCGGCACGGTCGATGACATCGTCGCCCGGCGAATCCAGACCAGGCTGGATGTAGAGGAACAACGCCTCACCGGCGTCGAAGACATCGACTGAACAGTTTCCCGAACAATTGAGCACCTATGAGTCCAGACCGGAAGAAGGAACATCATGACTGACCAGCCCAAACAGATCGGCGGCGGCCGGAAAATGTTCGGCGACTTCGCCCCGAAGCTCGCCGAACTCACCGACGACGTGCTCTTCGAGGACGTCTGGAACCGGTCCGAGCTGAGCGCCCGCGACCGCAGCCTCATCACAGTGGCCATGCTGGCCGCCGGAGGGAACACCGAGCAGCTGGGTTTCCACCTCGGCCGCGCAGTCGAAAACGGTGTGACCCAGGAAGAGCTCATCGAAGCCATCACCCACGTCACGCTCTACGCCGGCTGGCCCAAAGGCATGTCGGCGATGGGCGTCGCCATGCAACTCTTCACGGACAACAAGTAACGACGACCTGAACCGCAGCCAGCGTCTCCCCACACGCCACCGACCCCACTTCACACGATCTGCAGGAAGGCTTCGCGGCTGCTGTTCCAGAGGTCGTAGTCGGCCGGGACATCGACGACATAGAGCTGGATCGGCCGGCAGGTTCGAGCGGCACACCCCAAAGGATTCAACGCCGCGTTGGAGGAAATCAGAACCCAGGCCAACTAGGGCTGAGGCTGGACCGTGAAGCGAGCAACATTCTCGGATCGGCAAGCCCGCTCCGTTCACAGGACGGCACATGGGGACGGCCTGATAGAACTCGGGTGCCGGGCGTGTCGATAGAGAGCAGATTTTGGGGTCGGCATCCTCGGCATCCTCTCCAACCAACCTGTCAGCTACCCTGAGTTGGCGCTCCGGGAGGAATCATCGTCGGCCTTGTACACCCCGAACGTCACCCTCGGCATGTCGGCGAAGTCGATCGGCGTCTCCCAGCCCTCAATGATCCTGACGTTCTCCTCCACCTCATGAGGCCAGCGCATCCCGACGATTCCCGAGTGGATGCGCGAATCGGACAGCACGAACTTCAGGGCGGCGTCGTAAAGGCGGTGCGCCGCATCCCACTCGGGTGCAAGGAATGCAGCCTCCCGCTGGAAGATCCCGGAGGTCATGGTCCGCATGGTGACGACACCGGCACCCGCCTCAGCGGCCTGAGGCAGGAAGTGGCGCGCGGCCCCTTGGTAAATGAGGTTATAAGCAATCTGATAGACCTCGATCTCGCCGGTGGAAAGGAATGGGATCACAGTCCAGGGCTCCTCTGAGGTGATACCGATATGTCCGATCTTCCCCTGCTCACGGAGTTTGACCAGCGCCTTGAGCGGGCCCCCATTGATGACATGGTCAACATCCTCCGCAGTGAACATGCGGCCATGGATCTGGAGCACGTCAATATGGTCGGTCTGCAGGCGTTCAAGGCTTCCGTGGACGCTCTCTTCCAAGCCCGCAGCGTCCAGGTGGAACCAAGCCTTGCTAGCAAGCACACATTCGTCCCGGCGGTCCTTCATCACACGCCCGATCAAGGTCTCGCTGTAACCGTCGCCGTAGGCCTGCGCAGTGTCGATGTAGTTGACCCCGGAATCCAGGCACGCGTTCAGGGTATCCATCACGACTCCCGCGCCTTCCTCACTCAACGGATTCCAGCCTGCGGCCTCGTGGACATACGTAAACGCTGCCCCGCCGATAGCGATCGGCGAAACCTCAAGACCTGTTCGGCCTAAAAACCGCTTCTGCATGACAGTCCCCTTCTGGGAGTGGTCGGAATGGATGGAACCGTGGAGGAACGGTGGCGTGCGAGTCCAGCCGTCAGCGGGGAAACCTGCCTGTTCCGGGTTGAACCGGGCGGCGGCAAGCGAGGAACCCACTGGCCTCCCCCCGGTTCATCCATGCCCCTACCCTAAGTGGCGTCTGCCGACTGCGGGAGGCACGGGCATTACCTGTATCAGCAGCCCCTCCCACACAATCGCAATCTGCCTTTTAGTGGCCGGAGTAGCCGTCATGGCCAGAGCAGTGTTAGGGCGGTGCAGGAGGACTCACGGTTCACGGTAGGGGACACCGTACGGTCGGGGACCGGAAATGGGGCGTGCACGCCGCTAGCGACCATCGCCGGCGTCTCGTAAATCAACAGCCTATTGAGACACCCGGTCGGGCGCGAAGGCATGCTGTTTGTCATTTTTTAAAGTCGTCTGCACTGATATCCCCATAGTTAGGGGGCTGGTGCAGCCGGGTACGGACAGGTAGTTGTCATTTTCAGAACTCGTCTGCACACGGATCTGGACCGACAGCGCGGCGTGCTGTGAACCTAACGGGCAGGGGCCCTTGGCAGTCCTTGGTAGAACGAAGGCCTATGGGGGACAGGCGGGCCTTCGCAACTAAACGCTACAACGCTCTTGATAACTATCGAGTGGACGAGAGCGGAACCTCTAGAGAGCGGAAATCTGGCGTTCTCCCGCATCGGAACCGACGCGGCATAGGGCAGCCCTGAAAGCGACTTTGACCGGGCGCCCGCGATCATGATCATCATCTTCGAACCTCAAGGCTCCGCTGACATGGGGGACTGGACGTATCGGGGGAGCGTAGACAGCTTGCGATGTCAGCGATGTAGCTTGGGCTGGTTGCCCTGGGTGTGGATTCAATGCCCACCGTCATACGGGTACCCGCCAGGTGTGTTGGCCTGCAGGGAGGTTGAAAATACTTCATTGTTCGCTGGCCTGCTGGTATTGCTTTCCGGTGCCACTGCCTTTGTTGGTGCAGGACTCGGACTCGTTGCCCTGATCCGCCGCGAGCGGCCGTTGCCCGCCCTGTTCCCGATTGCCACTGCGGTTGTCTTGCTGGTGAACTGGATTCTCCGCTGGCGCGATTGACCATGTGACAAAAAGCAGCATGACGTTTCGGGCCCGCTCGGCGGTTTCGTCCCACCGCGTCGCTCATCCTCGCCCATTATCCGCGGGACCAAACCCGGAACGGCACCACATACTGCCCTAAAGCATGGAACCATGCATTCGATGCAGGAAACTTACAGCTGCAAGCGATCCAAAGCCAATTCACATCTGGCGGCCAAAAGTAGCCATAGCCCCGAAAACTTCCTGACCAGCGGAACACCGAATTCTCGGAAGCAGCTGGTTACGAGAACTGCTTTACGAAGAGAAGAAACTCCGACCCGCCCGGCCGCTCCGGGTCCATACCCGCTTCTTACTGACTTACCGAACATCCCCTTCACACCACGGAGGGCCGCGTTAGCGTCATCGACCTGCTGGACGAAAATCAGGCCACCCGCTTCAGCGGATACAGACACTCCTCCCGGCTCCACGCCAGAATGGGTGTCAGCTGAGAGTTGCTTCGGCTCGCAACCCAGCCGTGTCGTGGGCAAGGTTCGTGATCCTCGCCCAGTCTTCGTTTTCAATGGCGGCGCGGGGCGTGAGCCAGCTGCCGCCGATGCAAGAGACGTTAGGCAAGGCGAGGTAACTGGGTGCGGTGGCGAGGCTGATCCCGCCTGTGGGGCAAAATTGTACGTGCGGGATGGGAGCGCCGATGGCTGCGAGGTAACGGGGGCCACCCGCGGGTCCTGCAGGGAAGAACTTCATCTCAGTCAAACCGCGTTCCAAGCCGGCCATGACCTCGCCGACGGTCGCGACGCCGGGCAAGATGGGGATGCTTAGGCTCAGCATGTGGTCCAACAGTGACGGTGTAACGCCGGGGCTGACGAGGAACTGGGCACCTGCGGACACTGATGCCTCGGCCTGGGCCGGGGTGAGTATGGTGCCTGCCCCCACCAGGATCTCGGGGACCTCGTTAGCGATGAGTTCCAGCGATTCCAGGGCGCTCTGGGTACGCAGAGTGAGCTCGATAATGCCAACGCCGCCCGCGGCCAGGGCCCGGGCCACGGGAACTGCGTGGCGTGGATCATCGATGGTCACGACAGGGATGACGGGTGAGATGTGCAGGACGCTGGTGGCATCAGCCATGGTTGATCTCATTTCTCAGGCCGTCAAGCCCGTGAGTGTCGATAATGCGGTACCAGTGAAGGAGAACGTCGGCGAAACCCTCGTGACTGCCAAGCGGGTCGTCAAAGATGCTGCGGAAGCCCAATAAGGCGGGGACCACTGCTTCCGGTGTGCGTGAGGCCGGCAGTACGCCCTGAAGTTCGGCCGCGAGGGGATCGTTGAGGTCCGACGGAGCAGTGGTGGCGACGTGGTGCATCCACGCTGCCACGGCGAGAGCGGCCCACCGTGGTTCGCGTCCGGCGTCGAGGTTTGCCCGGACTGTGGTCAGCAGACGCAGGCCAATTTTCTGCGAGCCGTCGCTGCCGACCTTTGCGGTGGTGTGTCCCAGGGCCGGGTTGGCGAAGCGTTCCAGGACCTGTTGGCAGTAGGTGCCGCCGTGCAGGCCCTGCGGCAGGCTGATGGTGGGGAGTGCGTCTTCGGCCAGCATCCGGCGGCACGCAGTGCGGAAGGAGTCCTCGCTCACGGCGTCGCTGATGGTCTCCTTGCCGGTGGCAAGTCCAAGGTAGGCAAGCATCGAATGGCTGGCGTTGAGCAGGCGCAGCTTGGCTGCCTCCCACGCGGCGACGTCGGTGCTGAACAGGGCGCCGGCGTCCTCCCAGGCTGGCCGCCTACCGGCGAAGTTGTCCTCGATGACCCACTGCATGAAGGGCTCCGCCACTACGGCGGCCTCGTCCCGGAGGCCCAGTTCATGTTCGACGGCGTCAAGGTCGCCCTCGGTGGTGGCCGGCACCATCCGGTCCACCATGGTGGACGGGAATGTCACGTTGGCGTCAAGCCAGGTCAGCAGCGGCCCTGACTCAGTGTCCGGGAGGGCGGCGGCGAATGCGCGGACCAGGGTTCCGGTCAGCTCGCCGTTGCCCGGCAGGTTGTCGCACGAGAGAACGGTGAGCGGCCCGGCGCCGGTACGTGCCCGCTGCTGGATGCCGCGGGTGATCTGTCCGATAGCTGTTTGCGGTGGATGGCCGGTAAGGTCGGCCCGAACTTGTGGATCGGCGGTGTTGAGCGACCCGGTGTGCGGATCAATCCGGTATCCCTTTTCCGTGACGGTCAGCGTCACCACGTGCGTCGTGGCGGCGGCGATCCTGTCCACGACGGTTTCCGGGTGGTCCCGGCCGGAGATGGCCTCGACGATGCTGGACACAACGCGGAGCGGTGCGGCGCCGCTGCCCCGCTCCGCCACGGTGAACAGTCCGTTCTGTGGTGCGAGCTGGCGGGCGACCGTGTCGGACCGTTGCGTCACTCCGACGATTCCCCAGTCCGACGAACCGGTGGCGAGCATGGCGTTTTCGGTGAACACGGCCGTGTGGGCGCGGGCGAAGGCGCCCAGGCCGAGGTGGACAATGCCGGGACGGAGCGTGCCTGTGGGCAACAAAGGACGGTGTTGGTCGTTGGCGGCGAGGGTGGCTGCATTTAGGCGTGCGATGGTTGTGCTCCTTCGGAGGGCAGGCCTGATGAGGCTGTTCCTGCGTGGGCGCGGGTCTGTTCCAGGGTGGGAATGAAGCCGGTGCCGCCCTTGCCGCCCACTACCAGTGACGCCGCCGCCGCACCGAGCCGGGCGGCCGCGGGAAGGCTGTCGCCCAAGACTATCCGGGCGGTCAGGGTACCGACGAAAGCGTCGCCCGCCCCGGTCTGATCCACCACGGAGGGCGCCGGGATGGAGTTGACCCAGGTGCTGTCCTGGCCTTCGCCGTCCAGCTGGATTCCTTCGGCTCCGCAGGTCACGGCCACGTTGGTGGCGCCGAGGCTCCGGAGCTTGGCCGCGGCTTCGGCCGCTGTGGAGCTGCCCAGGAGGGTTGTCGTTTCGCCGGGAAACGACGGGGTGGCCAGGAAGGTCCGTGGTGCGAGCTGGAGGAGGGTCGCCGTGGCGTCTTCCACGGACGTGAGCCGTGGGCGGTAGTTGGGATCGAACACGAAGCGTTTGGCCAGCGCTGCGGCCTTGAGGACAGCGGCGCGGGACGATGCCGAGATGGCGCATGCGATGCCGCCCGCCACTACGGCGCCGGCGGCCGGGAACACGGCTGGGTCGACGTCGTCGGGGCACAGGGAGGATCCGACGCTGCCGCTGCGGGCGTAGGAGAACTCGCGCTGCCCGTCGGGGTCGCAGTGGACCAGGTACACGCCCTGCTGCCCGCTCCGGAATTTCAGCAGGTCAGGGGAAACGCCGAGCTCAACGATCCGTGCGGCAATCGCCTTACCGAGGTCGTCGTCGGGCAGTACCGACAGCAGACCCACGCGCGCGCCGGCAGCTGCCGCGGCGGCCGCGACGTTCAGGGCATCCCCGGAAATGCCGAGCTGGGCCGGAACGCCGTGGGCGAACGCGACGTCGGTGGCGACCTCAACGAGGATTTCGCCCATCACAACTACGTCGAACGGCGCGGAGGTCTTATTGTTTATGTTGCTCACCAGTCATGCACCGATCCGTCGAGCCGCCTGTTGATGGGAAGGTATTTCGGGTCGTAGGGGAACCGGGCGGCGGCTTCCTCGTTGAACTCTACGCCGATGCCGGGGGCGTCCCCGGGGTGCATGTAGCCGTCCTTGAAGGTGTAGGACGGAGTGAAAACCTCGTTGGCCGGCTCCCGGTGACCCATGTATTCCTGGATGCCGAAGTTCGGGATGCTCATGTCCACGTGCAGCGCCGCCGCAAGCGAGACCGGGGAGAGGTCGCCCGCGCCGTGCGACCCGGATCGCACCCCGTACAGGTCCGCGAGGGAGAAGATCCGGCGCAGGTGGGTGATGCCGCCAGCGTGCGACACGGAGGTCCGGATGTAGTCGATCAGCCGCTCGGTGATCAGCTGCTGGCAGTCCCAGATGGAGTTGAACACCTCGCCCACCGCGATGGGGGTGGTGGTGTGCTGGCGGATCAGGCGGAACGCGGACTGGTCCTCTGCCGGCGTCGGATCCTCGATCCAGAACGGCCGGTACGGTTCCAGGGACGCACCCAGCCGGCCGGCCTCGATCGGCGACAGGCGGTGGTGGACGTCGTGCAGGACGTGCACACCGTAGCCGAACTGTTCGCGCACGTGCGCCATCATCTTCGGCGCGAAGTCCAGGTACGACGTGGT
>NZ_JBFBEY010000033.1:0-47037 GCF_040683875.1 Arthrobacter sp. NPDC093128
TCCTGGCCGAGGGTCATGGGGACGGCGTCCTGTAACTGGGTGCGGCCCATTTTGACCACGGTGCGGAACTCGGCGGCCTTGGCGGCGCAGGCGTCCTCGAGTTCTTCCAGGGCGCCGAGGAGCTCGCGGACGGCGAAGATGGTGCCGAGTTTGACCGCGGTGGGGTAGACGTCGTTGGTGGACTGGGAGAGGTTGACGTGGTCGTTGGGGTGCAGGCGGGCGTAGTCGCCTTTGGGGTGGCCGAGGATTTCCAGGGCGCGGTTGGCGATGACCTCGTTGGCGTTCATGTTCGAGGAGGTCCCGGCGCCGCCCTGGATGACGTCCACGACGAACTGCCCGGCCAGGTGTCCGCCCATGATGTCGGTGCAGGCCTGTTCGATCGCGTCGGCCCGTTCGGGGTCCAGGAGGCCGAGTTCGCGGTTGGTGCGGGCGGCGGCGAGTTTCACCGCGGCGAGGCCGCGGACCAGGTACATGTTCGTGGACAGCGGCTGGCCGGTGATGGGGAAGTTCTCCACGGCCCTCAGGGTGTGCACGCCCCAGTACGCGGCGGCGGGGATGTCCCGGTCCCCGAGGAGATCGTGTTCGGAACGGGTGTCCGGGGCGGTATCGGCAATGGTGGTCATGGGGTCCTCACAGGGCTTCGTTGACGGGCGCGGACAGGAAATCGGTGGCCTGCAACACACCCACGGACCGTCCGCCGCCGAGGACAGCGCCGGTGGCGATGCCGGCGAGCGGTGCGGTGTCGACGTCGAGCGCTTCCAGTGCGCGGACGGTGACCGGCATGCGGGCGCGGTCCCCGCCGTCGGAAATCTTCATCGCCACGGCGCGGCCGTCCGGCAGTCCCACGAGCTGCACGCCTTCGAAGCCGTCCTTGGCCAGAATGCCGGGGGCGAGCCGCATCAGTTCGGTGACGTCGCGGCCAGTGCCGGCCACCATTTCGGGGTGCTGCGTCATCGCGCGGCCGACGGCGGCTTCCGGGCTTTCGGGGTCGGTCACCACTGCGGAGGTGATCCGGCCGAACGCGCGAGCCATTCCACGGAGGGTGAGGGCGAACAGGGGAGTGCCGCAACCGTCGGTGCTGGTGCGCTCGGGTTCTTCCCTGGTGAGTTGCCGGACTGTGGTGCGCACGAGCTGCTGCAGGGGGTGTCCCGGATCAAGGTAGCCGCGGACCGGCCAGCCGTTGATGACGCAGGTTGCTGCCATGGAGGCGTGCTTGCCGGAGCAGTTCTGGGCCAGCTGGGTGGCGGTTCCGCCGTCGCGGAGCCATTCCTCCCGTTCATCCGTCCCGTAGGGGAGGTCCGTGCTGTTTTCCAGGGCGTTCGCCGTGAGGCCATGCATTTCGAGGATGCGGAGGGCGCCGTCGCGGTGCATTGCGGCTCCGGAGTGGCTGGCAGCCGTGAGGGCGAGGAGATCGGCGGGAAGGTCGAGGCCGGCACTGACCATAGCCACGGCCTGCAGCGGCTTGAGCGACGACCGCGGGTAGAAAGGGGCCAGCGGGTCGCCTGCGGAGAAAAGCGTGCGGAGGCCGCCGTCGGCCGATTCATCCGGGGCGGTGGCGATCAATGAACCGTAGTGGATGCTTTCCACAAGCCCGTCCCGGGTCTGCACCGCCAAGGCGGTGTGCTGCGGCAGCGCCTTGAGGTCCGGGGTTTGAACCGGAGTCTGGGCATGGACGGGCAGGGCTGGGGAGAGCATGGGTTCCTTGGGTTTCGGTGCTGTGTGTCGGGTGTGCGTGGGTTGCCGGGAGCTACCGGTTGAGGATGGAGTCGAGGGCCACGCCCACAGCGTGCAGGTGTTCCTGCATGGCGGAGCTGGCCTCGGCGGCATTGCCGGATTCGATGGCGGCCAAAATCCGCTGGTGTTCGTGGTCGGAGGCATGCTGGCGGTCCGCCACCATGTTGAGCATTTCGGACTGGTGTGCCAGAGCGTCGCGGATGTCGGAGACCACGTTTTCGAACACCTTGTTGTGGCTGGCACGGGCAATGGCTGCGTGGAAGCTGGAGTCGAGGGTCACCCAGGCTTCGGGGTCGTCCTCGGCGGCCATTGCAGCGACGATGTCCCGCAACCCGTCAAGCTCCTCCGGGGTGCGCCGTTCGGCGGCCAGGCCGGCGGCCGGGACTTCGATGTGCGGGCGGGCCTCGGTGAGGTCCAGGGCCGAATACTGGCCGAGGACCAGGTCCTTGGCCACCCGGTTGGCCACCACAAACGTGCCGCGGCCGGTTTTAGTCATGGTCAGGCCGAGGGCGTTGCAGGAGCGCAAGGCCTCACGGACCACGGAACGGCTCACACCGTACTCCTGGGCGAGGGTGGCTTCGGCGCTCAGCTTGGCGCCGACCTCGAGCTTGCCGGATTCGATGTCCGCGCGGAGGACGTTGAAGACTGCTTCGGCCGCGCTAAGGCGGGCGAGCGGCTGTCCTGCTGTCCGGCTGTCTGACAGGTTCATCACGCTTCAAATATGGCACGGGTCACACGGACTGTCAATTGTGAAGTCAGCTTCCAGCGCGGGCGGAGGGTCGTGGAGGCCCTACGGGTGCGCCGCGAATCCACCGGCCGGTACGTTCGTTCCGAAGTCCCCTATTCACGCGGGCGCATCCCGCCGTATTATGGGCGGCAGGCAAGAAAACGGTACGTTCGTGCCTATCAGGAGGTTCGGGATGGCGGATGCGTTCACTGACGGGCTTGCAGCCGAGGTCCGGGCCCGCCGGGCTGCCCTGCGGCTCACCCAGCACGACCTGGCCCAGCTCGCCGGAGTGTCCGAGCGCTTCGTCCGCTTCGTTGAGCAGGGGAAGCGCAGCGTGCAGCTGGACTCACTCCTGGCGCTTCTTGGGACGCTCGGGCTGGAGCTTCAGCTGACCACGCGGACACGTGCCGCAGCCCGGGCCATCGACGGGCAGCGAAGCGCCGCAGGCCGTGCCGCCGACAGACCCGTGCCGGAGGACAGGCCATGAGGCACCGCGTCGCCGACGTCTACAAGGCGGGCGTGCTGGCCGCGCGGCTCGAGCGGCATGAGGGCGGCACCAGATTCAGCTACCTGCCGGCGTACCTCGCAGCCGGAGGTCCCGCCGTCGCCAGTTCCCTCCCTCTGACCGCCGAACCGGTGTTGTCTGCCGCGGGTGCCGCGCCGCCGTACTTCACCGGGCTGCTGCCGGAGGGCAGGCGGCTGAACGCGTTGCGGCGCTCGGTAAAAACGAGCGTGGATGACGAACTCTCGCTCTTGATCGTCGCCGGCGCCAACCCGGTGGGCGACGTGCAGGTCGTGGGCCACGGCGAACCCCTGGACCCGGACGAGCACGCGGTTGAGCTGAACCCGAAGACGCCGGTTGATTTCGACGCGCTGCTGGGCGATTCCGGGCTGATCGACCCCGTGGCCCTCGCCGGCGTGCAGGACAAGCTGTCGGCCGGGATGATCTCCATGCCGGTGGCCAGTGCCGGCCGGCGCTACATCCTTAAGCTCAACGCGCCGGAGTTCCCGCATGTGGTGGAGAACGAGTTGGTGATGTTCCGGTATGCCGCCAAGCTGCGTATTCCGCTGAGCAAGGTGCGGCTGATCCGGGACGTCGGTGGGCGGCCGGGGCTTCTGGTGGAGCGGTTCGATCGGATTCCGCTCCCGGGCGGCGCCCACGGAGCGGTGCAGCGGCTCGCCGTCGAGGACGGTGCGCAGGTGCTGCGGCTCTACCCGGCGGACAAGTACAACGTGGGTTACGGGCAGGTGTGCCATGCCTTGGCGGAATACTGCGCGGCGCCGCTGCCGGCGTTGCGGAACCTGGCCATCCAGGCTGCGTTCGCATGGTTGAGCGGGAACGGCGATCTTCATGCCAAGAATGTGTCGATGGTGCAGCAGCCATCGGGGGAGTGGTCCATCGCGCCTGTGTACGACATTCCCTCCACGGTGGTCTACGGCGACAAGACGCTGGCCCTGATGCTGGACGGCAAGCGCACGGGGATCTCGCGGAGGCATTTCCTCGGCTGGGCCACCGGGCTGGGGCTGGCCGAACGCGCCGCGGTGCAAGTGCTGGAGCTGGGGCTGAAGGCGTCGGGTCCGCTGGTGGCAGATCTGGAAGCGGGCACGGCCTTCACGGGAGCGAACGACGACGGCGCCGCACCGTTTTCGGCGATGGTCACCAGATCGTGGCTCAAGGAGCTGAAGCACCGCCGCCGGCTGCTGGAAGCGTAAGGCAGGCCGTGCCGCAAAGGTGGGTCCCGGCGTCGGGCGTCACCTGCAGCCGGGCGTCACCCTGCAGGAGGGCCGTAATTAGAGGTGCTGGATCCCGGCCCGCTGCATCGCGTCCTTGTAGATTTCAACGCTCTTGCTCAGCAGCTCTTCCTGCTTGTTTGCGGAGACCGCGAAGGCCCGGCCGCCGAGGGCGCTGGCTTTGTAGATCTTGATCCCGGAGTTCTTCAAGGACTGGTGGTACGTCTTTTCGAAGAGGGTCAGGAAGGTCTGGGCGTCCGTGCCGTGGGCGATGATGGCGGAGACGCGCTTGTTGATCTTGAGGAACTGGCGGAAGGGCCTGAGGCCGTCCGTCTTTTCCTGGACATTGAGGGCCGACGGCAGATCCGGGTCGCGCACCCAAGGATAGGCGTTCCACGGCATCACGTAGCGGGGATCGAGTTCCACGATTTCGTAAATTGACGTGGCCCGCCGGGCTGCTTCGTCGTCGTTGAAGTGCGAAACGAAGCCGGATTCGGTGCCCTTGCCGGGGCTGACATGGAGACTGACGATCCTGCACTCGTCCTCATCGTGGACGGGGTCGATGTACGGGACTACTGAGCCCGGCTTCTTCTCCATGAGTTCGTCGCAAAGCTGGGTTACAGCAGCGATGTTCGGTTCCTGCAGCAGGGCCTTTTTTTCGTCCCAGTCAATCGTCACGATTTCTCCCTCAGCACACGGCGTCCAGAATCAGGCGTCTGGTTCCACTCTACGCTTTTGGCCGGGGTTGATGTTCTGCGGATTTCAACTCTTACGCTCACTTCGCTTAGTGGTTGGCTCCATGAGTACTGACGTAGCGCACCAAACCCGGTCTCCAGTAGGCCGCGGCCACGGCTCTTAGCTTGCCGCGTTTGAGCGCCTTGGCCGATGCCGGAGTTCGCGCCGGTGACGGGAGGCTGCTGTTTCAGGAGGCAGATGCCCAGGTAATTGCGGGGCGGTGTAGAGCCGCCGGAGCCAAATGTTCATCGGCCGGTCCGGGTCCGGGACGACGATCTCCCGGGCCCGCCCACCAGGGACAACGCCGTAGCCGGGGAGCCGCGTCGGTTCGCTGTCTCCCTGTAACAGCGTGCGGTCAGTCATGACCAGCTGGATCTCGATGCCGCTGATTCCACCCGGCGTCCCCGTGGTGCGTTCAACGAGCGCGTCGGCCATGATTTGGCGACGTGAACGGGGGTCGCCGTCGGATCGCAACGCGTCCGCATGCCTGGTGAGCGCTGCGTGGACAGCCACACCCTCGGCGACCGGGAGGAACGCCGTCACGTAGCACATGGTGTCGGGCGCCCGCCGGAGACTGACATGGCGCTCGGCGGCGTGGCTGGCACGGTCCGCCACGGACCTCGGATCGCGCCGATACGCGGCGGACCGTGCCGCGGCAATCACCGCACGGTCACCTGCTCCACTGAACCTCCCGGCGTCGGACGCCAACTCTTCGTCAACGGCGCTGCGGTCAGCCGCGGACAGGCAGGCAGTCTCACGGACCAGGAGCGTTGCACGCCATTCGTTGAGCCGGCCTGCCTCCAGCCCGGCGAGGGTATGCGGCATCTCGGTGGCGAGCGCCTTCGCCAAGCCCAGGAGCCGGCTGCCCCTGGCTAGCGATTCCCGCCGCGCGAGGGCGATCTGCGCAGCGACGCCGGTGCCGAGCTCTTCGGCGGGGACGCCCGAGCGTGCCTGGTCACTGCGCTGGCTTATGTCAAAGGCAACCGCGACCCTGGCCTGCAGCGCGGCTGCAGCGGACTTTAGCTCCTCGAGTTTACGAAGCTGGTCGATCATCCCCGCACCGTCCGCCTCAGGCCGTGCGATAGCCAGGGTGGCGATCATCTCGGTGATCGCCACCGCGTCCGCTGCTCCCGAAGTCCGTTCCGGCTCCTGCTCGCCGTCCATACATCAAGTGTCTCCGCGACCATCGACAATCAAGTGGGCACAAGAACGGGGCGTCGCCTCCCGTTCTTGACGGGAGGCGACGCCCCTGGTGCTCGCCCCCAGCGAGACAGCCCTAGTGCTGGCCGAGGCTACCGGCCGCCGGAGGGAGGCCGCCGTCGCGGTTTTCTTCGGCCCTGCGTTCGGCCGCGCTTCTCGTGTCGCTATCTGCGGTTTCGTCCGAATCGCCTTCGAAATCGACCAGGCCGTTGGTCTGGTCGAACGGCTTCGCAATCCGGTCGTCACTCAACGCGGAACCGGAACCGGAACCGGAACCGGAACCGACGCCGGATGCCGTTCCGGCCGCCGTGCCGGCCGCTTCCGCGGGTTCCACATAGCCGGACGAGTTGGTGGCCGGAACGGCGGTGATCGGGGTCTCGGAAACGGGTGCCGTGGTGCGGGTGGTGGGCTCCGTGTCCTTGTCCCGCATGCTGGCGGCTGCGCCTACTGCCGCTGCCGCGGCGACTCCTACTCCCGCGGCGACCTTCCCGGAGACGCCGGCCTTGCCGGAATCGCCGCGTGAAGCCGCGGCCGCCTCGACTCCGGGAGCCCCTGGCGAGGCACCTTCGTTGACGGTCCCGCGCCAGGCGCCGCTTGCATAGCCTTCGTCCTCGATGAAGTCCTTGAACCTCTTCAGGTCCGCTTCTACCTGACGCTCGACGACATGCAGCTTGTCGCCCAGGGTCTCCACGATGCCTTCCGGTTCGTATTCGAGCGAAAGCTGCACCGAGGTCTGACCCCCTCCCACGTCTTCGAAAGTTACGGTCCCCGCATTCGTTGCACCTTCCGTCGCTGCCCAGGCGATCTTCCGGTCCGGGACCTGCTCCAGGATTTTCGCCTCCCACTTCCGGCGGACACCTGCGATTTCAGCCACCCATTCAAGGCGGTCATCGCTGAGTTGCGTCACACTCTTTACGCCACCCATGAAGTGCGGAAATTCCTCGAACTGGGTCCACTGGTTGTACGCCGTGCTTGCCGGGACGTTGACCAGAATGCGTTTGTCGACCTTCGTGCTCATGGTGTCTCCTTTGACTGGAACGGTGGTGCAGTGCCTGACGACGACGAGGATTCGCCAAGTAATCAGTATGCTTACTATAACTTTGGCGACGCCGTCCGGCTAGAGTTTCATTGGCGGCCGCCGCCGTTCCACGTGTTCACGAGCCAAGGACCCCAACCATGCAGGTCAACAGACAGGCGCTTCGTGAAGACGGCTTCGCCGGTTTCAGGCCCTTCGCGGAACTGGAAATAAACCGGATTCCGCAGGCTCCGGGGATCTTCGCCGTCCTCCAGCCCGATGGATTCCAGGTGCAGTTCCTGGCCAAGAGCACGGCTGGCGTGTTCAAGAAGAAAGATCCATCGCTCACTCAGACGGCACTCGCGGCTGAATGGGTCGACGGCGCCGACGTCCTCTACGTGGGCAAGGCCGGTCCCGGCAGCAAGGGCAACCGCGGACTGCGCCGGCAGGTTCAGGAATTCCTGGACTTTGGTAACGGCAAGCCGCCCGGTCACTGGGACGGGCGGCTGATCTGGCAGCTCGCGAACGCCAAGTCCCTGCTCATTGCCTGGAAGGAGCTCCCGGCCGGCGGGCTGAATCAGGCGGAGGCCAAGTATCACGCGGACTTCCGCAGCGAATTCGGCCGCCTGCCGTTCGCCAACCTGGTCCAGGCCCGGGTGAAGGGCTAGAACCGGGCTAGCGTTGGGGCCCTAAGTGTCCGTTTGCGCCGGTCAGCTGCCCGGCGTAGTCAGCTCCCCGGCGTAGCCAGCGCGCCGCCATCGTACGTGAACCGCCCCGCAACGAGCGTCGCCGCCACCGGCATCGACGCGAACGTCTTGTCCGGGACGCCGAGCGGATCGGCATCCAGCACCGCGATGTCCGCCGGATCTCCCACGCGGATCCGGGACCGTCCCCGGGAAGACGCAAACAGGGCTTCCGCCCGGGTGATGGCCTGCTCCGGGTGCCACGGTCCGCGGCCGTCCAGGGCGGACCTCGTGGTCGCTGCCGACATCGCAGTCCACGGATCCAGTGGAGCAACGGGCGCGTCGGAGCCGAGCGCCAGCGTGGCCCCTGCCGCCAGCAGCGACCGCAGCGGGAACGCCCGGCCGGTGCGGTCGCCCCAGTTGGCGTCGGCAGCGTCCCTGTCATCAAGGGCATGCGCGGGCTGGACGCTCGCAGTCAGGCCCAGCCGGCCAAAGCGGGCGAAGTCCTCCTGCCGGACAAACTGGGCATGTTCGATCCGTCCGCGGATGCCGGCGGCCTCAAACGCGTTCAGGGCCACCTCGTTCGCGGCGTCGCCGATCGCGTGGACAGCGGGAACGAAGCCGGATTCATTGGCCCGGACCAGCAATGCCCGCAGTTCGGCTTCGCTGACGGTCAGCAGCCCCCGTCCACCATGCGGATAAGGGTCCACGCAGTAGGCGGTCCGGGTGTTGAGCGAGCCGTCGATCAGTACCTTCAGCGGCCCCACGCGGAGCAGGCCGTTCCCGCCCGGAATGTCCTGACCTGTCCGCATGCCCTCAATCCGGGCACGGTCCAGGTGCTCCGGATAGACGCCGGCGTCCACCCTCAGTGAGCCGAAGCCGCCGCTGACGTGCCTGAGCCACACTTCGCGGTTCCAGGTCATCTCGAAGTCCACGATCCCAACCACGCCGCGGGCGGCGGCTTTCTGCGCGGCTTCGCGGACCCAGGCGTCGACTACGGAGTCCGGCAGGCGGCCGAGCTCGCGCGTCAGGGCAAACGCCGGGTCCTCGCGCAGCAGGCCGCTGGCGTCCACGTCCACCCCGTAGCGTTTCGCGGCGGCACTGTTCACCCAGACGCAGTGGAGGTCGTGGCTGATGAGCGCCGCGGGAACGCCCCGCGTCACGGCATCGAGCATCGCCAGGCTGGGGTGGTCCGCCCAGACGGCGTCGCGGAAGCCGACGCCCACCAGTGTCGGGCCGCCGACGCCGTCGTCCCCCTCCGCGGGACGGCCACCGGTGAGATGGGAATGAACGACGTCGACGGCATCACTCGCCGACGCGGCGTGCGAAAGGTCGACGCGGTTGGCGGCCATGGCCCACTGGGTCATGTGAACATGCTCATCCCACAGGCCCGGGATTGCGTACCGGCCGCTGAAGTCAACGGTGCGCGCCCCGCTCCGCTGCTCATCCGCCGCCGTTATCCGAGTGACCACGCCCCGGGCAATATGGATATCCAAACAGTCCGTCCCCCCGGGCTCCCGGACGGAGGCAAGGACGAGGTCGGGCGCAGCGGGTTCAGGCATAGGGACAGGCTACTAAGAGTTCCCCTCTGCGCGGCTTCTGATCCCGTGGAGCATGCGCCGGGACATGACGAAACTGGCAACCTCCACCACCTCGACCAGGCACCGGGCCCACCACTGCCGGTAGGCGTACCGTTCCCGCACCAACAAGCGGGTGGTGCCGGCAGGCTGCGGCTGCAGGACAAATGCCCAGCTGAAATCGAACGGCCCGGGCGGTGAACCGGGAGGAACACGCAGCACGAGCGCGTTGCCCGGGTCCACCAGCCCCACTTCCAGGTCCGCGGAGGCTGCCGGTGCCAGGTGAAAGCGGTCGCCCGCCTTGATGTCCTGCCACTCCGGGTGGACACGGTCGGCACTGTGGATGTCCAGGCCGGCGAGGTTTTCCAGGAAGTCGTAGCTGTAGAGTCCGCCGCGTCCCTGACCCATCTGCGCCAGCCAGGGCCACACCTCATTCGCCGGAGCCTTGATGGTGATGGCCCGCGTGGACTGCAGATCCGCCGTGGACAGGAAGTCGTCGCCCGGGAGCCCGCCGTCGGCTTCGGCGTCCGTGGCACCCCAGTGCAACTGGAAGCGCCGGAACAGGAAGCCCGATGCCACCAGCCAGGCGAACACTGCAGGCTTTGAAATATGTTTCATGTTCCGTGGCTTCGTCATCGGGCAATTCTCCAGACCGCCGATCGCGCTGTCACGGGCCATAAGCCCCGGGCGGGCACCGGCGCCGCCCAGCAGGCCTCCGTAAAGGGGTCTTTCGTCCCTTACCGTTGCTGGGCGGAGCCGCCATCCTTGATGTGGGGCATCTCACGTCTGCGTTACTCACGCACGCACCTTGGGGAGGGGAAATGCTTCGCCGATCAGGAAACCGGTCTCGCTAAAAATTGGGGAAGGGCTGGCGCAGTGCGCCTCCCGGACATAGCAGGAGACCCGGCTTCATGAATCAGCACGCACGAACTGTCCTGGGTACCCGACCCGCCCTCCACTCCCGTCATGGAGCCCCATCCACCACGCATTACGAACATTCAGAGCACCGGCTGAAGATTGTGATCCGCATTGAAGCGGACCTGGAGGCCGCCAGCCTTGAAGTCCGCGGCGTGGTAACAGGGGCCAGCCTCCGCGCCTTGTATGTCGTTGCCCGGCGTACCACTTCACTGCTGCACGGCAAAGAACTCACCATCGATCTCTCGCGCGCACGGGTCACCGACACGGTCCTCGAAGAACTCCACGAATGCGCCCGCCTGTCCCGGCTGGCATCGGGAGTGGACCGTTCCGTAGTGCCGTGCCGCGTGAAAATCGTGGATCCCGGCTTCATCCACAGAGTCAAGGAGTACGCATGAAAGCGCTTGTCTACGGCGGTCCCGGCGAAAAGTCTTGGACCGACGTCCCGGACCCCAAGATCCGGAACCCCAGCGACGTGATCGTCAAGGTGGACACCACCACCATCTGTGGAACGGACCTGCACATCCTCAAGGGGGACGTGCCCGCAGTTCAGAAAGGCCGGATCCTGGGGCACGAAGGTGTGGGAACCATCACCGAGGTGGGCTCCTCGGTCACCAGCCTGAAAGTAGGGGACCGGGTCATCATCTCCTGTATCAAGTCCTGCGGCCACTGCGCCAACTGCAAGACCGGCCTGTACTCGCACTGCATGGGCGAGGAAGGGGCAGCAGGCATCGGCTGGGTCTTCGGACACCTGATCGACGGTACGCAGGCCGAATACGTGCGCGTCCCGTACGCGGAGAACTCACTGCACCTTCTCCCCGAAGGGGTCAGCGACGATCAGGCCGTGATGCTCTCCGACATCCTGCCCACCGGCTTTGAAATCGGCGTGCAGTACGGGCGGGTCAAGCCGGGGGACACCGTGGCGGTTGTAGGCGCGGGGCCGGTCGGGTTGGCAGCAATCGCCACCGCCGGGCTGTACGGCGCGGCAACCATCATCGCTATCGACCTTGACGCGAACCGGCTGGAAAAGTCCCGCGAGTTCGGCGCCACCGACGTCGTGCTCTCGGGCGACGCCGACTGGAAGGAACAGGTGCTGGCGCTCACGGACGGACAGGGCGTGGACGTGGCCATCGAGGCGGTGGGCATCCCGGCGACGTTCACCATGTGCACGGACATCGTCCGCCCCGGCGGCAATGTGGCCAACGTGGGCGTGCATGGAAAGTCCGTCGAACTCCACGTGGAGAACCTCTGGATCCAGAACATCAACATCAGCATGGGGCTGGTCAATGCCAACACCACGCCGATGCTCCTCAAGTTGGTGGCCCAGAAGAAGGTTCCGGCCGAGAATTTCGCCACCCACCACTTCACGTTCGATCAGTTCATGGACGCCTACGACACCTTCGCCCGCGCCGCCGAAACCAAGGCACTCAAAGTGGTGATCACGGCGTGAAATCGGCGCCCGCTCACAGAGCGGGCGCATAAGACTCCGGGGGGCCAAGCAAGAGGCAAGAAAGGACTGGCCATGAAACCAGGCCGGATAGTCATGCTGGTACTCGGCACCCTCGCCGCCCTGATGGGGCTTGGACTGCTGACAGGCGCCGGCGCCGTCGGATGGGTCAACTTCCAGCAGCGCGACAACGGATATTTGACCACACCCACAGAGCGCTACGACGTGGCCACGCGTGCCATCACCTCGCCTGGCCTGAATGTCCTGGTGGACGAGGAACTGCCGGACGTCCTGCCGGTGGACAGTGCGGGGCGATTGCTGTTGCGCGGCACGTCGGCGTCCGGCCAACAGATCTTCATCGGTATCGGACCCCAGGAGGACGTGGCCCGGTACCTGGACAACGTCCGGCATTCCGAAATCACCGAGTTGAATTCCTACCCGTTCCGCGTCCAGTACCGTGAGGTCCCCGGAGACGCGGTACCCGCTGCCCCGGGCGCCCAGTCATTCTGGTCCACGTCCGCCCAGGGAACCGGAACCCAGCAGATTGAATGGGACCTGCGCAGCGGCCGCTGGGCAGTGGTGGTCATGAACGCCGACGGCGCCGCCCCGGTTTCAGTGGACCTGCAGGCAGGCGTCCGGTCCGACCTGTTGCTGCCGGTCTTCATCGGGCTCCTGATCGGTGGCATCGCCCTGCTGGCCGTGGGTGTGCCACTGATTGTGGCCGGCGCCGCAGGGCTCGGCAGGCACGGCCCGCCGCCGCATTACCCGTCGGCTGCGCCCGCGGGCCCCGGGCCCGTGCCGGTGGGCCGGGACGCCCATGCCCCTTACGCCACAACGCCGGGTGCCGCAGGTCCTTACGCCACAGCCGCTGCCGCGATTCCACCCGGAGGCGGCCGTACGCCGCTGCCCACGGACCCGCAGCCTTCGGACACCTCCCGGTACCCCGTGCGGCTGAATGGCTACCTCGACCCCGGACTCTCCCGCGGCATGTGGCTGATCAAGTGGTTCCTGGCGATCCCGCACTACATCGTGCTGTTCTTCCTGTGGTTCGCCTTCTTCGTGACCACCATTGTGGCCGGCTTTGCCATCCTGTTCACGGGCCGCTATCCGCGCTCGCTGTTCAACTTCAACGTGGGCGTGCTGCGGTGGAACTGGCGGGTGGCCTTCTACGCCTACGCCGCGATCGGGACGGACCGCTACCCGCCCTTCACGCTGGCACGGACCGACTACCCGGCAGATTTCGACGTCGAGTACCCCGAGCACCTCTCCCGCGGCCTGGTGCTGGTCAAGTGGTGGCTCTTGGCCCTTCCCCAACTCCTGATCGTCGCCGCCTTCTCAGGCGCGGCGAGCACCTGGGGCAACCGGCGGACATGGGTGGACGGCAGATGGGTGGACGGCACCTGGGTTGATGGAACCTGGGTGGGCTACCAAGGCGGCGGCGGGATATCGCTGATCGGCCTGCTGGTGATTGTGGCCGGGTTCAGCCTGCTGTTTACGGGGCGATTCGGCCGGAGGCTTTTTGACCTGCTGATCGGCCTGAACCGCTGGACCCACCGCGTTATTGCCTACGTGGCGCTGATGCGGGACGAATACCCGCCCTTCCGCCTCGACATGGGGCCGACGGATCCGGCCGACGCTCCGCCGGCAGGCTATTTGCCGCCGCCGGTCCCCGCCTCGCAATCCGCCGCGCCCCCTGGCACTCAGGTGCCCCCGGCGACGGAACCGCCCCCGGTGCCCCCGCGTGCGGAGCCTCCGGGCGCACCCCGCCAACCCTAGGATCGCGCCACCGCTAGGACATGGTGGCCCCGCCGCTTCTGAGGTTGCAGCCGAAGTGGAACCCTTGCCACCTGCCGCCCACGAGAACATAGTGGAGGGATTCACCACTCCGGGGCAGGAGGCCTGCAATGCTGCTGGAAAACGGTACGGGGCCAAATGGAACAGGGCCGGCTGGCCTGCTGCGGGGCCGCACCGCCCTGGTCTACGGCGCCGGCGGCCCGATCGGCGGTGCTGTTGCCCGGGCCTTCGCGGCGGAAGGCGCCGACGTTTTCCTCGCCGGCCGCACCGAATCACGCCTGCAGAAAGTAGCCCGGGACATCCGTGAGGCGGGCGGCAGAGCGGAAACCGCCGTCGTCGACGCGCTGGACGAAAACCAGGTGAACGCCTTTGTGGATCGGACCGCAAAGAAGACAAAACGCATCGACATCTCCTTCAACCTGATCTCCTACGGGGATGTCCAGCGGCCGCTGATGGAAATCTCCGCCGAGGACTTCAGCCAGCCCGTCAGCGTCGCAACCCGGACCCACTTCCTCACCACCCGCGCCGCGGCACGGCACATGATCAGGCAGCGTTCCGGCGTCGTCCTGATGTTCGGTGGTTCCGGCCCGCAGACCTTGGCCGGGCTTGGCGGGTTCAAGATCGCACTGGACGCCATGGAAGGGCAGCGCCGGCAGTGGGCGCTGGAGCTCGGCAAGAACGGCATCCGGGTGGTCACCCTCGTGACGGGCGGGATCGTGGAGACCATTCCCTGGCAGGCCGAGGGGCGTGAAGAGATCGTAGAGGAAATCACGCGGACGGCGCACCTGAACCGGACGGCCACGCTCGCCGACGTGGGCAACGCGGCCGTATTCATCGCCTCGGACCGGGCTGGCGCCATCACCGACGCGACCGTGAATATTTCCTGCGGCGCGATCGTGGACTACTGAGGCGCCGCCTCGCCGTCACGTTCGGCCAGGAGCTGCCGCAGCTCCCGGAGGATCTCCAACTGTTGGTTGTTGATGGCGGTGAGTTTCTGGATTTCGGCCTCCGCCTGTACATCCGTGTCGTAGTCATGCTGGGCCATGGCGGCTGCGATGGCATCCTGCCGCTTGGCGGCGATGAGCAGGATGGCGCCCTGTAGGCCAGCCAGCATGGACAAGAACAGGTTCAGCAGGATGTAGGGATAGGGATCCCAGGCATTGCTGGCAAGAACCACTGAGTTGACCAGCGCCCACACCATCATGGACGCAATGAAGATTCCCACGAACGGCCAGCTGCCCATGCCGTTGCGCAGGACGTCAGCTGCCCGTTGCCCCCTACTCAGTCCGGCCTTGTGCTCCGCATGCCAGGTGTTCCTTTGCTGCTCGCTCATGTGCCCAGCGTAGGCGGTGGAGCAGGGCCTTCTACGCCACCAGGTTGCCCGCCCGCCAGTGATTCCTGACCCAGCCAACGCGAAGACGAAGCATCGCGGCAACTAGTCGACGTTCACCTTCACGCGCTGCACCACGTTGTTGCCCATGCCCTGGTAGTTCCAGGCCTGCTCCAGCGGCTGCATTGATCCGGTGGAATCGGTGGCCCGGCAGGCGAGTTCATGCTCGCCCCGGTCCGCCACCCACGGCAACGTCCAGTCGCACCACGCAAACGGACCGGCGGAATGCCCGAGATGCGCCGGCACCCACTTCCCGTCGATCGCCACCTCGACGCCGACCACGGAACCTTCGCCGGACCAGGCCCTGCCCTTGAGCATCACCGGACCGGCGGACAGGAACCTGCTGCGGGTGAAGAAGTCCGGGATTCCCGGCGGAACCATGAGCGAACGGACCTTGATGCGCGTGACCGGCGTACCGGCGTCGTCCGCGTCCTTCTGGTAGCGATAGGCTACCGACTGCTGGAAGCCGTCATAGGCGTGGGTCACCACCTGGATGGATTCCAGCCATTTCACGCTGGCCATACCGTACCAGCCGGGCACCACCAGCCGCAGCGGGAAGCCGTGCTGCGGGGGCAGCTCGCGGCCGTTCATCTCGTACGCGAGCACGACGTCGGGACGCATCGCCTCCTTGATCGGCAGGCTGCGCCCGTACTTTTGCCGGACGCCGCCCTGGATGCCGTCGTCGGCGCCCGTGAACACCACTTCGACCGCGTCTTCATCTACCCCCGCCTGGGCCAGCACGTAGGCCAGCGGAACACCGGTCCACACCGCGGTGCCCACGCCTTCGAGCCGCCACGGCTGGCTTAGCGGCCGCGGACGGAGGAGCGACCGGCCGTTGCCGGCGCATTCAAGGGTGACGGGAATGCTAATAGCGGGGTCCCGGCGGAGCGCCCGGAGGTTGATTTCGATGGCCCGTTGCACGGCGCCGCCGATCCGCAAATGCCAGGCATTGGAGTCAATAAACGGGATGTCGAAATGCGTCAGGACATAGTGCAGCCCCGGCGGCGTGATGTCCTCCCGCAGGGCCTCCAGCGGCATTGAATGGTTCCTGACCGCAAGCTGCAGTTCCTCTGCAGTGAGCGGGCCGTTCGTGGGTTCTCCGGTATGCGCCGTGGGCTTTTCGGTCTGGCGGCGCCGGGAAATCTGCTTCGTCATGGCACTGCGTTTCTGGGTAGGGCCGGATTCTGGATGGTGCGGATGCTGTGGCGGGCATAGCCCGTGTTCACAGGTCTACGCCGCCTCCACGGGTGCGTCAAGGCCAGTCTCCGGTCTTCGCAGCTAGAGGTGGTGGGCCTCCTTGAGGAAGTCCGCCAGCCCCAGCGGCTCCCTCCCCGTGAGGGCATGAACGTCCGACGTCGGGCCCGCAAGCTCGCCGTTGGCGATGGCCGTGTAGGTACTGACCCACGCGTCCACTTGCCAGCCCGGTGCGCCGTACGGGGCCCGCGACGCGTACGCTTCCTCCACGGTTTCATTTCTGTAGCTGATGCTGCGGCCGGTGCCTTCCGTGAGCAGTTCCGCGGCCCGCTGCAGGGAGATATCCTCCGGCCCGGTCAGATCGTAGGTGCGGCCCACGTGCAGCGCCGGGTCACGCAGCACCGCCGCGGCGCACCGGGCAATGTCCGCGCGGGCCACGGCCGCCATCACACCCTCGCCTGCCGGGCCGCGGATGACGCCGTCTTCTCCCGTGAGCAGGGGCAGGAAGTCGAGGTAGAAGTTGTCCCGCAGGATCGTGTAGTCCAGCCCTGCGGCCTTGATCCGCTCCTCCGTGGCGTGGTGATCCCGGCCCAGTGTGAAAGTGCAGTCAGCGGACGCTCCGAAAAAGGAGGTATAGACGACGTGCCGCACCCCGGCCGCCGCTGCTGCGTCCACGAACGCGAAATGCGTCCGGAGCCTGTCCTCGGCTTCCGAGGCCGACACCATGAAGAGGGTTTTCACACCCTCAAGCGAGGACCTCGCCAGCGCCGGGTCCGCGTACGCGGAGACCACCGCAACGGCGCCCGGAAGGTCAGGGGCCCGGGCGGCGTCGCGCACCAGCAGCCGCTGCGGCTGCCCGACGCCGGCGAGAACCCTGGCCACGAGTGCGCCGAGCTGCCCGGTGGAGCCGGTGACGGCCAGCTCCGGCAGTGAGCCGCCTGACCCGGTGCCCGTCCCTGTGCCTGTGGTGGTTCCCGTGTCCGCCACGGCTAGGCCTCGCGGGACGCGGGCGACTTGGTCTGGGCCGGGTCGCGTTCGGCCAGAGACCCGATGACGTCGTCGATCTTGTCCATGATGGCCTCGTCCAGCTTCACGCCGGCGGCCGCCACGTTGCCGGCAATCTGCTCGGGACGGGACGCGCCCATGATGGCCGAGGCGACGTTCTTGTTCTGCAGCACCCATGCGATGCTCAGCTGGGCCATGGTGAGTCCGGCTTCCGCCGCGATCGGCTTGAGCTGCTGGACGCCGCTGAGCACTTCGTCGGACATCCAACGTTCGATCATCCTGGCGCCGCCCTTGGAGTCCGTGGCGCGGCTTCCCTCCGGCGCCGGCTTGCCCGGCCGGTACTTACCGCTCAGCACTCCCTGGGCGATGGGGGACCACACGATCTGGGACAGGCCCAGTTCTTCGCACGACGGGATGACCTCGGCTTCGATGACCCGCCAAAGCATGGAGTACTGCGGCTGGTTGGAGATCAGTTGGAATCCCAGGTCCTTGGCGAGGGCATGGCCGTCCCTGATCTGGTCGGCTGTCCATTCACTGACGCCGATGTACAGCGCTTTTCCTTGCCGGACGATGTCCGCGAACGCCTGCATGGTCTCTTCCAGCGGCGTCTCATAGTCATAGCGGTGCGCCTGGTACAGGTCCACGTAATCGGTTTGGAGGCGCGTCAGGGAACCGTTGATGGATTCCATGATGTGCTTGCGGGACAGCCCCACATCGTTGTGGCCCTTGGGCCCGGTGGGCCCGAACACCTTGGTGAAGATCTCCAGGGATTGGCGCCGCTCGTCCTTCAACGCTTCGCCCAGCACCGTCTCAGCTGCCGTGTTGGCGTAGACATCGGCGGTGTCGAACGTGCTGATGCCGGCGTCCAGCGCCGCCCGCACGCATTGGGTGGCTACATCGTTCTCCACCTGGGAGCCGTGCGTGAGCCAGTTGCCGAAGGTGATTTCGGAGATCTTGAAGCCGCTGTTGCCGAGGTATCTGAATTCCATGGGTTTCACCGTAGCCCAATTGGTTGCTCAGGGTAAGGGTTTTCCGGCGGCTGCCTTCGGCTTACCGCCGGCGCAGTTCGGCGTATTCGAGGGAGGGGACCACGGCGCCGGCGTCCCGCTCCACGAAGTTCGTTCCGGGCGGCACCAGCTCGTCAATGGCATCCAGCACGGTTTCGTCCAGCACCGTGTCCGCGGCCCTCAGGTAGGCCTGCAGATGTTCCTCGCTCCGGGGCCCCACAATCACGCTGCTGACAGCCGGGTGGTTCAGCGCGAAACCGACCGACAGGTCCACGAGCGGCAGTTCCAGCTTGTCCGCCAGCCGGGCCAGGGAATCCGCCGCCAGCAGCTTGCGCTCGCTCGCCGGGCCGGAGATGTCGTACCTCCCCGGAAGGGAGTGAACCCGCGTGGGCGGTTTGCCGGCGTCCAGCACAAAGCTACCGGACAGCCAGCCGCCGGCCAGTGGACCGTAGGCCAGCACACCCAGGCCGTACTGCTGGGCGATCGGCAGGACATCGCGTTCATTGGCGCGGACCAGCATCGAATACGGAACCTGGTTCGCCACGGGCGGGATGAGATGGTTCGTGGTGGCCAGCCACTGGGCCTCCACCAGCTGCGCCGGAGTGAACACGGACGTTCCGTAGTAGAGGATCTTGCCTTGGCGGATGAGGTCGTTCAGGGCCGTGATGGTCTCCAGGACGTCCGTGTTGTAGTCCGGACGGTGCGCCTGGTAGAGGTCGATCCGGTCCGTCTGCAGCCGGCGGAGGCTACCCTCCACTGCCTGCATGATCCACCGCCTCGAGTTGCCGGAGTGCGCCGGGTTGGCGCTCATTTGGCCGTGGAATTTGGTGGCGATGAACACGTCGTCGCGGCGGCCCCTCAGGGCGCGGCCCACTACCTGTTCGCTCTGTCCCTGTGAATAGACGTCCGCCGTGTCCACTGCGGTGATGCCGGCGTCCAGTGCCGCGTTGATGATGCGGATGCTTTCCTCCGCACCAGTGGGCGCATAGCCCTGGCCGGCGCCGTGCGCTGCGGCAGCGTTTGCTGCGGACGGGCCGGCCGGCGCGCCTTCGCCGAAGTTCATGGTGCCCAAAGTGAGCGGGCTGATCAGCGTTCCGCTGCGCCCGAACACCCGTAGCTGGTTGAGGCTCATCCCGGTTTTCCTCACGTTTGACTCCCACGCTGATTGCTGTGGATCGTCACGAGGCTACACAAAATCAGCCGTGCGCAGGCCGTTCTCGAAGCACTTCTTAGCTTTCCGTAGTCCGGGGTAACGCAGGAGCTGGCAATGACGATTTGTGAACCGGTTTTTTGGCGGTCAATCAGCCGGCGCGGCGCTGCTCCACCGGCAATGTGCCCCTCAAGGCGGCAGGGTGGCCGGCCAGCGAGACTAGGGACCCGGTATCCAGCATGGCCAACGGACCAGGTCCGGGAGGCTTCTCAAAGGAACGCGGGATGGCCCTGACGGTGGCGTGCTGGTCCGTGGCGGACTCCACGAGGGGAGCCACGGCCCTGACGTCCTCGACCGGGGCGTCCGGGCTGGGTAGATCGCGGACTGTGACTTTCACTTCGGGCGCCGCTGCAGCCCTGGCCCTGGCGGCCTCCCGCGCATCGGCCCGGGCAACGGCTGCCGCCCAGTCTTCGGACAGTGCAGGCGCTTCCCGGCGCGCGGCGCGTTTCTGCGCCGCTTCTTCCCTCGCGGTGCGCAGCTTGGCCCGGAGGGAGGAGGGCGCCCGGGCCGTCTTCAGGTTGAACGTCCGGCGTGGGGCGCGGGCAGGGGTGTCCGTTCCGGATGTCTTGCCGGGGCGGCGGAAAAAGGCCATAACCGCGACGCCGACCAGCCGGCCAAGGCCGGCAATCAGAAGGGTGGCCACAAATACCAGGAAGAGACCGATGAACATGACGAACGCCACACCCAGCGTGCCGAAAAATGTCAGGTTTAGGGCAATGGTGTTGGGATCTTCCATTTACCTCTCCTCAGGGCCTGCTGCGCCCGTGTGCCGGCAGTAATCCGCCGGCAATAGGCACCCCTTAACAATACGGACTTTTGCGGTGCAACACGCCCGCATTACAGGTCCGCGGCCGGGTTGTGTCGAACCTGTTATCCGATATGACACGGCCGTTTCCGTCCGGCCTGCGCATATAGTCGGTAGCAGCCAAATCGGCTCCCTCCGACAGCCCCGAAAGGACGCTCCGTGCCCCAGCAGACCGAGCCCGAAATCCCGCGCCCGGGAGGCCGCGAAGATATCAGGGACAGCAGTTCCCCGGCGTTCAGCGGGAACTGTCCGTGCCTGTCCGGTGAGCAGTATGCCGACTGCTGCGGCCGGTTCCACCGCGGTGACGAGGCCCCGACGGCGGAACAGCTGATGCGCTCCCGGTACAGCGCCTTTGTGGTGCGGGATGTCGATTACCTGCTCCGCACCTGGCACCCGGACACCCGGCCCGCGGAGCTCGAGCTGGACCCGGCCATGGAGTGGCGTCGGCTGGACATTGTGTCCACCAGCCGCGGCGGTCCCTTGGACTCGGAAGGGACGGTGGAGTTCAAAGCCCATTTCCGGCACGACGGCGAGCGGGGAGTCCACCACGAAAAGAGCCGGTTCCTGCGCGTGGACCGGCGCTGGTACTACCTCGACGAGGCCTCCTAGCGTTGCGCCGTGGCACCCCCCGGCTTTAGCGTTCCGAGTCAGCTTCCACCGGGGTGAATCCGGCACGGTCCACCTTGCGGTGGAAGCGCATACCGGCCATGCCGCCCACCACTGCGCCGACCAGGGCGACCGCGGCCACCACGACGGCGGCAATGATGCCTGTGGTGGTCAGCTGCCCTTCATTAACGGGAATGCGCGGGAAGCTGTTCAGGTTGGCCAGGATGTTGAAGCGTTCTCCGGCGATCATGGCCAGCAGGGCAATGATCACTGCGAAGATCGCGGCCCAGACCCACACCATGAATCCCTGCTTCGCGCCGCTGAATCGTGCCATGCGGCCGGCAACGTAACCGCCGCAGTAGTATGCCACGAAGAGGATGACCAGCAGCACGATGACTCCAGTCAGGCCCACGGTCTGGTCGGAGGAGGCCTGATTGACGGCATCGTTCACGTCGGTGTTGGTGGCAAGCCCAACGGCCGTTCCGGCCGCAGCGACCAGTGCGGTTAACAACACGGCCGTGCCCGTAGCAGCCAGCCAGCCAAAGAAGGCGGAGCCGATCTTGATGCCGCCGAACTGCTCCTTCTCGCGGGCCACTACGGTCTCGCGGGTCGCGGCATTCGGGTCCGCAAGCGCAGCGGACTCGGCGGTGGGCGTCACCGCGTAGGCGCGGGTGTCGTCGTCGCGCTCTGTTGCAGGGACGTAGTTCCGGCTGGCCCGCGGTGCGTCAGCAGGGCTGCGCCGGCCCTCCAGCCTGTCTTCGACATTCCTGTTTTCAACGTTCCCGGTGCCGACCTCACGGCCGGCGCCGTCCACGCGGTTGGCGTCCTCGCCACGCGCGGCGCGGCGCGACTGTCTGTCTTCGGGCCCTACTGTGCTGCTCATCAGGCGTTCTCGCTTTCATCGATTGAACCGGACCCAGCGGTTGGGCCGGCCACCGCTATGCGGAGACCTGCATGATGGTCTCTTCTCCACCTAACCACGGCGCAACGGCGGTAGCAATGATGCTTAGCATCGGAGGCGGGGCCAAAATCGCCGTGATTCAGCGGTATTTGCGGTGCAGGTTCTCCTTCACGGTGGCCCGGGGAGCCGCGTCGGCGATCCATGGTCCGGTTCCTTCGGACTGGTCCAGCACCCCCGCCTCCAGCCACGTGTAGTCCCCGGCGAGGACCTTTTCCGTGAGTCCGCGGTCGGCGTCGTCCGTATTCCGCCACAGCTGGTCGAAGTACTCGTCAACGCGGACCCGCGCCTGCTCGCAGTAGGCCTCGGCGAGTTCGTAGGCGGTGGCGGCCCGCTCGGGGTTCGTGTGGAGCATTCCTTCGGCCCGCGAGCAGCAGGCCGCCATGGCGAACAGCTCGGCGCCGATATCCACGATCCGTCCCAGGAATGCCTGCTTGTGCTCCAGTCCGGCCTGCCACCGGCCCATCCCGTAGAACGTCTGCCGGGCCAGCCGCCGCGAGGACCGCTCCACAAACCGCAGCTGCTTGGCGAGCCTGCCGAACTCCGAGTAGGACCGCGGGTCCATTCCTGCGCCCGCCACAAGCTTGGGCAGCCATTTCGCGTAGAAACCTGAAGCGCCGACGGCGGCCCTGGCCTTATCGGACAGGCTGGCATCCGCGGAGGCGAGGTCCCCGGCGGCAGCAAGGTGCGCATCCACGGCCTCGCGGGCAATCAGCAGCCTCATGATTTCCGAGGAGCCCTCGAAGATCCGGTTGATCCGGAGGTCGCGGAGCTGCTGTTCGGCCGGTACGGCCCTCTCACCACGGGCCTCCAGCGAATCGGCCGTCTCGAAACCGCGCCCACCCCGGATCTGCACCAGTTCGTCCGCGATCCGGCAGCTGATCTCCGTGCACCAGAGTTTGGCCAACGCGGCCTCGATCCGGACGTCCTTCTGGCCGGCGTCGGCCATTTCGGCGGACAGCTCGAACACGGCGTCCAGTGCGAAGGCGCTTGCAGCGATGAATGCGATTTTCTTGCCCACGGCCTCATGCTTCCCCACGGGCCGCCCCCACTGCGTGCGTGCGTTTGACCATTCGCGGGCGATCTTCAGGCTCCATCGGCCGGATGCCACACAGAGGGCGGGGATGGACAGCCGTCCCGTGTTGAGGGTGGTGAGCGCGATCTTCAGGCCCTGGCCTTCGCGGCCGAGCCGGTTGGCCGCCGGAACCCGCACCTGGTGGAAGCGGGTCACGCCGTTCTCAATGCCGCGCAGCCCCATAAAGGCGTTGCGGTTCTCCACCGTGATGCCGGGGGAGTCCATTTCCACCACGAACGCGCTGATGCCGCCCTTGTGGACGGTTCCGTCGGAATCCGTGTGGCCCGGAACCAGGGCCATCACCACCACCAGTTCGGCGATCACGCCGTTGGTGGTCCAGAGTTTCACGCCGTCCAGGATGTAGGCGTCGCCGTCGTCCGTGGGAACGGCCGTGCTGCCCATCCGGGCGGGGTCGCTGCCGACGTCGGGCTCAGTCAGCAGGAACGCCGTGATGGCGCCGGCGGCGCAGCGGGGCAGGTACTCCCGCTTCTGTTCCGGGGTGCCGAACACCTTCACCGGCTCCGGGACGCCGATGGACTGGTGGGCGGACAGCAGCGCCCCGAGGCTCGGGTGCACCGAACCCAGAAGGGCCAGCGCCCGGCCGTAGTAGACGAGGGAAAGGCCCAGGCCGCCGTATTCGCGGGGGATCTTCATGCCGAAGACGCCCAGGTCGGCCAGTCCGGCGAGGTATTCGTCCGGGATTACCGCGTTCCGCTCGATCAGGCGGCCGGACATGGTCCGGCAGTAGGCAGTGAGCCGGGCCATGAACTCCTCGCCGCGTTCCACATCATCGGTTCTGGCTTCGGGCCAGGGGTGGATCAGCGACAGGTCGAAGTTCCCCAGATACAAACCCTTGGCGAAGCTGGGCCTGTCCCAGGCGGTTTCCCGGGCGGCCTCGGTGATGGCCCGGGCATCGGCCTCGGTGGCGCCGGGACCGATCTTTTCCGGGGCTACGGGAACATCGGCGGCGGGACTGTCAGTGGCAGAGCTCACGGGGCATCTCCTCTAACCGGGGTGGCCGGCTCGAGCCCTGGGTCCGCCTCGGGTGGGGAACCCTTCAGCTGTCCCTCAATGCTACCCGCGGGTAAGTTCCCGTGCTAGGGGCTGGCTGCCCCTGAAAGTCGCCGGGAAGTTCCACGGTGGAGGCGTGGTGCACCAGGCGGTCCCATAGATGGTTGATGCCGTGGACCAGTCCCAGCAGGGTGCCGGCAATGACGAACCACGCAAAGCGGCCAACCCCCACCATCACCATTGCCACGAACGCGGCCGACATCATGAAACCCACGATCAGCAGGCCAAACACGAGCGTTCCGATGAACACGAAAGTGCCTGTCTCTACTGCGCTGAGATCGAACTGCATGGTTTCCCCCTGCGTCATTGCCTGGTTGGATCAAGTAGCACGAGCGTAGGGTGCGGCGCGTCCGTCAACCAGAGTCCGACGCCGTGGCGGGGGCCGTTGATACGGGATCGCAATGCTACCGGTCCGTAGGTCACGGCGCGGTCACTGAAACCCCACCAGTAACACCCGTAACAGGGCTTCGACGGCGGAGCGCCGCCGCGGGGAGGGCATGGGCGCCCACCGCAACGGGTGCCGATGGCCGGGCCGGGCCAACCGGAGCAGCTCCACGGGCTACTGCGTTAACCTTGTAGTTGGCAGTTTTCGGGTTTTCCGCTGCCCAACGAGTTCCGAGGCAGCTGAAGGAGAGTGTGTGTCCCGATCCGCCCCGTCCTCCGCGGACGCGATCAGTGCCCGGCTCCGGGACCTCGAACTCCTCACCAAAGGGCCGGCCTGGGCCCTCACCCGGTCCGCGCCGTGGGTTATCGCCGTCCTGCAGGCATCCTTTACCCGCGCCCGTCCGCAGCTCCCGCTGGAAGAATTCCACGCCGACGTCGACGCCTTCCTTGAGCAGCTCCGCCGGCAGGACCCGGGACTGGGTGGCGCCGCCAACGGAAAGTCCTTCGGTGACGAATGGACCCGTAAGAGTTTCCTGACCCGCCGCAACCAGTCGGGGCAAATCGTCTACGAAGTCACCGAGCCTGCGGCCCGCGTCCTTGCCTTCCTCGACAGCCTCTCCAGCGAACGCTCCACCCTGAACGGATCCCGGCTGGGGACGCTGCTGGGCGATGTCGAAAAGCTCGCCAATGAGACCAACCCGGACCAGACCGCGCGGCTGGAGTCCCTCGAGGATGAGATCGAGGAGCGGCAGCAGCTCATCGAGGACATCAGTTCCGGCGACTTCGACGGGCTCCTGGACGACGACGAGGCCGTGGAGGCCGCCGGAAACATCCTGGACCTCGCGGCCAGCCTCCCGGCGGACTACAAGAAGATGCGTGACCGGATCGAGGAACTGGTGGGCGAACTCCGCAACCAGATCATCGAGGAGTCCCTCAGCAAGGGCGCCACCATGGCGCAGGTGCTGGAGGCGGACAAACGGCTCCGGCAAAGCCCCGAGGGCAGGACGTTCCGTTCATTCACGGCGTTCCTGGAGGACCCCCAGCAGCAGCTGCGGTTCCGTTCCGCGATCGCCGAGGTGCTCAGCCGCCAGTTCGCGGACGACCTCAGCCACGAGGACCGCGAAACCCTGAAGAACCTGGTGGCCGAACTCCGCACCCAGCACAGCCAGATCCAGCGGATCTACGGCAAGCTCAGCGAAAGCCTCAACACCTACGTCCAGAGTGACGATTTCCGCCAGTCCGTGCGGCTCCGCAAGGTGCTCCGCGAGGCTGAACAGGCCATCCGCTCCCTGCCCTACGAGCGGGAACGCCCGGGCCTGGTGCCGGGACCGGTGCTCTTCAATGCCGGCTTCGAGTCCTTGTCCATGGTCAAGCTCTTCGACCCCGACGAGTTCGCGGCGCCGCCCAAGCTCGCCGACCCCATTGCCTTCAGCGATTCCGACCGCGTGCGCTCGCCGCGCACGGGGAAGGCCAAGACGGCGGCAGTCCGCGCCGCGCTCGCCGGAGCCGCCACCCTGCCGGAGGCATGGGAGCAGCTTCCGCCGGAGGAACGCCACATCAACTCCATCCGCGCGCTGCTGTCCCACGCACTGCACGCCGGCGCCGGCTTCGACCGCGCCGGCTGGGACGCCATCGACTTCGAACAGATAGACGGAACCACCCGCAAGGCATTCCTGCCGGTGGTCACCCTCAAGAAGGATTGACGATGACTCAGTTTTCAAACACCACGAGTTCAGCACCAGATGCCGCCCAGGGCGTGGCATCGGGCCTGTCGGAGCCGCGCGCTGAGCTGATCGAAGATCAGCTGCGCGGCGAAGGGGCGGGGGCGGCATTTGGTGCGGAACGTCCGTTCACAGTCACCCCGCGGGATACCTTCGTGGACGGCGCCGCTCTGTTCCCGGGCGATACGGGCGTGCTGCCGATGAAGGTCCGCCAGGCTGTGGTGAAGCTGCTCAAGGGGCCGTATATCGACGGCGGCCGGGACGAGAAACTGTGGACAACACTGCTGGACAACCAGCTGATCCTCCGTAGCCGCCTGTCCGAGCTTTTCCTGACGCTCCAGCTTGACCACGAACGGAAGGTGGCCGTGCTGCGCCCGGTGGATCCGGACGCCATCGGCGGCAGCACCCGCTCCAGCATCCTCCGCCAGCAGCGTGCGCTGAGCCGGGTGGAGACCATCGTGCTGCTGCGCCTGAGGCTCCTCCTGGACCGCCACGTCACGGCTCAGACGGATCCGACGATCACAAAAGAGGAAATCGCCGAACTGGTGGCCCATTACCAGCCGTCCGGTCAGCAGGACGCGCTGCGGGACTCCGACGTCGTCAACCGCGCCATCACCAAGCTCCTGGCCCGCCAGCTCCTCATCACCACCGGCCTCGACGATGTCTACACCATCTCGAACGCCCTCCCCCTGGCCCTCCCCTTCGAAAACATCGGCGACATCCCCGCCCAGATAGAGGCACTGGTAGCAGCCACGGCAGACCCCACCGGTACGGAAGCGCTGATAGAGCTCGACGGCGACAGTTCCGCTAGCCCGGATGATGACACTGAGGACGACGCTGAGGGTGACCAGAACAGCGATGACGAAGGGGCGGGGGCGGCATCGCCGTCGTCGCTCCCCAGCCCGGACACTGACGAAGGGAACGCCAAGTGAGCATCGCAACCATGCTGCCGATGGGCGAGCTCACCAACCCGGGCCAGATGCGACTGGCGCTGGTGCAGGTGGTCAACTGGGGCACGTTCCATGGCGCCCACACCATGCACGTGGACCGCAACGGCACGCTGCTGACCGGCAACTCGGGCGTCGGCAAGTCCACGCTGTTCGACGCCATGCTGCGTGTGTTCGACGCCAGGCCGCGTTCGAACGAGGCCGCGGCCCAGCGCTCCGGCGCCGTGGAGGACAAGAGGACCACGTTCACGTACATGCGCGGCAAGGTGGGCGACAAGGCCGTGGGCGAGGGCTCGGCAAGTGCCTTCCAGCGCCCTGAAGCCATGTGGTCCGCCGTCGCGCTGACGTTCGATAATGCTGCCGGCACTAGGGTAACCATTTCGGCGCTGTTCGACCTGCCGAAGAACGGCACGGAGTCGAGCGTCGGCCGGTTCTACCTGATCGACAACAAGCCCCTTGACATGGAGGCTGTGGACGGCATTGCGGAGAAGCGCTTTACCAAGGCTTCCCTCGATGCCCTCTTCCCCGATGCGCAGGTCTTCGACGTGCACAAGGCATTCGCCGAGCGCTTCCGCCGGCTGCTGGGCATCAACTCGGACCAGGCATTGCCGCTGCTCCGCGTGATCCAGGCCGGCAAGGGGCTGGGCGGGAGCGTCAACACGTTCTTCCGCGACCAGGTGCTCGACGCGCCGGCCACACTGGCCGCGGCAGACGACGTCGTCGAGGAATTCAGCAACCTGATGTCCATCCGGCAGCGGCTGGAGGATGTGCGGCAGCAGCGCGACCAGCTGGCTCCGGTGCCCGGCCTGAACAAGGAGTATGCGCAGTCCCTGCTGGACGCGAACCGCCTGCGGGAGCTGGCCGGCGAAGAGTTCGATGCCTACAAGCAGCAGCTCGCAGTCACAGTCCACGAAAAGACCCTGGCCCGGTACAAGGACCTCGCCCAGGCAAAGGCCAAGGAGCTGGCCGCGGAGCGTGCGGTCCGGGACGGCCTGGCCAAGGATCTGCGGCAGCTGGAGGCGGACTACAACAACCAGGGCGGCAATGCGATCTCGGCGATCGAGCAGTCCCTGGACAACGCCCGGGTAGGGCTCAAACTGGGCCAACAGGTCGAGGAAGCCGCGCGCCAAGCCCTGGCCGAGGCCGGACTGGACCTCGAGTGGACGGCGGAGGGCTGGGAGCAGGCCCACACACACGCCGCCGCACGTACGGCTGAACTGCAGGGCGACTCGGAGGCGCTCAAGGAGCTGCGCTTTGAGGCGTTCGACGGCCACGCCGCGAAGAAACGTGAACTTGCGGCGGCCCAGCAGGAGCTCGTCTCGCTGAAGACGCGCAAGTCCCTGCTGCCGCCGTCGAGCATTGAAAACCGGACCGCGATCGCCGCGGCGACCGGCGTGCCCGAAGAGCAGATGCCGTTCGGCGGCGAGCTCATCGACCTCGCCGAGGGGGAGGACCAGTGGCGGCCGGCCGCCGAGCGCGCGCTGCGGAACCTGGCCACCACGCTGCTGGTTCCCGGCGAACACTTCGGCGCCGTCACCCGCTACCTCAACGGCAACTCCGTCCGCGGTGCACTCCGCGCCGTGGACGTGTCCAAGCCGCTGCCCGGAGGTGCGCTGGCCGTGGAGGACGTGGCCGACGGCGAGCTGCTGACCAAGCTGGACATCCTCACCACGGGTCCGGCCGCCGACGCCGGGCAGTGGATCCGTGAGCGGATCGCCGTCGACTTCGCGTACCCCTGCGTCGAGGACCCGGACGAACTGGCCAGGCTGGACAAGGGCCTGAGCCTGGGCGGCGTGGTCAAGCGCAACCGCCACACCGTGGAGAAGGACGACCGCTTCACCAGCAGGCAGGATTACGTCCTCGGCTTCGACAACGCCTCGAAACTGGAACTCGTGGCCGCCCAGGTGGAGGATCTGCAGCAGGAACTCGCGAAGGCCGCCGAGCTCGCGCGAAGCCGCGAAGAGTCTCACCAGGGCATGGCCCGGCAGCTGGAGGCGCTGCGCCGGATCGCCGAGGACCACCGGCCCTGGGAGCAGGTTTCCGCGGCAGTGGCAGGGGACGAACTCGGAAAGATCGAGCAGCGCCTCCAGGATGCGCTCGCCGCGCAGGCTGACCTGGAGCCGTTGCGGGCCAACATCGAAGTGGCCCGGCAGAAGCACCAAGCCAGTACGGAAGCCGCAGCCGTTCTCCAGAGCGAATACAAGGCACTGGACCGGCAGCTCACTGCCGGGGATTCGCTGCTGGAATCCGCGCGCACGCGCCTGGGCCAGGCGCCGCCGTCGGAATCCACCGTGACGGCGCTGGAACCGTACTTCGCCGCGTTCGGTGAGGTCTCCGAGATGCATGAGCTGGACAACCTGGCCAACGAGGTGCGGACCCGGCTCCTTGCCGAGCTGCACACCGCCGAGTCCCGAGGCCAGGCCACCTCGGAGCGCCTCACCCGCATTTTCGAGGGCTTTGTGCGTGAATGGGGCACGGCGATTTCCGCGGACCACGGCACGTCCATCGGCGCCGCCGGGGAGTTCGAGGCCCGCTACCACGCCATTGTCAGCGACGGCCTGCCCGCGCAGGAGGCCGAGTTCCGTCAGTTCTTCAACCAGCGCACGCACGAATCGTTCAGCACGCTGCTGCACCTGCTGGATGAGGAGCGCCGCTCAATCACGAGCCGTATCCTGCCGCTGAACGGCATCCTGTCCGAGGTCAATTTCCATGAGGGCAGCTTCCTGGAACTCGACATCAAGCAGACCCTTCCGCCCACCGCGAAGCAGTTCAAGGACGCCATCCAGAACGCGCTGAGGATACGGCACACGCGGCCCTCGCGCGCTGCGGGAGCGGCAGCCGCCGGGACGGAAACGGACGACGACGCCGAGCTCACCAACCGCTACAAGTCGCTGGAAACGCTCGTGAAGCGTTTGGGTTCGCAGACTCCGGAGGACCGGCGCTGGCGTGCCGAGGTGCTGGATGTGCGCGGGCACCTGTTCATCCAGTGCAAGGAGCACCGCGGAGTGGTTGACCCGGCCACGGGCAAGAAGCGCGGCAAGCGGACCGACGTGTTCATGCACGCGGACACAGGCTCCATGTCCGGCGGCGAGCGGCAGCGCTTCACGGCGTTCATCATGGCGGCGGCCCTCAGCTACCAGCTGGGCATCGCCGAGCAGGGCTTCACCACGTACGGCACCGTGATGATGGACGAGGCGTTTGTCCTGGCCTCGGAGGAATTCGCGGGCGCCGGCATCAAGGCGCTGCACGAATTCGGCTTCCAGCTGCTCCTGGCCGCCCCGGAGAACGTGATCGACCTGTCCCGGCACCTGGGCTCCGTCACGGAGATCCTGCGGGACAAGCGCACCAACCGCTCCGGTGTCCTGACTGCTCCCGTGATCGGGCCGCGCGTCGGTGCCGAGGGGCAGTGGAGGTCCGAGGCGAACCCCGTGGACATAGTCCTGCGCTAACCCCCGCCCGGCCTGACCGGGGACCTCAACCCGCGCCGCCCATCAGGACGCTCTCTCACTTCCTGCAGCGAAACGGCCGACGCTCTCTCACTTTTCGCTGGGTTTCCACGGACGCTGTCTCACCGGAGGTGAGCGAGCGTCCGCGGCTGAGGCGGACCTGGCTGCCCCGCTAGCGTCCCTGCACCCGGTCCAGGAACAGGCCGGTCCGGGCTGTCAGTCCGTCGATCCGGCGAAGTACGACGGCGGCAGGGTCCGGGTTGATCTCGTTGGCCGGTGGCTCCACGCGGACGTTGCCGCAGCAGAGGAAATCGGCGCAGATGAGCGTCCCCACGGTGTTGCCGTCCCTGCCGGACTGTCCGGCGCGCTTGGCAACCCACATCAGCACGTCATCTTTGGAGAACACGTCGCGGCAGAGCTCGCAGAGTACGGAACGGCTTTTCTTTGCTCCGCCTTCAGGCGCACGAAGCATGATCCCGGTCAGGCCTCCGGGCCGAGGCAGAACGAGATACCCGCGCAGCGGCATCTTGGGGTCCCGCCACCCGAGGAAGTCCAGGCTGTCCCAGTTCAGCGTGTCGAAGGTCCGGGGCAAGGTCAGCTTGGCCGCCTCGGAACGGCTCGCATTTACAAAGGATGAACGGATCTGCCGGGCAGTGATTTTTTGCATGATGGTGAGCCTTCGAAGTCGTGTGGTCCCCGTTGGGGGATGACGGTCCGTGTCAGCAGAATCCGCGCACACTAAAGAAGGCCCATTCGTGGGCATTGCTCGTCGGGTCGGCTACAGGCAGATCCGGTGCGGGAAGGCTGACGTCGCTACGGACGCAAAGCAGGCCATTGCGGCCGCCCCGCTTCCCACGGCTGCGATGACCTCAACGGCCTTCAGCATGCTCATCCCCTCGTTCCCGGCCGGTCCGATCTGAACCGCCTGTTGGCCGGGCGCCAGTGGCCCGCCTCGTCATCCTCCCAAATCCGCGACATCTCGGCAACGCCGCCACACGCAGGAAGTGAGAGAGCGTTCGGGAAAGGGCGGCAGGAAGTGAGAGAGCGTGGGGGGTGTCAGGGGCAGGCGGCCCGGCAGGCGTCGATCTGCGCCTGGACGATCACCCCGTAGTGGGCCACCAGTTCGTCGAAGTCCCAGCCTTCGAACATGCCTAGCGTGCGCACCGCCTCGCCGAACCCGGTCATGAGCGCCACCACTGTGGAGGCGTAACGCCGCTCCGGCGTCGTGTCCTGCAGGAGGCCGGCAATGCTGGAAAGGTACCGTTCCCGCGTTTCCGCACGGGCGTCGTCGGGCGTGGGGGAGTCCTGGATGATGAACGGAAGCATCGCCCACGGCTCCTTCAGCCCGCGTTCCCGGCGCATAAGCACGCGGAATACGAGGGCGCTGCCCAGTTCTGCGGCCGGCACGTCGAGGTCGGACAGCAGCGATTCGTCCGGCTTGGCCCGGGCGAACAGCTTTTCCTTGGAGCTATACAGCTTCATCACCAGCGCTGCGGAAACACCGGCGTCGGAGGCGATGTCGCGGACTGTCACGCCGCGGTAGCCTCGCTCACCGAACAGCCTGCCGGCGGAATCCAGGATGGCGTCGCGGCTGGAAACACCGTCGCGGCCGGCTCCGGCACCTCCCGAATCACCGGCGCGACCCGTAGGACTGCCCGAGCTCATGCGTCCACCAGCTGTCCGGCCGGAGCGTCCATCGCCAGGTCCGCCGTCACGGAGCGGTTGTCCACAGCGAGTTTCCGGGCCATGGCCTGGTGGGTCTCCGGATGCAGCAGGGTCACGATGTAGCGGCCGGCCAAGGGCAGCGGCAGCGCATACCGGCCCCGGGAGTCTGTGCTGGTGGTTCCCACATGTTCGCCGGAGGCCTGCAGCAGCGTCACCACGGCGTCCGGAAGGACTGCACCTCCCACGGTGGCAGTTCCGGCCAGTTCCAGGCGGTGGTCCAGGTGGAAATTCTGCTGAAGCGTGCGGCCGTCGAAATCGAAAACCTCCGCCATCGGCGCCCATCCGGCGGCGTTGGCAACCATCAGGTATTTGCCGGCGCCGGGCAGCGCCACCGAATAGTTGCCGTCGCTGTCCACCCGGCTCCAGTCCACCGGGTCGCCGCTGGTCTGCAGGACGGTGACGACGGCGGGAGTAACGGTGCGGCGGTCGGACGTCAGGACGCGGCCCTGCACCACCAGCTCGGTGGCAGCCGGCACGGGGACCACGGCCTTCGCGGCGGCCGCGGCCCGCGGAATGAACACCGCGGCCACCATGGACGCCGCGGACGCCAGGGCGGCCAGCCAAAAGACATCCTTGAACGCCTCGAAGGACGGCAGCCGGGTGGATCCCACGGTGATGGTCACGGACGTGAGGACCGCAGCGACGGCTGCACTCGACGTCGAGGTTCCGATGGACCGCACCAGGCTGTTGAGTCCGTTGGCCGAGGCTGTTTCGGTGATGGGCACGGCACCCATGATCAGGGTGGGCATGGCCGCGTAGGCGATTGCCGTGCCGATGCTGACCACCGTGGAGCCGATGATTACCGAAGTGATTGAATCCCAGAAGAAGACGCGGCCCACGTAGCCCACCACCATGACTGCCGCACCCGAGATCAGCGCTGACTTCCCGCCGAACCGCCTGATGATGCCGCCGGAAACGGGTGCGAAAACCACCATCGCCAGGCCGGAGGGAACCATGCAGAGGCCGGCCGTGATGACGCTCAGCTGGAAGCCGTAGCCGGTGGAGGCAGGCAACTGAAGCTGCTGGGTGGTGAGCAGCATGTTCGCGAACATGGCGAAGCCCACCAGCAGGGACGCCAGGTTGGTCAGGAGGACGGGGCGCCGGCCGGACGTGCGGAGGTCCACCATCGGCTGGCTGACCTTCAGTTCGTACGGCAGCCAGGCGGCCAGGAGGACGGCGGCGGCTAGGAACAGCAGCAGCACCGGCTCGGAACCCCAACCCCACGATCCGCCCTTGGAGATGGCCAGCAGCAGTGCCGCCAGGGCCGCGGACAGAATTACGGCGCCGAGGTAGTCGAACCGGCCGGGGGTGCGCACCTTGGACTCGGGGACCACCAGTACGACGGCGGCCAGCAGCAGGGTGCCGGCGGCGCCGGATACCCAGAAGATGGATTCCCAGCCGAGGCTTTCATAGAGCAGCCCGGCGAGCGGGAGGCCCAGGGCGCTGCCGATGCCCAGCGTGGCGCTCATCAGGGCGACGGCGGACCCCATTTTTTCCTTGGGAAGTTCGTCGCGCATGATGCTGATGCCTACCGGAATCAGGGCCGAGGAGAATCCCTGCAGCGCCCGCCCGACGATGAGCCAGAGGAAGCTGCCGCCGACCGCCGCCACGATGGAGCCGGCCACCATGATGGCCAGGCAGATTACCATCATCTTCCGCTTCCCGTACATGTCCGCACTCCGGGACACGATCGGGGTGGCCACGGCGCTGGAGAGCAGGGTCGCCGTCACAAGCCAGGACGCGTCGTCGGCTGTCACGCCAAGGATCTTGGGAAAATCCGGAAGGAGCGGCACCACGAGGGTCTGCATCAGCGCCACCACGGTGCCGCTCAGTGCGAGGACCGCCGTAATGGCGCCGGGGGATAGGGATCTGCTGCGGGGTTGGGACATGGGGCGGGACCTTCTGGGCATGGAGGCGGCCACAAGGGGTGAACACGCGTTTACTCTCTTAAAAGTGAACCATCGTTCACCCCGCGGCATCAACCAATTTCACCGTGTGACGCGCCACTTTTGCCCGCGAATGCCGCCCTTTTGGGAGGATTGAGACAATTACGTTACGCAAACCTTGCTTAATTCACAGAAGGATAGGCTAGCCTTACTCGGGTTCGCATCCCTTACTTAAGGAGTCCCGTGGCTACCCTTCTCCCACGCCGCGCCCTGCTGAAGACCGCAGGCAGCGCGACGGCCGCCCTGGCCGCCGTCGCCCTTTCACTTACCGGCTGCTCCACTGGGCCCGCCACCACCGCTCCGGCGTCGTCCGCCGCCGCCTCGGCTGCTTTCCCCGTCACCATCAAGCACGTCTTCGGCGAGACCACCATCAAGTCCCAGCCCCAGCGCGTGGTCACGGTTTCCTGGGTCAACGACGACGTTGCCCTGGCCCTGGGCGTTGTTCCCGTAGGCGTCCCCAAGAACGAATGGGGCGGCAACGACAAGGGATCCACGCCGTGGAAGGATGCCAAGCTGGAAGAGCTGGGCGCCGGCTTCGGCACCGAGAAGGCTCCGGTCCAGTTCTCCGAGGCTGACGGGATCAACTTCACAGAGATCGCCAAGCTCAACCCGGACGTCATCCTGGGCGCCTACTCCGGGCTGACGGAGGAGGACTACAAAAAGCTCAGCGAAATCGCACCGGTCGTGGCCCATCCCGAGATCGCCTACGGCACCTCCTGGCAGGACTCCACGAACATCATCGGCAAGGCCCTGGGCAAGGAAGCCGAGGCCAGCAAGCTGGTCTCCGACACCGAAGCCACTATCAAGGACAAGGTCTCCAAATACCCGCAGCTGGCCGACAAGAGCTTCATCTACGGCAACCTGGAACCGGCCAAGAGCGACGGTGTCAACGTCTACACCGCCAACGACAACCGCCCCCGCTTCCTGAGTGAAATCGGCATGAAGCTGGCCCCCGTCGTTGAAGACAACTCGAAGGGCTCCAAGGAGTTCTTCATCCCGTGGTCCGCTGAGAAGGCGAACGAACTCGAATCAGACATCTTTGTCACCTGGGTTCCGGATGCCGCCACCACTGATTCCATCAAGGCAGACCCCCTGCTGGGCCAGATCCCGGCCATCAAGAGCGGCGCCCTGGTCGCGGACTCGGACAACACGCTCACGCTGTCCATCTCGGCCTCCTCGCCGCTGAGCCTGCCGTGGTCGCTGGACACGTTCCTGCCGCAGCTGGCTAAGGCCGCGGACGCAGTAAAGTAACAGCCTTTCCATGACGAAAAGTACGACGACGGCGGCCGCCGGCAGTGCGCCCGGCGCACCCCCGGCTCCCGGCACCACGCGCGAACGGGCAGTTGAGGCGCTCAAAGCGCCTGAACAGGGGCCGCAACTGCCCGTTCGCGCCGGGAAAAGCGCAGCAGGCAAGCAAACCGCCTGGCTGCTGGCCGCCGTCGTCGTACTTGTTGTCGTTTCCGCAGTGTCGCTGGCCGTCGGTGCCCGCGGGCTTCCCCTCGGAACCGTGTGGCAGGCGCTCACGCAGTTTGATCCCGCCAACGGTGATCACGCCGTGGTCCACGCGCGCATCCCGCGCACGGTCCTGGGCCTGCTCGCCGGCGGGGCCCTCGGCCTGGCCGGCGCCGCCATGCAGGGTGTGGCCCGCAACCCGCTGGCGGACCCCGGCATCATGGGGGTCAACGCCGGAGCCGCGCTGGCAGTGGTCACCGGCATTTACGTCTTTGGAATCTCTTCCCTGACCGGCTACATCTGGTTCGCATTCATCGGCGCCGCGGCCGCTGCCGCCGTCGTCTACCTGGTAGCTTCGCTGGGCCGGGACGGTGCGACGCCGGTGAAGCTCGCCCTTGCGGGCGCCGCCCTGAGCGCGGGACTCTACTCGCTCATGAACGTCATCCTGGTTTCGAGCCAGGACACCCTGGACCGGTTCCGGTTCTGGCAGGTGGGCGGAATCGCCGGGCGCGACTGGTCAGTGGTGCTGCCCGGCGTGCCGTTCCTTATTCTTGGTGCAGGCATTGTGCTGGCCACCGGCCGGATCCTGAACAGCCTGGCCCTGGGTGACGACATCGCCCGCGGCCTGGGACAGCGGGTGGGACTGGTCCGCGGTGTCACCGCCCTGGGCATCGTCCTGCTGTGCGGAGCCGCCACCGCCCTCGCCGGACCCATCGGCTTCGTGGGTCTCGTCATCCCGCACGCCGTCCGATTCCTGACCGGGCCCGACTACCGCTGGATCCTGCCCTTTTCCCTTGTCCTGGCCCCGGTGCTCCTGCTGTCCGCCGACATCCTGGGCCGCGTGATCCTCCTGCCCGGCGAAGTCCCGGCGGGCATCATGACTGCCCTCGTGGGCGCCCCCGTCTTCGTGTGGCTGGTCCGCCGCGGGAAGGGGGCCGGGCTGTGAGCAAGTCAGACCTCGCCTCCCTTGGGCGCGAACTGGGCGAAAACGCACCCGGCGCGGGGCGCGAACGGGCAGATAATGGCCTCAAAACCGCGGAAACAGGGCCTTACCTGCCCGTTCGCGCCGGCATGCTGAGCCGCACCGTCCTGAACCGGACCGCCATCCTGGCGTTCGCCGTCGTGGTCCTTTTCGCCGTAAGTGTGCTGCTGGGCAGCTACACCGTGACGATCCCCGACTTCTTCAAGATCCTGCTCGCCCACCTCACCGGCGGCCAGAAAATCCCCGGCGCCAGCTTCATCGTGATGGAAAACAAGCTCCCCCGGGCGGTGATCGGCACCATGATCGGTGCCGCGTTCGGCCTCGCCGGCGGCCTCTTCCAGACCATGCTCCGCAATCCGCTGGCCAGCCCGGATGTCATCGGCATCAGCTACGGGGCCAGCGCCGCCGCCGTCACGGCAATCGTGGTTTTCGGCGCGTCCGGCGCCGTGGTTTCCGGCGCTGCCCTCGCCGGCGCCCTGGGTGTTGCCGCGCTCATCTATGGCATCTCGCGGGGCGGATCCCTGGGGACGGGCGGCGGGAACAGCGGCAACGCGGCCGGCAGCCGGCTGATCCTGGCGGGCGTGGGCATCGCCGCCGCGCTCCACGCCGTGGTCAGCTTCCTTATGACCCGGGCGGACATCCGCACGGCCGCCGACGCCCTGGTGTGGCTCAACGGCTCCCTCAACTCCGCCAGCTGGGACCGTGCCGGAGTCCTCAGCCTGGCCCTGCTGGTCCTTGTCCCTGCCGTGGCTGCCCTGTCCGGCCCCCTGCGCATCCTGGAGCTCGGCGATGACGCTGCTGCCGGGCTCGGCATCCGGGTCGGCTTTACCCGGCTGGCCGTGGTGGTCGTCGCCGTGGCCCTCGCGGCAGTGGCGACGGCGGCAGCCGGCCCGGTCGCGTTCGTCGCCTTCCTGGCCGGACCCATCGCCCGCCGCTTCACCGCAAAAGCCAGCCTCCCGGCGTCGGCCTTCGTCGGAGCGCTGATCGTGCTGGTCGCGGACTACTTCGCCGCGAATATCGCCCCCGTGCTGCTGGACGGCACCGTCCTGCCGGTAGGTGTCATCACCGGCGCACTCGGCGCCCCGTTCCTGCTGTGGCTGTTGGTCACTTCCAACCGAAAGGATGCCTGAGATGGCTGTTCTACGCGCCACGGACCTCACCCTTAAATATGCCCAGCGCACCGTGGTTGAAGGGCTGCACGCGGAGATCCCCGAAGGCAAAGTGACCATGATCGTGGGCGCCAACGCGTGCGGCAAGTCCACGCTGCTCCGCGGACTGTCCCGGTTGCTGAAGCCGGCGGCCGGCGTCGTGACACTGGACGGCAAGGACATCCACGCCCGCTCCGCCCGCGACGTAGCCCGGACCCTGGGCCTCCTGCCCCAGCATCCCACCGCCCCGGACGGCATCACCGTCCGCGACCTGGTGGGACGCGGGCGCTACCCGCACCAGGGCTTCTTCCGCAGCTGGTCAGCGGACGACGACGCCGCCGTGCAGCGCGCGCTCGAGGCCACCGAAACGCTGGAACTCGCCGGGCGCAACGTGGACGAACTGTCCGGCGGCCAGCGCCAGCGGGTCTGGATCGCGATGGCACTGGCCCAGGAGACCGACGTGCTGCTCCTGGACGAACCCACCACCTACCTGGACCTCGCCCACCAGGTGGAAGTACTGGACCTGATCACGGACCTCAACCGCAAGCGGGGCACCACCGTGGCCATCGTGCTGCACGACCTGAACCTCGCGGCGCGCTACGCGGACCACGTGATCGCCATGAAGGGCGGCAGGATCGTGGCCGAGGGCGCCTCCACCGACGTGGTCACCGAGGACCTGGTCCGGGACGTGTTCGGCCTGGACTCGCGGGTGCTTCCCGACCCCATTTCCGGCACACCGCTGATCATTCCGCTCGGCCGGCACCACACTGATTTCCCAAAAGCCGAAACCACAACCCTGGAGTTGGTCCTATGAGGGCAGTTAACAGCAATGCAACCGACAGCAAAGCAGTAGACATCAGCCAGGCACGGGCGCGCCGTGCAAACGGGACCCGCGCGAATTCGGCGGTCAGGGACCAGCCTGCCACCGAACCCATGACCCTGGCGTTCGACGTAACGGTCTCCGCCGTTCAGGAACTCAGCCCCAACTTCCGCCGCATCACCTTGGGCGGGTACTCCCTGCGGGACTTCGGCGTCCACGGCGGAACCCTGGACCTTCGCGTCAAGCTCATGATCCCGTCCCTTGCCGAGGACGGCACGCAGCTGCCGCTTCCGGTTTTCCAGATGGAGCAGTCCGGCTGGTACCGGGAATGGCTGGCCATGGATCCCGCGACCCGCGGTTCCATGCGCACCTACACCGTGCGCCAGGAACGGCTCGACGCAGTCTATCCCGAGATCGACGTGGACTTCGTGATGCACTTCGACTCCGCGGGCAACGGCGGTCCCGCGGCAAACTGGGCCCTGAACGCCAAGCCCGGCGACGCCCTCACCCTCATCGGACCCAACAACCGGGCCGCGCACTGCGTCACGGCCGAGATCTACTCCGGCATCGAATGGCGGCCGGGCCTGGCACAGCGCGTGCTGCTCGCAGGTGACGAAACCGCTGTTCCCGCCATCAGCGCCATCCTGGAAAGCCTCCCGGCCTACATGAGCGGGCACGCGTTCCTTGAGGTCCCCGAGGCCGGCGACTTCCTGGACCTGAAGTCGGACGCCGACGTCGAGATCACCTGGCTTGCACGCGGCGCCTCCATCGGGCGCTCACGTCCGCACGGCGAACTCCTGCAGGAAGCCGTCCGCGCCGCTGTTCCCGAGCCGGGCTGGGTTGGCATCAAGTCAGCCTCCGGCGGGGCCGGTCCGGAACCGGAAGACGTGGACGTGGACCAGGACATCCTCTGGGAGACGCCCGCGAGAATGGAAACCGCAGCCATCGCCGCCACGAAGAACCCCGGGATGCCCGCAGGTGCCATGCCGTTCTACGCCTGGATTGCGGGTGAGGCGGGAGTCATTAAGGACATGCGCCGGTACCTGGTGCGCGACGTCGGGATCGACCGCAAGCAGGTCGCCTTCATGGGCTACTGGCGTCAGGGCAAAGCCGAGCTTTAAGCCCTTTGCCGGTTCGGTTCGCCGTCGGCCCCGCTTTGCCGTCGCTTAGACACCTCCCGCCGCTTCCCTCGGCCGCGGGCGGCCTTAGTGCGCTCTGGTCGGCGATGCGCTCCATGCAAAGCAGCGCCGCCGGCTGCGCCGTCTCTCACCTTGGGTTCACCTCCCCTTTCCCTGCTGGTTTTGTTAAGTGGGTAGGGTGCCGGGGTGGGTTCATTTCCTTTGCTTCCGGACCGGGAAGGGCGACGGCGGTTTGTTGCCTTGGGGGATTCGTTCACCGAGGGCGTGGGGGACCGCAGCAAGCGGCTGCCCAATGGCGTGCGCGGCTGGGCTGACCGGGTCGCGGAGAAGCTGGCCAAGGCCGAACCGGGGTGGCAGTACGCGAACCTTGCCATCCGCAGCAAGAGGCTTCGCCACATCATCGACGAGCAGCTGGAGCCGGCGCTGGCGATGGAGCCCACCCTGGTGACCCTGTATGCCGGCGGCAACGACATCCTCGACTTCGGAACCGATGTGGATGCGCTCATGGCCGACTATGAAACCCTGGTGTCCCGGCTCGCCGCCACGGGTGCCACGGTGGTGCTGTTCACAGGTTTCGACGTCAAGGTGTCCGCTGTCCTGGAGCCCCTGAAGAAGCGCAACATGGCCTACAACCGGCGGGTCCGGGAAATCGCGGCCAAATACGACGCCGTGCTGGTGGATTACTGGTGCTTCGATGCGTTCCATGACCGGCGGATGTGGGATTCGGACCGCTTGCACATGTCCAAGGCAGGCCACAAATACCTTGCCGCCCAGGTCCTGGACCATCTGGGCGTGCCGCACAAGATCAGTCCCCTGGAGTGGGAGCCGCCGGCCAGGCTGAGCCTGCGGGAGTGGGAACAGCTGCAGCGGCGCTGGGTGCACGACTGGGTGTTGCCGCTCTTTGGCCGCAAGCTGCGCGGCGTCACCCTCGGGGACAGCCTCAGCCCGCGCTGGCCGGAACCGGTGAAGGTGCCGCGGAAGGGCGGACTGAAGAAACTGACGGCAAAGTCGCCGGCAGCGGCACCGAAGAAGAGCTAGATATCGAGCAGGTTCTCGTAGCCCGGCGCCACCCTGCCGGCGTGGAATTCCTCGACGTCGAACTCCGCCACCCCGTTCGTGTAGAAGGGGTCCTCGACCAGCGACGCATCCAGGCTGGCACGGTCCGCATTGGACAGCAGCAGGGCACCGGTGCGGGGGATTTTCCGGCCGGCGACGATGAAGATGCCCTGGTCGAAGGCGTCCTGCAGCCACTCGACGTGCGCCTTCAGATGGAAATCGACGATCTCTTCGGGAACCTTGTAGGTCAGGGAGACTACGTACATGCGGTCAGCCTACCGGTTCCGCAATCTAGGATGTATCCATGACCGAACCGCGCTGGCTCAACGCCGACGAACGCCGTGCCTGGCTGGCCCAGCTCAGCATTAATACCTTGTTACCGGCAGCGCTGGACACGAAGCTCCACGCGGCGGGCAAGCTTTCGCTCTTCGACTACAACGTGCTCGCCATGCTCTCCGAAGCGGAAGGCCGCTTCCTGCCCATGAGCGAACTCGCCGCCCGCACCAGCGCCTCGCTGTCGCGCTTGTCGCATGTGGTCACCAAGCTGCAGAACCGCGGCTGGGTGGAGCGCCAGCCGCATCCGCGCGACGCACGCGTCACCACCGCCCACCTGACCGACGCCGGAATGGCCACCATCGTGGAACTAGCGCCCGGCCATGTGGAAGCCGTCCGTTCCCTGTTCCTCGACGCCCTGTCCGAACGCGATGTTGCTGACCTGGCCCGCATTGGCGAGAAGATCGTGGGCCGCCTGGACTCTGATCACTGGATCCTGCGCGAGTCCTGACTTTCCTGCGCCGGAGCCCCGGCCGTCCCGCTTTGTTGCTCCCGGCAACAGGTGGCAGACTATCGATATGGAATTTGCCGCCCGTTACGTAGCCCTTGGAGATTCGTTCACCGAAGGCCTCGGCGACGACGATCCGGACCGGCCCAACGGCGTGCGCGGCTGGGCGGACCGGGTGGCGGAGCAACTCGGCGCCGCTGACCCTTCCTTCGGCTATGCCAACCTGGCCATCCGAGGGAGGAAACTCCGGCAGATCATGGCGGAGCAGGTGGACGCCGCCGTCGAACTTAAACCCACGCTGGTGAGCATTTACGCCGGGGCCAACGACATCCTTCGGCCCAAGGTCGACATCGATGACCTTTTGGTGGAGTACGACGCCGGCATCCGCAAGTTGAGTGCCACCGGCGCCACCGTGGTGATGTTCACGGGCTTTGACTCACGGGGTTCCAAGGTCTTCAGCACCACCCGGGGCCGCACCGCCATCTACAACGAACTGGTGCGCGGCATCGCAGGAGACCACGGCGCGCTGCTGGTGGACTACTGGCGTTTCAGCGAGTACTACGACTGGGGCATGTGGGCCAAGGACCGGATGCACATGTCCCCGGCCGGCCACGCCAACATGGCGAAAAGGGTCCTGACTGTCCTTGAACATGACCACTCCATCGAAGTGCCGCCGATGACACCCGTGCCCGAGCTCAGCCGGGCAGAAGCCATCCGTGCGAATGCGCGCTGGGTGCGGGAATTCGCCGCGCCGTGGGTGGTCCGCCGGATCACGGGCAAGTCCTCCGGCGACGGCCTCCAGCCGCGGTACGGCCAGCTCACCAGGATCTAGCCTCCGCCGGACACCGCTGTGCACCTAGCGCCGGAACCCGGGCGTCGCGAGCAGTTCGCCGCCGGCGCGCACGGCCAGCACCTCAATGTCCCACCCGTCCGTGGCGCGGTCCAGCATCGGCAGCCCGCCGGCCACGATCGCCGTCGCCAGCACGTCGGCCGTGACGATGTCCACCGCAGCCACTGATACTTGGCGGAACACCGGCGCCGCCGCCCCTGTACGGACCCGGCTGCCCGCTCCCGCGGCCCAGATGTGGTCACCCCGTTCAGCTGAGCCGGATGTTGCCAGCGCCAGTTTCGCACCGGCATGGCCGCCCAGCGGATAGCCTGCAATCAGGGTGCGGCGGTCCTCCGGATCCACAATCCCGGCACGCCACGGCTCCCTGCTCCCGGGGTCCGCGCCGTGGGGCCCTACGTTCGAGGGCGCCGGTGATCCGCTGACCAGCACGTCGCCGCCGGCGTTCAGGCACCAGTCGCGCAGGCCCAGCGCCAACAGGGATGTTCCGGCCTCCTGGATGGCATGTCCCTTGACGATTCCGGAAAGATCCAGGACGCCGTCGGGCCGCTCGGGACTGAACGCGCCTTCGGTCACCAGCCTCCAGCCGACCGCGTCGGCATAGAGCCGGCGCATGTCTTCCGAGGTGTCGGGCAATTTGATCTCTGCCCGCGCCAGCCTGCTCACCGCCGATTCGGGACGGTACAGGCTGAACGTCTCGTCCAGGCCCGCAAAGAGCCGTTCGACGACGGCGGTGGCGGCCACCAGCTCATCCTCACCCGAGGCTGAGGGCAGGGTCAGGCTGATGACCGTTCCCATGCAGTTGAATGTCCTCGCCTGCAGCGTGCGCCGGTCTGGCTTTGACGCCGTCCCCTGTGGTGCGGCTCCCAGGTGATTAGAGGTTCGCTGCATCGATGGCCGCCTGGAGGGAGCTCAGGTAGGCGTCGCTGGTCACGGTGGCGCCTCCGATCGTCTGCACGTCGGCTGACTGGGCAGCGAGCACTTCAGCCCTGAGGAGGGGTGCTGCCCGGTTGCTGATCTGGATGGACTTGCGGTCGTCGTCGGTCAGTTGCAGGGCCTCGACGTCGGTAATGGACCCTGACTTCACGGTGATCTGCACCTGGACGGCGCCGAATCTGGTCTGCACCACACTGCCCGCGTATGTTCCGCCGGCCTTCGCCGCGGCCCCGGTTGTGGGCTCGGCGGCCGTGCCCGCTGTCCCTGCGGATGTGCTGGCCGCGGCGCCCCCGGTGTCCTCCACATAGGTTCCCGACTGCCAGCCGGCCAGGAGGATCCCGGCCGAGGCAAGTGCTGCGGATACTGCTGCCCGTAATCTCACCAGTCAAACCTTTCGTAATGGAGCTGGTCTTCTTTGACACCCGCGGCGCGGGCATCCATGAGCACGTTCCGTGCCCATGCTGCCGGCCCGCAGACGTAGACGTCCGCGTCCGCGATGCCGGGCACGTAATCCGTTAGCCGGTGGCCGGCGTCGGTGGCATGATCAGGAAGCCAGCTGTCAGCGTGCCGGCCCGAGCGGGCACCGGTGAGGTGGAACAGGGTGGCGCCTCGGCGCCGGGCAAGGTCCAGGATTTCGTCGCCGAGGTAGAGTTCCTGCTCGCTGCGGCCCCGGAGGATCACGGTCGCCTGCCCCGGTGTGAACGGCGTCGACTCAAGCAGCGCGCGCAGCGGTGTGATGCCGATGCCGGCGCCGATCATCACCACGTTGTCCCGGCTCCGGGCCGCCGTACTGAAGATTCCGTAGGGCCCCTCCAATGCCACCTTGGTTCCGGGCTTCAGCCCGGCGAGTTGGGCCGATCCCTTGCCGAGGTTCCGGACGGTGATCCTGAGCAGGCCGCGCCCCGCAGCATCGAACTGGAGCGGTTCGGCGGAGAGGCTGAACGGATGTGGATGCCACCACAGGCCGCGGGCCAGGAACCGCCAGATGAAGAACCTGCCCCCGGTTCCGGCCAGTTCGTTGAGGTTTAGCCCGTGCATCTCAATGCTGACCACACCGGGCGCCACCGTCACCACACGGCTGACCGTGAGCTGGTGCCGGAACGTTGCAATGACGGGTTCCAGGACACGGTAATGAAGCAGGGCCGCACCTGTCGCAAAGCACGCAGCCAGCCAGTACCAGCGCTGCCACGTCCCTTCAGCGAACAGCCCGCCCACGCTGAACTGGTGGGGAAGGGAGGTTGCGACGGCGGCATACGTCAGCAGGTGCACCGCGTACCAGAACTCGTAGGGAAACCGACGGCGGACTGCCACGAGGGATGTGATCACGACGGCGATGAACAGCGCCATGGAGATATAGGCAAGGCACATATCCGGCACCAGTACCCACAGGGACACGGCTTCGCTTACGGGATCCAGCCCTTCGGCCATCCCGTAGCCGAAGGCGATCAGGACTCCGTGCGCCAGCAGGAGGTAGAGTGACGGTTTGCCGAGCTTCCGGTGGAAGTCCAGGGCGCGGTCATGGCCAACGGTCTGGTTAATGAACGGAATCCGTGCCGCCAGCAGCAGCATCAGCAGGACCAGGTCCATGCCGGCCAGCCCGGCCACAATGCCCAAGGCTGTGAATGATCCGGCGAGCGTCGAGAATACTGTTGCTCCGCCGTCGGCCAGCCACAACGCCACCGCAGCAGCCACGGACGCCCAGGCAACAGTTACCAGCAGGTCGGCGTGAAACAGCCGACGGCGGTGCCTGGCTTCGATAGTGCCGCGGGCAGCATCTGCGGCCCGGGAATCGGCGGCCAACGCCGGCAGGAGCTCTGTGTTCATGCCTCAAGACTCCGGCGGCACCCTTTCATTCTGCTGTGAAAAGACTGCGGCGCCGATGTGACTTCGGCACGTGAGGGCGGCGGCCTTATACACCCGCGGGCGGCATTGACGGCTACCCGATTGGCCTTTAATTAGTCAAGCTCGTAGACTTGGTAGGCGCTAGGTGGCGCGGAGCGTGTGCAATTGCTCCGGTTGGCGGGATTTGTCCTCAATGATGGCAGTCCTCAAGGCCGGTAGTTAGGGGCTCAAGTTGCGTGCACTCCTGTATTCGCCCAGCATCCCGGTACTTCGCAGTGGATTCCTCTGCCAGGTACTCGTGGCCAATCATCTTCGCCGCAGTGCGGAAAACAGCCGGCTTTCGCCGGATGTCCACGCCTGCGGAACACCGGAGATGTGAACGCTGGATGCGGACGCCCCCTGTCGCACGGTACGCGGAACGCTGCGGACCGTTTCATTTATTTTCATGAGGAGAGTCGTCATGGCAGCACACTGCCAGGTGACCGGAGCCGAGCCGGGCTTTGGACACAGCATTTCGCACTCGCACCGCCGCAACAAGCGCCGGTTCGACCCGAACATCCAGAAGAAGCGCTACTGGGTTCCGTCCCTGCGCCGTAATGTCACCCTGCAGGTCTCTGCACGTGGCATCAAGACCATCGACGTGCGTGGCATCGACGTAGTCGTAGCCGCCATCCTGGCACGAGGAGTGAAGCTCTAATGGCTAAGGACAAGGACGTACGTCCGATCATCAAGCTCAAGTCGACCGCTGGCACGGGTTACACCTACGTCACGCGCAAGAACCGTCGTAACGACCCGGACCGCATGGTTCTGAAGAAGTACGACCCCCGCATCCGTAAGCACGTCGAATTCCGAGAGGAGCGCTAAGCACTATGGCTAAGAAGTCAATGATCGCTAAGAACGAACAGCGTAAAGTCATCGTCGAGCGCTATGCTGCAAAGCGCCTCGAACTGAAGAAGGCCCTGGTTGACCCCGCGTCGACCGACGAGGCACGCGAAGCTGCACGCCTCGGCCTGCAGAAGCTGCCCCGCAACGCCTCACCGGTACGTCTGCGTAACCGCGACATCATCGATGGCCGTCCCCGCGGTACCTTCCAGAAGTTCGGTATCTCCCGTGTTCGCTTCCGCGACATGGCTCACCGCGGTGAGCTCCCGGGCATCACCAAGTCTTCCTGGTAATTCAACACTGCTGCTAAGCCAGCACTGCTGATTCCAGTGGTCTAAGAAGGGCCGGCAACCTCACGGTTGCCGGCCCTTCTTGCGTTTAACCCTGGCTGGCGCTGCCGGGCAGGGGTTCCAGGACGACGCTGGTACAGGCTTCCGCCGCCAGGTTCCCGCGCCGGGTCCCGGCGCGGTGACACAGCCCACAGAAACCAAGAACGACGCCGACGCGGCGGAAAGTGCCTCCGATGCCTGTTTTGGCCCGGATTGGCGGGGGCTGGCACCCATACCGGGGAGGGTTTGCGGTGGGGCCAAAGTAGGTGTATTGTTTTCTAAGTCGCCGAGAGGGGGCCGGCGAGATGCTGGTTACCGAAGGCGGCCAAACCCCCTTCTAAACAGCCTGAAAAACGGTTCGCCACTTGGCGTGCGGTGTGACGGCGGGGTTGGTCTTGATGACCGGCGGATCGCGGAAACGCTGATTTGCTTTGAGTCTTGAAACCGGGTAAGTTTGGGAAGTTGCTCCGGAGCGATCCGCGACCGAAATGTGGTTGTGGTGGTGCCGGGTGTGTCTGTTGTTTGAGAACTCAATAGTGTGCCAAGTTTGTTGATACCAATTTATTTATATGGATTGGTTGAATGGACCGGGTTGTGCCACCCCGTGGTGTGATCTGGTTGTTTTTCAGCTGGTTTCAAATTTTGTGCAGCCGTTTTCTCCCGTTTTCCCGGGGGTGGTGGTTGTGTCTGTTTTTGTTTTACTTCAACGGAGAGTTTGATCCTGGCTCAGGATGAACGCTGGCGGCGTGCTTAACACATGCAAGTCGAACGATGA
>NZ_JBFBEY010000034.1:0-36795 GCF_040683875.1 Arthrobacter sp. NPDC093128
CGGAACTCCGCCCCATAAGCCGTGGGCATAGTCAACATCCTTCCACGAGCACAAGCTCGCTAGGTCAAGGAGTCAACAAAACCGGGGGCAGTCCCGAACGTGGACCGGGGTAACCCGGCTACGTCCAGGAGAACTTCCAACCGATGCTCGGCCTTGAGAGCCATGACAGCGCGGACCTTTAGCGCTGTTCCCCGTCCCTCAAGGCCTTTACTTTTCCCAGGAAGGCCACCTCTGCACGCAGGCGTTCGTTCTCGCGGCGCAGCCGCTGCAGCTCCGGTTCCGGCTGCGCTGGAACCTCAGGGTTTTTCCTCGGCCGGCCTTTCGGTTTCGGGCGCAGACCTTCCTCGCCTTGAGCCCGGTACTGGCCCGCCCACACGGTAATCAAATGTGGCGACGACAGGTCGAGCTCCTTTGCCAGAGCGACCCTGTTCGCGCCTGAAATATATCGCTGCACAGCGTTGAGCTTGAACTCGAACGAATACAGTCTGCCTGGTTTGGTCACAAGAGCAGTATCTCCACGAACGCGCCATCTGTCGTACAACCGGAGGACTGCCTTCGTACCCACGCCAAGTCTTCTCGCTACAGCCCTGGCTCCCCAACCGATCTCAAACAGCGCCACCGCTGCCTCGCGCTGCTCCTCAGACAACGAACTGCCCTTAAACATGAAACTGCTCCCCGTAAGTCAGAACTGAATTTTCAGTCCAACTTTCGGGGAGCAGTTCATGGGCCGGGCCCTGCCTGGTTTCCCTCAGCAAAAGGAAATCTATGGGTTCATCGTGATGTAGTGGTTGTCCTTGTGCAGCCGCCTTTCAGGCTGTTGGAACGGAAAGCGGTGGTACAGCGCGGCACCCGGACGCCAAGGGATGGGCCGCGGATGGCGGTCAGCCGCTGGTGAGTGGCTGCTGTGGTTCGCCCTGGGCGGCGGACCGCCCGACGTTTGGGAGGTTCCTGGCCCTCTCGTGGTGAGTGGCAGTGGGCCTTGCCGGGCGGTGGGGGTGCCGCCCGGCAAGGGGTCTTTTATTCTGCGGTTTCCTCGGCGGAGTGCTTGTCGAGGATGATCCGTTCGACTTCGCTGGCCTTGTATCCCCATGTCACAAGTTGGGTGAGGTAGGCGTTGTGGACCTGTCCTGCGCTACGCCACGAGTCCTTTTGGATTGTCTTTTCGTAGCCTGCGCAGATCAGGGCGATCAGTGCGAACTCGGACCGTGCGGTGGTTTTTGCGACGTGGTCCCGGAGGGGGTTCCAGCCCCACCCGTCGCTTTCCTCGCCGGTCTTGGCTCCTATCATCTCGGTGGCGGCCTTCCCGTCGTATCCGCTGGCCGTTTCGGGGTGGTGAGTGATGGCGTGGACGGTGAAGTACTGCCAGCCCTTCGGTGCGGCCTTGCGGGCCAGCAGGCTTTTGACCCATTCACGGCGGACCTTCGTGGCGGATTCCATGGCCTTGTTGTTGGCGATCAGGGTCTTCCTCTCGGCTTTCTGTTCCTCGGTCATCGGGCCTTTCTGTGCCTGGGTGCCGCCGTCGTAGCGTTCGTACTTCGGGGTGAAGCCCAGTTCCTTCCAGTCGCTGATGACAGGCTTCGCGCTGTGCTGGCCGCGGTAGTCGGCGCTGATCACATAGGCGTTGGCGTCCTCGTCGGTGGCCGGTTCACCGTCTGCCCGCTTGGCCGCAGACACGAACAGGTTCTCCTCCTCGGCGTAGTGTCCGGCGTCCTCGACGATGGCCTTGCCCTGGGCGATGAGCTCCTCGATCAGTGTGGCGAGCTGGGCCTTGGATTCCCGGTCGTCCCGGAGCTTCTGCGCGAGGTGGTCGAAGTAGTCGGGTTCGTCCCGGATGACGGATTCGAGTTCCTCGATGGCATCCTCGTCGCCTTCAAATTCGGCGAGCACGAGTGCCATGTCTACGGTGTAGCCGCTGTCGAGTGCCTTCGCTCCGGTGGTGGAGGCTTTGGCTTTGAGTGCGCTTTCCACGGTGGTTTTGGTTCGGCCGGTTTTTTTGGCGATGTCGGCGGCCGAGACTCCGATGAGCGAGAGCTGGTGGTAGGCGTCGGCTTCGTCGGCTTCGGTCAGTTCGGTGCGCTGGATGTTCTCCACGACCTGGGTGACGATGCGCTCTGCCTCTTCCGGGCTGGAAACGATCATCACCGGTATGGAGTCGCGCTCTGCTTCCACTGCGCCCAGGGTGCGGCGCTGGCCCATCAGGACGTGCACGGTGCCGTCGTCCTTGCGGTGGGCAATGACCGGTTCGAGCACACCGAGTTCCTTGATGCTGGCGATGAAGTCGGCCTTCAGGTCGGCGGCCTTGCGGACGTTGATGTCGATGGTCAGGGTCTTGGGGTCAAGCATTTCGAGCGTGGGTGTGGTGTTCATGGTGTTTTTCGTCCTTTGCTGAGGATTCGGTGGGCGGGGTGCGGTTGGTGACCGGCCAGCTTCCCCTCTCCCCCCGTTGTTTTTTGCCTGCTGGCGAAGCTTGCGTAGCTGTGCCCGACGGAGGCCCTGTCCACCCGAAGGGCCAGGGACGTGCAATCTGCGAGAGGAAATATGCGACGAAGGAGCGCCGGAGCCGATTGTGCGGGCCGCAGGCCCCTGGAGGAACGACGGGGGCTGGATGGGGCCGGAGCGGGCACGTACCATCCGAAGGACAGCAGACAAAAAACGGTAATACTGGAAAAGGTCTTGAGCCGGCGTGACTCAGCAAAAAACTGACGTGCCTGGCGGCACTGTCTTACCGACGATCTGTCCGCCGGCTCAAGGTCCATCAAAGGGGGTGATGTGCCAGGCGGACATGACTTCATAGGAGCCTGATACGACCAGTCCCATTACCGTTTTGTCTGCCCACCTGGCCCACGCCCTGTTCAACCAGCAATTGATCTCGACTGAGGGGCAACTTCCATCTTGGCGACCGAAACAACCAACGTCATCGCAGGTATCGACACCCACTCCGACACACACCACGTGGCCGTCATCAACGAGCACGGCAAGCCACTCGCGGACAGGGAATTCCTCGCCGTGGGATCCGGATACCGGAAGATCGTAGAGTTCATCACCAGCCACGGCACGGTCACCGCCGTAGGGGTCGAAGGAACAGGATCCTACGGGGCCGAAATCGCCAAAACCCTACGCGGAGAAGGTCTCTGTGTGCTGGAGGTGAACCGACCAAATCGGGCCCCGCGCCGACTGAAGGGCAAATCAGACCCTTTGGACGCCTACCAAGCCGCCCAATCCGTACTCGACGGCCGGACCACATCGGTACCCAAGGCCAAAGACGGTCCTGTGGAATGCCTGCGAATCCTACGTGCCGGCCGCACCTCGGCAGTAAAGGCCCGCACTGCAGCCATCAACCAGATCAAGGGCCTTCTCGTTTCAGCCCCGGACAAACTCCGGGCGAAATACCGGGGGCTTGGAACCTCGGCGATGATCACTGCCCTGCAGCGCACCAGGCCTTCGGGCGATGTGGCTGATCCCGAGTACGTATGCCTGCTGACGCTGAAGGCCCTGGCCAACCGCTGCCACTCCCTCGCGGCAGAAATCGCCACCGCCGACGCCGCGCTCCAGGAAATCCTCGACACCTACGCGCCGATGCTCAGTGACCTTCCAGGCGTCGGAACCGAAGTAGCCAGCCAGCTCCTGGTCACCGTCGGAGACAACCCCGACCGCATAGAAAACGAGGCCCAATTCGCTGCCCTCGTCGGAGTCGCACCCATACCCGCTTCCTCGGGCAAAACCACCCGCCACCGGCTCAGCAGAGGCGGCGACCGCAACGCCAACCATGCCTTGTATCAGGTCGTCCTGGTCCGCATGGCCTCATGCCAACGAACCAAGGACTACGTGGCCAAACGCACCGCGGAGGGCAAGAGCAAACGGGAAATCATGCGCTGCCTCAAACGCTACGCAGCCCGGGAAATCTACCGCCAAATCACCAACCCCCAGGCAGCCCCGGACAACACCGATCTGCGCCAAAAGCGCACCGCACTCGGTCTCACCATCACGACCGCAGCCCGCGAACTTGGCCAATGGCCCTCCAAAATTTCCCTCCTGGAACGCGGCCTCCTCCGCAACGACACCCTTGCCACGAACTACCGCCAATGGCTGACCGAGCAAACAACCAAAATCCCCGATTTGATGAGTATGCCAACTACCACTGAGGCGGCCTGACCCGTGAACCACCCCATGTCCCAGACATCCGGGCACCCTCGACTTCATAGTTCAGGACAGTGACACTTATGCAATACCACGTCTCCATATCGTGGCTTTTGCAAGTTAAGGAGGGCTGATGGCTGGCTTTTGGAACAAGAAGACACCCACGGTGACCCTTATCTTGGTCGGGATCGTGGATGCCTCGTCATTTATAGCGGTTTCGGATAACAGCCGGTTTGGCTACTGGCCGGCAATAGTCCTCTTAATAGCCATTCTCCTCAGTGTCCTCAACAACGTAAGAATCGACCGTCTGGAAGGACGAAAAATGACTCGTGGCAAAGAGGGCGACGCAGAGACCTAGTAGCACCTGACGGAATCGCGATCGGGCGGAAATTGGCCGATGCGAGGCCTGCGGGCCAGCGAGCACTAGGCACAATCGGATTTTTTCCGTTTGTGATTCAGCAGCACGCCCTGTCCCGCCCCTCCCATGTTTCGCCAACGCACGGCTCACGCACATCCGGCAACAGCCATAATCCCGATTTGACGCCTATAGGAGCATCGTCGTAGACACAAAAGGGCCAGGGATGGCCGGAGCTCTGCGACGGACAGCACTGGACCCAACAGCCGGCCGCGAAGCGGACGACCACGCTGCACGCAGTCGAGGACGCCACTGCCGTGACGCCGGCGGGCGAAGTGCCCGTGCGGATCTACACGCCGGTGGAGGCTGACGCCTACGGTTTGCTCGTGTATTTCCACGGCGGCGCGTTTTTCCTGGGCAGCCTGGACACCCATGACCACGTGGCGCGCGCACTGGCCAAGGAGACCAGGCACCAGGTCATCTCGGTGGGCTATGCCCTGGCCCCCGAAGCCGCGTTCCCGGCCGGCCTCGAGGACTGCTACGGCGTGGTGCGCTGGGCGGCCGGAAAGGGCGGGCGCCTAAAGTGGGACGGGAAGAACCTGGCCATCGCCGGTGACAGCTCGGGCGGCAACTTCGTCGCCGCCATCGCCGCGAAAGCCCACGACGACGGGTTCAACCGGATCACCCACCAGGTCCTTTTCTACCCGTCCCTGGACCTGGATTTCGACGTCGACCGTTACCCGTCGCTGCGGGAGAACGCCGAAGGGTACGGGCTGGAGACGGCCGGCCTTAAACCGTTCAACGCCTTCTACCTTGAGAGCGGGGCGGACCCGGCGGACCCCCTCGTCTCCCCCATCAAGCGCGCGGACCTCGCCGGCCTGCCGGCCGCACTGGTCATCACCGCCGGACACGACCCCCTGCGCGACGAGGGCGAACTCTACGGCCGGCGCCTGGCGGAGGCCGGCGTCGACGCGACCGTCAGCCGCTACGACGGGGCGAACCACGGTTTTGTCCAGAACTTCTCCTGGATCCCGGAGTTCTACCGGGCGTTCGAGGAGACAGGCGAATTCCTGAACGCGGGGCCCGGGGTCGAGGAGGGAACAGCGCAATGACGACACCAATCGCCGTTCATCCCATCGTCTCGCCGTGGGGGCGGTTCGGTCTCTACAGCTTCTTCATCGACGCACCGGAGCCGGCCATCGTCGATACCGGCATCGCGTCCTCGCCGGCCGAGGGCATGGTGCCGGCGCTGGAGGCAATTGGCCGCCGGATCGAGGACGTCCGGTGGATCCTGCTGACACACGGACATATCGACCACATCGGCGGCGCGCACGCGCTGTGGGAGCTGACCGAACGGCGCGCCCAGGTGGTGATCCACGAGGCCGATGCACCGATGCTTCGCTCGCGCCGGGCCCATGTGGATGAATACCTGACCGGACGGGCGCAGTACCTGAAGGACCCCGACGGCGAGGCGAAGCTGACGGCGGCCACAAACGCCGTCATCTCGGGCGAGCTGGAACCGACGATGCTCGTCAAGGGCGGCGAGACCATCTCCCTCGGCGGTGACGTCACCGTCTCGGTCCACTCGATTCCGGGCCACACCGCCGGGTCGGTCGCGTATGTCATTGACGGACAGAACGACGTGTTCGTTGGCGATGCCGTGCAGGTCCACGGTGCGGCCAACGGCTTCCCCGGATTTGTGGACCCGGCAGGCTACCGCTCAAGCCTGCAATACCTCAGCGACCAGATCCGTCCGCGGCACTTGTACCTCGGGCACCCGTACCGGGGCGCGGACGGTGAGCCGTTCGGCGTCGAACTTGACGCTGCCCAGACGCGCCGGGCACTCAAGGAGAGTATCGACGTCGAAGCCCAGGTCAGCGAGGCAGCCTGCGGTTGCCTGGCTGCCGGGCTGCAGGACACGGACTCGCCGTACTCACCCTTCGCCCGGGTAGCCGGGGACCTCGGGTACGCCGCAGACCCCACGTTGGAGCCATCCCCGTTCTTCACGACGCTCCACGGCTACCGCACGACGTTCGACCCTACGACCAAGAATGAGGAGCTACGCACTCATGGATGACGTCCTGATACTGAATGCCGGCGCGCAGAAGATCGCCGTCCGCAAGGACCTCCGGGTTCCCATGCGCGACGGCATCCAGCTCGCCGCCGACGCCTACCAGGGCCCTGAGGACAAGCCGCGCCCCGCGCTGGTGGCACTGAGCCCGTACGGCAAGGAACTGCAGGCACTGGCCCTCACCACCCCGCCGCAGCGGCGCCCCAGCCCGATGTGGGACGGCTGCATCGAGGCCGGCGACATTGCCCGGATCGTCAAGGAGAACTATGTCCACGTCATAGGCGATCTGCGCGGTTCCGGCCATTCCGGCGGTGACCACATCGGGAACTACAACGCCGGCGGTGTTTCGCTGGGCCAGGACGCGTACGACTTCATCGAGTGGGTCGCAGCGCAGCCGTGGTGCGACGGCAACGTGGGCATGGTGGGCATCTCGTACTTCGGCTCCATGCAGGTGCTGGCCGCGGCGGAACGCCCCCCGAGCTTGAAGGCGATCTTCGTCTCCGGCGGCCACTACGACTTCTACGAGACCACCTACCACGGCGGGATCATGTGGTTTATGCCCCGGGCCGCACGCGAGGGCCGCGGCGGCGACTCCGGCTGGGCGTTCACCGACGGCGTGAAGTCCCGCATGATCGAGACGTACCCACCGGAGGAACTGAAAGAGCTGGTCCATAAGCGCCTGCAGGACCCGGACATCGCCGCCTGGCCGAACCTGGTGCATGTGCTGAGCTACCCCAAGAACCACGAGGCGTGGTTCGACATCGTGATGAACGAGCTGGACGGGGACTGGTATGAGGAGCGCAATCCCATCACGCTGGCGCCGAACATCGACATTCCGGTCTGGCTGCAGCTGGACCAGGGCCGCGGTTGGACCCTGGACGGCACCATCGACCTGTTTAACGAGCTGAAGGGCCCGAAGAAGCTGGACATCGGCCCGTACCCGCCGATGCAGTCCCGCCCGTTTATTGAGGAACACGACAAGATGTTCCGCTGGTACGACTACTGGATCAAGGGCATTGATAACGGCGTTATGGACGAGCCGGCGGTCAGCGTCTTTGTGGAAGGCTCCCGCGAGATGGTCACCGCGGACCAGTGGCCGCCAAAGGACGTGCAGTACACCTCGCTGTATCTTCGCCCATGCCACAAGCTGTCCGCCGAGCCCGAGCTGATGGGCGCGGAATACGCTGCACCGGACGGTTTCTACCAGGCTCCGCTGACTGTGACCGACAGGGTTGAAATCATCAGCTGGTCCACCCCTGCCTTCGAGGAGGCCACGGAAATGATCGGCACCGGCGCGGCCCACATCTTCGCCGAGATCGATCAGCCGGACACCAACTTCATCCTGCGGCTCTGGGACTACGCTCCCAACGGGAAGCGGCAGCTCATCACAAGCGGCTACCTCAAGGCCTCACACCGCGAACTCGACGGGCGGACCACCGAGGGAAGCCCGCGGCACCCGCACACGCGTGCCCTGCCCGTGGAGCCGGGGACAATCCAGGAGTACGTGCTGCGCCTGTTCCCGTTCGCCAACACCTTCATGCCCGGGCACACGCTTACCGTGGAATTGTCCAACGACGAGCCGCTTGCCGACGAACACAACGCGCTGCTCCCGCCGGATGCCTTCCACCTGCCGGTGGGCCGGCCGGTCACCCACAAGATCTACCGGGACGCCGACCACCAATCGCGCCTTGTCATGCCATTCACCACCCGGACAACGGAAGACCTGCCGTAGTGGCCGCTATGGGGCCGCCTAGCAAAAGAGTGCCCTGACTGCGCCTGCTTCCAAAGCCGCTGGACCGATGCTGGGCCTAGTCGCCGGCAAGGACCAGCAAGCGGAAGTGGACCGAATCCTGCGGAGCTTCCGCCAACGCGGAACTCTGTAGCAGTACCCATCCGACCAAACCTCGAACAGTCAGCGCTTCCCAGAGGCAAAAAACGATCGCCTGGATGTGCTCCGGAAGGACAGCCACATACCAGGCGCACTCCTGACGGGGGGACGAGCGCCCGTCAGGAGTGTGCTTTCGAAGGGACATCCGCGCCTATGGTGCGGTCAGCTGAGCGGCCGCCGCGTTGAAGTCAAAGTCCACAAATGTCATGCCGCCGGTGATGTTAATTGCTTCACCCGAAATACTGCGGGCCGTGTCGGAGAGGAGGAAGACGCAGAGTTCGCCGATTTCCTGTGCCGATTGCGGTCTGCCCATGGGGATGGGTTCGGTATGCCTTGCGAAGATTTCGTCCGGTGATTCGCCGGTTTCATCGGCTTCTGTTTCGAGAATCCGGTCCCAGATCGGGGTCCGTACAATGCCGGGGCAGATCGAGTTGACCGTCACGTTCAGCGGACCCATATCGAAGGCAAGGCTGGCGCTGAAGCCGATGACTCCGGCCTTCGATGCAGCATAGGCGCCTTGGAGGGCGGCGGGGTTGCGTCCGGTGATGGAGGCGATGTTGATGATCGCTCCTCCGCCGTTTGCGTTCAGGACGGGGGCAATGGCGGAGCATGCGCGGATTGTTCCTTCGAGGTTGGTCCGCAGAATGCGGGTCCATTCCTCTTCGCTGTTGAGTAGGAAGTGTTTGACCAGGGAGATGCCGGCGCAGTTGATGAGGCCCCAGACGTTTCCGGTTTCGATGGCCATTTCTTCAAGCCGGTGTTTGGCGGAAGTGTCTGCGACGTCGATGACGACGGTGCGGCTGTGCAGTATGGAGGCCGCGGCCCTTTCGAGTTTGTCGGCGTCGATGTCTGCCATGATGATTCCGTACCCGGCGGCCGCCAGTGACTGGCAGACCCCGTCCCCGATTCCGGAGGCTGCTCCGGTGACGACGACCCATCGCCTGCTGGTTTCACTCATGGGGGTTTCCTTTCGCGAGTTGAGGTTTGAAGATGACTTTGAGTCCGCGGCCGCTTCGGGCCAGGTCGATTCCTTCGAGCACGTCATGCAGTGGCAGGACGTGGCTGATGATGGGCTCCAGTGGCAGGACCTGGGATTGGATGAGGTCAAGGGCTTCCTGCATGGTGTAGCGCATGAGGAACGCTCCGAGGATCTGGAGTTCCTTGGTGGTGACGTCGACGGCGGGAAATCCGGTGCTGACGGCGGAATTGAGGCCGAGGACCACGATTCTTGCCTGGTTTGCCGCCATTTGAACCGAAAGGTCCAGTTGGGAGCCCACGGCTTCGAGGATGAGGGTGGGGCCGCGGCCGTTGGTCGCTTCCCGGACCGCTTGTGCAGCGTCGGTTTCCCGCGGGTTGATGACGAGGTCTGCGCCGACTTCCTTTGAGACCTGGGCGCGGTTGGCGGCAGGCTCGATGACGATGACTTGTCCTGCGCCCTGGTTCTTCAGGGCTGCTACGGCGAGCAGGCCGATGGGTCCGCCGCCGATAACGACAGCGGTTTCACCGGCGTGGACTCCGGATTTTCGCAGTCCGTTCAGCACGCAGCCCAGCGGCTCTGCCAGTACGATCTGTTCGGCGGGAATGTTGGGATCGACCCGGTAAGCGTAGTGTGCGGGGACGCGGACGTATTCGGCCATGCCTCCGTCCCACCACTGGCCCGGGGTGCGGGGCCATCCGGGAACGGGGCACTCGGGATTGTCGTAGAGTGCTTCGCAGAAGTTGGGATCGCCTGTGCGGCAGGTGTCGCATCGTCCGCAGGGAGGATTTTGGTCAACGGCAACCGTGTCGCCGACGATCAGGGACCTGACATCCTCTCCGACAGCTACGACTTCGCCGCAGAATTCGTGGCCGAAGATTACCCCGGGCTTGGCGGGGTGGGTCGGCGGGACGTCAAGGATGTGCAGATCGGATCCGCAGATCCCGACTGCCCCGACCCTTAGGACGATGTCGTCGGGCTGAATGGGTGTTGGGACCGGGCGTTGTTCGAGTTCGAGGATCCCGTTTCCTTTGAAAACGGCGGCGAGCATGGTCTCACTCATGGGCGTTCTGTGTCCTTTCTGCTTGTTGGTAGAGCTCGATGGTGACGCCGAAGGGGTCCTTGCCGTAGACCCACTGGTCCCCGTCCTGTCCCGGGAGATCCAGGATGTTCGGATCGCTGTAGAACGTGATGCCTGCCTCCGTCAGGCGCCGGCGGGCAGAGTGGATGTCCGGCACCTTCAAGGCGAGGTGCCCGACTCCTGGCTGATCTGTGGTTCGGTGCAGGGACGATTGGAACGGGCCGTCGAATTCGTGGATCTCGATGACAGTGCTGCCTAGACGCATGAAGGCCCAGCGCAGCTTCACCTCATCTCCGTCCAGTCCGAGAGGTTTGCCGGGGATGAGGGCCCACGGCGAAACGGACTCGGGGATGAGTCCCAGATGCTGTGCGTAGAAAGCCACTGCCTTCTCGAGGTCTGAGACCACTATGCCGACGTGGTGAAGTTCGAACGTGTCTGCCGTGCGGGCTGATGCGCCGGTCACCGCATACCGCCTTGGGTCCACGCACGGGCCTGATCGCCGAATGCCCGGTGACCGGTGTCTGTGACGGCGATGGTGTCTTCGAGCTTAATGAAGCCGCGTGTCGGATGGAGCATGGTGGTTTCGATGGACAGGACCATGCCGGCCTGCAGCGGGAGGTTGCCGTCTTCGTTGGGATATGGGACGGGGCCTGTGGCGGTAAGCCTGGGAGCCTCGTGGCTGATCAAGCCCATACCGTGGGCAACGAAGGTCGTGACACCGCGATGCGGGCTGTGTTCGAGGACTCTGAGTGCCGAATCGAAAATGCCTTGTCCGAGCACGCCTTCGCGGATGGGGATCCGGGCGGCCTGTTGGACGGCCTCGATCTCGGCGAGCAGGTCGACCAGTTCGCTGTCGGGTTCCCCCATCACTGCCATGCGGGCGAGGTCTCCGATGTATCCGCCGAGATTTCCACCGGAATCGAGGCAGAGAACTTCCCCTTGCAGCCATGGGATGTCAGCTGGTGCGCGGTTGTGGCTGGAGCCGCTGCTGGCCAGGCAGTATTCGAAGGTCAGCCCGCGGTTGGTCTGCTCCCGGCGGAGTGCTTCGACGAGTTCCCTGCGCGTAGTGCCGGGCCGGTGTCCGGTGAAGACGGCCTGCATGGAGTCCACGATGCCGATCGATGCCTGTTCCATGATGTCCAGTTCAGCCGGGCTCTTGCATGCGCGCAGTCGCTCGAGGACGTACTGGGCGTCCGCGATTTCGATGTCCGGGGTCTTGTCCAGGACATTCATTGCTTCCACCGGCAGGAAGGACGCTTCAATGCCGACCCGGATCTGCCCCTGGTGGACATCGTGCAGGAGCGCGGCTGCGGACGTCATGGCGTCCGCGGCACCCCAGCTGGTGGCTTCGATGCGTTCTACCCAGACAGGGTCCACATCGAGTTGCCAGGGTTCCATGGCGTTGGCGATGTAGGTGCTTGCTTCCGGGTGCTGGCGGAAGTAGAGCAACACGGGAAGGTAGCGGCTGACGCCGATGGCGTCCATGTAGTCGAAGAAGAAGAACCGGTGTCCTCCGAGGAGGTATTGGATGTTGTGTTTGGAGGTGACGAGCAGGACATCGAGGTTTGCGTCGTCCATGAGACTGTCGAGGTGGTCGTGGTCGAAAGGGATGTTCATGGCGGGGTCCTTTCCCGGATGTCTATCTGCGGTTGAGGCGGCGGCTGTTGATGGCGTCGAGCAGGACCGCGATGAAGATGATGGCGCCCTGCATGAACTGCACCCAGAAGGGGCTAACGTTCAGCAAGGTCAGGCCGTTGTTGATCACGCCAATGAGCAGCACGCCAATGAAGGTGCCGAGCATGCTGCCTTTGCCGCCAAAGAGGCTGGCTCCACCGATGACGACGGCGGCTATGACCTGGAGTTCGACGCCGGCACCGGCCGTGGGCGTGGCTGAGCCGAGGCGGCCGACGAGAATGAGGGACGAAAGCCCGGCGCAGAGGCCGGCGATGATGTACACGATGAACAGGATTCGGTTGTCCTTGATCCCGGAGAGGCGTGCTGCCTCCCTGTTGCCGCCAACAGCGAAAATCTGGTGTCCCAGGGTGGTCCGCGTCAGGGTCAGATGACCGATGACGAAGACGAGGACGGTGAGTATGGCGGGCAGCTGCAGCCCCAGGAGCGAGCCGCTGCCGATCCAGGTCAGGCTTGGCGGCAGGCCGTAGACGCTTTGGCCCTGGCTCAGCTGCAACGTCAGGCCCCGGCCCATGCCGAGCACGGCCAGTGTCACGATGAACGGCGCAAGTCCCAGGACCGTGATGGAGAAACCGTTGAAGGCTCCGATAAGTGAAGCGACAACAACGATGATCAAGACACCGAGGAACCCGTCAACGCCGTTGTGGACGAGAGTTGCCCCGATCATGCCCGAGAGGGCGATGGTCGACCCGACGGCCAGGTCAATGCCCGAAGTGATGATGACGAACGTGGCGCCCACCGCGGCAATGCCGACGATGGCTGACTGTGTCACGATGTTCGTGACGTTGGCTGCCGTGAAAAATTTGCTGGACAGCAGGCTCATGACGATGCAGCTGACGATGAGAGCCACCGCGATCGGAGTGCTGGGATCCTTGGCGATCCGTGCCAGCCAGCCGGATCCGGTCAGCGACCAGGTCGGTGCTTTGGGAGTGTTCTGCCGCCGCACAGGCGGCCGGGCGGTTGTTGTTTGGTTTGTCATGGCTTCCTGATTTCTGCTTAGCCGACCGACGCGTGATGCAGCATTGCTTCACGGTCAAAGCCGTCCCGGGTGTATTCGCTAACGACTCGCCCGTTGCGGAGAACATAGGCGCGGTCTGACATGGCCAGGACTTCGTCCGTGTCGGAGCTGGCGAGGAGGACCGCAGTTCCCGCGGCCGCCAGGTTGAGGACCTGTTCGTAGATTGCCGCCTTGGCGCCGACATCGACTCCCCGGGTGGGGTCATCCAGCAGGACGACTTTGGGTTTGTTCGCCGAGACGCGGGAGAGGATCACTTTTTGTTGGTTGCCGCCCGAGAGCCGGCCGACTTGCTGCCTGAGGGAGTCGGTCTTGATCCCGAACCTGCTGATTTGCTCGGCCCCGTGTCGTTCCACGGACCGTGGACGGAGCAGGCCCAGCCGGGACACGGCAGGGTATAGGCCAAAGACGAGGTTGTCCTGGACGGTTCCTCCCAGGACGAGCCCTTCCTGCTTGCGGTCCTCCGGCGCATAAATGACCCCCCGGTTTCGGGCGCTGGTGATACTGCCCGGTTTGAGGGTCCGTCCGCTGATACTGATGGATCCGGCGGTGACGCTGTGTGCACCGGCGATGGCTTTCATGAGCTCGGTGCGGCCCGCGCCGGCGAGCCCTATCAAACCCACGATTTCGCCGGCGTGGGCGGTGACGCTGGCTGACCGTACCCCCGGAGCGTCGATCTGGTCGGTCTCCAGGACCAGCTCCCCGCGGGGACGGTCCCGCCAGGGGTAGGCGTGTTGGAGGTCCCTGGCGAGCATCGCCGTGACCAGCTTTCCCTCGTTCCATTCGGAGGTCTGCTTTTCGGCGACGAGGGCGCCATCGCGCATCACGATAATCCGGTCGGTCACCGCGAACATTTCGTCCAGATGGTGGGTGACGTACAGGATGGCGAGGCCTTGATTACGCAGCTCCCGGATGGTGCTCATGAGGGCGTGCACATCCGCTTCCGGCAGTGACGACGTGGGCTCATCGAAGACGAGGACCCGGGCTTCACGTGCCAGGCAGCGCGCAATTTCGACGAGTTGGCGCTGGGCGATGGTCAGGGATTTCACCGGTTCTGAGATGTCCAGATGACCCAGTCCGACTCGGCCCAATGCGGCGACAGCAACACGGTCGCGTGCGCGTCGGTTGACTGCTCCTGCCCGGTTCGGCTGTCGCCCCAGCAGGACGTTGTCAGCGATCGACATTTCGGGAATGTCCGTGAGTTCCTGGTAGATGACGCTGATTCCGGCCTGGATCACCCCGGCAGGGTTAGCGGGCAACGGCGCCCCGCCCAGGGCGGCAGTGCCGGAGTCGGCCACCACCGCCCCGGACAGGACTTTGATCAGGGTCGATTTGCCAGCGCCGTTTTCCCCTGCCAGGCCGGTGACGGTTCCGGGCTCCAGGCGGAGGGACACGTCCTTGAGTGCCCGCACCCCCGGGTAGCTCTTGCTGATCCCGCTCAGCTGCAGGATTTGGGGCTGGCTAGAGAGCATCGGCCCACACGCCGTAGGACTTCACTTCGGCGGAGTCGATGTTGTCCTTGGTGATCAGCTGGGACGGCCACTCGACGTTCTTCTCCACGGACTTGCCTGCTGCCATGTCGGCAATAAGGTCAATCATCTTTTCGGACATCTTGACGGGCTGCTGGCTGATGCTCGCGTCCTGCAGGCCGCTCCGGATGTCTTCAATGGCAGGCTTGGGCGCGTCGATGCCAATGACGTAGATGTGTTCCTTGTCCCCGATCGGCTTCCAGCGCCCTGCGGCCTGGATGGCTGCGGTAACGCCGACTGCTTCGGCGTCGTTGGCGCAGAAGACTGCGTCGATCTCAGGGTTTGCCTGGAGGATATCGGTCATGATGGCGTTCGCTTTGGCCGTGTCCCAGCCACCATCCTGAGTGGCCACCACGTCAATTCCGGCGTGCTCGGCGACAGCTTCCTTGAAGCCCTTCTCCCGGCCGTTGGCGGCCGGGGACCCGGCCATGCCCATGATGTCCACGACCTTGCCCTTCACCGAGCCATTCTTCTTCTCAAGGAACGTGGCAATTTCGTCCACGGCCAGCTTGCCGGCCTTGACGTGGTCCTGGCTCAAGGTCACATCGACAGGGGCGTCGATGGTGTCGGCGAGAGCGAAAACGGGGATGCCCCGTTTCTTGGCTTCTTCCACGGCGCCGGCAATGGCTTTGCCGTCAGCCGGGTTGATGGCGAGGTAGTCCACTCCCCTATTGAGAAGGTTCTGTACGTCGCTGATCTGCTGGTTCGGGTCGCCGTTGGCGTTGGTGGTGATGAGTTCATAGCCGTGGGTCTTGGCGCCGTTTTCGAGGCCCTTCACCAACCCGGCGAAAAAGGGGTTGGACACCGTGTAGCCGGAGTAGCCCACCGTGATCTTGCCGTCATCGGCAGCAGCGGCCTGGGCGGCAGGAGAAGAATCCTGGGCGCAGGCGCTGAGGCCTGCGGTGCCGAGGGCGAGGGCTGCCAGTACGACGGCGGCCTTACGAATGGTTTGCTTCATTGCAACTCCAGTTCTGCTGTATACAGGCGACTGTCGCCCGTGTACAGGTTAGGTAGATCACAGTAGGCTGTCAATAGGTCCTCAATTTCCATAGATACTGGGAGGACCGGAGTAATCGGATGGAAGTGAAAATGACGAATCTTGGAGAACTCGCGCGGGAGGAACTGCCCGTGCGGTCCCCGTCGCTGGCAGAACAGGCCTATGCCACCTTGAAACGGTGGATCCTGAGCGGCCAGCTGGATGCAGAAACAGTAATGAGCGAGAACGACCTGGCGCGACGGCTCTCGATCAGCCGGTCTCCGCTCCGGGAAGCCATCCGCAAGCTTCAGGACGAAGGACTTCTGGCGGCGTCGGGCCCGAAGGGCTTCGGCATCCCGCCAATCTCCCTGGACCTGATTGATCAGGTGTATGGCGTCCGACTCGCCCTGGAGTCGGAGGCGGCGGCCCATGCTACGCCCATCCCTCAGGATGAGCTGGCCAAGATGCGGCAGTTCATGGAGGAGGTCCGCCCGGAAGTCATGGCAGGTGACGCCCAGCGCTTCACCGACGTGGATTTTGAGTTCCACGACCTGTTCGTGCGGAACTGCGGCAATCCGTTGCTGATCAGCTACATCGAGCGGCTGCGGGGAAACATCCAGCGGATTCTGGTGTATTCAGGCCAGCTGGAGGAACATTCCGTGCGGTCTTTCGAGGAGCACATGGACATACTGGAAGCCATGGAGGCCCAGGACCCGGCCCGGATCGAAAAGACCGTACGGCAACACATCACCGGAGTCAGGGACAGGCTCCACGACTCCCTATTAGGCACGGCCGAATAGCACCGAGCCCGGGCGTCCCTGGCCCACGGGGCGGTGCACGCCGGGAACCGCAGAGAAAACGCGGCCCCCGGCGTTTGTCCTTAGTTGGACGGGAAGTTGTACGAAGCCCCCGAGGCATGGCTGGTTTCCGGCCAGCGAGAGGTGATGACCTTGCCGCGTGTGTAGAAGGAAACGCCTTCGGGGCCGTAGATGTGCTTGTCACCGAACAGCGATGCCTTCCAACCGCCGAAGGAGTAGTAGGCCACCGGCACCGGCAGGGGAACGTTGATGCCGATCATGCCCACGTCCACGGAGCGCTGGAACTTCCTCGCGGCCGCACCGGAGGAGGTGAAGATCGCGGTTCCGTTGCCGTACGGGTTGGCGTTGATCAGGTTGATGCCTGCCTCCAGGTCCTCAACCCGGACCACCACCAGGACAGGTCCGAAGATCTCCTCGGTGTAAGCGCTCATTTCCGTCTTCACATGGTCGATCACCGTGGGGCCAACCCAGAAGCCTTCCTCGTGGCCCGGGACCACCAGATCCCGCCCGTCAACGACCATCGCGGCACCGGCCTGCTCTGCCTCGGTGACGGTCTTGACGATGAACTCGCGGGATTCTGGGCTGATCACAGGGCCCATGTCCGCATCGGCTTCAGTGCCGTTCCTGACCTTGATATCGAGGGCGCGCTCTTCGACCTTCTTGACGAGGAGGTCGGCGGCATCCCCGACGGCGACGGCGACGGAGATGGCCATGCAGCGCTGTCCCGCGGAGCCGAAGGCGGCGGCGGCGAGGTGGTCCGCAGCGTTATCGAGGTCGGCGTCGGGCAGCACGATGGCGTGGTTCTTCGCCCCGCCCAGGGCCTGGACGCGCTTGCCGTGGGCTGTCGCGACTTCGAGGATGTGCTTGGCGACAGGTGTTGAGCCGACGAAGGAGATGGCGTCCACGTCCGGATGCGTCAGGAGGCCGGAGACGACCTCCCGGTCGCCGTGCAGGACCTGGAACACGCCGTCGGGCAGACCGGCCTGCTTCCACAGCTTGGCCAGCAGCATCGCAGCTGACGGGACGCGGTGGGAGGGCTTGAGGATGAAGGCGTTGCCGGTGGCAATCGCCATCGGTGCCATCCACAGCGGCACCATGACCGGGAAGTTGAACGGGGTGATGCCGGCGATCACGCCGACGGGTTCGCGGAACGAGAACACATCGATGCCGGTGGAGACCTGGTCCGAGTACTCGCCCTTGAGCAGGGACGGGATGCCGCAGGCGAACTCGATGACCTCCAGGCCGCGGCCGATCTCGCCCTTGGCGTCGTTGATCACCTTGCCGTGCTCGGCGGTGATCAGCTGGGCCAGTTCCTCCACATGGGATGCCACGAGTTCACGGAATTTGAACAGCACCGCGGTGCGCTTGGCCAGCGAAATGTCGCCCCAGGATTCGGCTGCCTTCTTGGCAGCGGCCACGGTGGTGTCGAGGTCTTCCCTGTTGGCCAGCCGCAGTTCTGCCGTCACTGAACCCGTGGCCGGGTTGTAAACGGGTTTGGTTGCCGTTCCGCTACCGGCCGCCTCGGCTCCGCTGATGAAGTGGTTGATGTAGGTCATTACTGCTCCTGTAGTAGGTGGTGTTCCGCGGCGTGTACGTCGTTGACAGCACGCGGCAGGCCGGTAGCGAGTGATTCCTGGAGTGCCAGGCGGACGGCCAGGTTTTGTTCGGTCAGGTCCCTGTGGACGAGTTCAGGGCCGGAGTTTCGAACCCAGGCGCTGAACCGTTCGATTTCGGTCTTGAACTGGTCTTCTCCGATATCGAAGGATTCGGTCGTCCCGTCCCGTAGGGATAGGCTGACGCGGGCAACTTCCCCGGGGTCGGGGTCGAATGCCTGGTCCAGGGTGATATGGCCTTTGGTGCCGATCACTTGGAAGGTGTTGGTGCGCGGTCCCTCGAAGCCGCAGTCCAGCGTGCCAAGGACATCTCCGTAGTCCAGGATCGCGGCCACGGTGGTTTCCACCGGGTCCGTGCGGCTGGCGCCTTTTCCATAGACGCTTTGCGGTGCCCGGCCCATGACCATGTTCATAATGTCGATGGCGTAGCAACCGACGTCGTTGAGCGCGCCTCCGTCCAGTCCCGGCTGGAGGCGGACCTCGCCGTCGGTCCGGTCCATGGCGAAGTGGAATCTGGCGTGCATGGACACCAGCTCGCCAATCCTGCCCGAGTCGATGAACTCGCGGACTTTCTGGTGCTGCGGGTGGAAGCGGTACATGAACGCCTCCATAAGGTTCACACCGTTGCGTTCGCAGGCTTCCAGTACCCGGCGGTAGTCGTGGGTGTTGGCGACGAGCGGCTTTTCGCAGAGGATGTCTTTCCCCGCCTCTGCTGCGGCGACAATCCAGTCGGCGTGCAGGGCGTTGGGAAACGGCAGATAGACGGCTTCAATGCTCGGGTCGGCCAGCAACTCTTCGTGAGAGGAATAGGAGGCCGGGATGCCGAAGCGTTTGGCAACCTCGGCGGCCTTTCCGTTCGGGCTGCTAATGGCCGACGCCACCGCATTCCGGGCACGGCCCATGGCCGGAAGGAACCTGCCCTGGGCGATCCGGGCCGTGGTCAGCACGCCCCAGCGGACGGCGCTCACGCGCCGATCTCCGCATCGAGTTGACGCAGGAAGGCAACGGACTGCCGCACGTCCCGGACGGGGCCCTCGTCGGTGGGTTCGCTTTCGAGGATGGTGTCCTGCTCCATGGTAAACCACCCCGGATAGCCGGCGTCCAAGAGGTTGCGGACGATGCCGGCAATGCCGACGTCTCCTTGCCCGAGGGGAACGTACATGCCTGCCTTGACGCCGTCTGTGTAGGAGATCTCCCCTGCCTGGACGCGCTGTGCGACAGCCTTGCGCACGTCTTTCAGATGAGTGTGGCCGATGCGCGCCGCATAGTCGCGAACCAGCAGCGCCGGGTCGGTGCCGCCGATGAGCAGGTGGCCCGTGTCGAGGCACAGGTTCGCTGCTGTGTCATTCAGGACCCGGTCAACGTCAGCTGTGCTTTCAATCATCGTCCCGACGTGTGGGTGGACCACTGCTTGGATGCCCTTGTCCGCGGCGGCTTTGACCACGGCGTCGAGGTTCCGGCCGAACAGGTCCCACCCCTCGGCGTCGAGCTCGTGGCGCTGATCGTAACCTGCAACTCCGGTCTCGGCGGCGAGGACCATGATGCTGGCCCCGGCGGCCTCATACGCATCCAGTTCAGCAGCCACTATGTCCAGGGGATTTTTGGATGCATCGTGCAGGATGACCGGGAAGAAGCCGCCAATGGCCTGAAGGTTGTGCCGTTTCAGAACATCGGCCCGCCGGGCGGCCTGTTCGGGAAGGAACCCGGCGGGGCCAAACTCCGTGGCGCTGATGCCGAGGGCCGTCATCTCGGACAGGACCCTGTCGGCCTGAAGCTGGTGACCCCATCCCGGGACTTCACAGACGCCCCAGGAGATGGGGGCTGCGGCAAGGCGCTTGGTGATGGTGCTCAATCTGATCCTCCATAAACGTTCTGGTCCCAGTCGATGACGGAACCTGTGACAACACCGCTCCGGTCGGAGAGGAGAAAGACAATGAATTCGGCGATCTCGTCCACTTGGCCGAGCTTTCCCATGGGGACGGACGCGTTGGCCTTTTCGAGCCAGTCCTCCCCTGCGCCATGGAATTTCTTTTGGGTGTCGGCCTCTCCCTCGGTGGCGGTCCAGCCGATGTCCAGTCCGTTGATGCGGATTTTGTCCCACCGGTGGGCGTGCGCGGCGTTGCGGGTCACGCCCGCCAGCCCGGCCTTCGCCGCGACATAAGGAGCCAGGTACGGCTGGCCGCCCAGTTCGGCGATGGAGATGACGTTCAGGATGCTTCCCGGGGCGCCCCTGCTGCGGAGGTGCTTGATGGTTTCGGCCATGATGAAGAACGGGGACTTCAGGTTCACGGCGATATGGGCGTCGAACAGCTCGGGAGTGGTGTCCAGCATGGTGCCGCGGGTGGTCAGGCCCGCCGCGTTGACGCTGCAGTCGAGCCGCCCGAACGTCGAGATCGTGTCCAGCACGGAGTTGCGTGCCTGTTCGACGTCGGCGAGGTCGGTTTTGATGAACCTGGTTTCCACGCCGGAGGCCGTGATCTCCGCGGCGAGCTTTTCTCCTGATTCAGCGTTGCGCCCGGTGACGGCGATCCCGGCTGCACCTTCGACCGCTGCACGTCGGGCCACTCCGGCTCCCAGCCCCTGCGTGCCGCCGCTGACAAGGACGACCTTGTCCTGCAGAAGTGCCATGGTCTTATTCCTCTCCGATTTTCACGACGCGGCCGGACCGGGCCGACTCTTCGGCCGCATCGGCCAGGACGAGGGCCATGACGCCGTCATCGAAGCCGGGGCTGCAGCTGGTTCCTTCGCGGACGGAGCGTGCGAAGCTGTCCAGCTCATTGCGGTAAGCCTGGCCGTAGCGTTCCAGGAAAAACGGCAGGTAGGCATCGGACTCTTCGGTGCCCGCGGCGCTGTACTTGCGCACCGTGGTCGGAGCCATGTTGCCGGCAGTCAGCAGACCGTCACTGCCGAAAGCTTCGAGCCGCTGGTCGTGGCCGTATGCACTGTGGCGGGAATTGATGATCGTGATGAGCTCACCACCGCGTCCGCGCAGATTGATGACGACAGAGTCGAAATCCCCTGCCTGTTCGATGTAGTCACAGAAAACGTTGGCGCCCGTCGCCGAAACTTCGATGATGTCCGGGACAAAGAACCGGGCCATGTCCAGGTCGTGAATGCTCTGGTCCCGGAAGATCCCGCCGGAGGTCTCGATGTACTCCTTGGGCGCCGGGGCCGGGTCGCGGCTGATGATGGTCAGCTGCTCCAGCCGTCCGATTTCTCCGGCCTCAACCCGTGCGCGGAGGGAAGCGAAGTTCGGGTCGAAGCGGCGGTTGAAGCCGAGCATGAGCGGGGTCCTGGTGCCGCGGATCTGGTCCCGGCACGCGCGGACCCGGTCGATGTCCAGGTCGATGGGCTTTTCGCAGAGGGCGGCGACGCCGGCGGCCACGGCCCGGGAGATCAAATCAACGTGGGTGCTCGTCGGTGAACCGATGATGACGGCGTCCAGGTCAGGGTTGGCGAAAACCTCATCGGCGGTCTCGACAGCCTGCGCCCCGGTCGTGGCGGCGAGGGCCTGCGCGCCTTTGATGAACGGATCGGCGATCCAGGCCAGTTCCAGGTCAGGATGGTCGGCGATGTTCCGGGCGTGGACCTGGCCGATGCGGCCGGATCCGAACAGTGCAACCTTGAGCGGTCGGTTAGCGGACATGGGTGGGGGTCCTTTCGAGTTTCCCGCCGGCGGATGAGCCTTCGACGGTTGGTTGAGGGTGATTGATCGTGATCGTGGCGCCGCCGCTGTTCATCGAGGCCACGAGGGCCTGCGCGACCCGGGTCGCGGCGAGGGCGTCCTCGGCAGTGGCCAGCGGAGGCCGGGTTCCCGAAATCAGGGCGTCAATCCATGCTTGGGATTGGAGCCGGTAAGCGTCGGCGAAAACGGGCCTCCAGTCGGCCGCATAGCTCCGTGACTCCGTGAGCCCCCGGCTTGTTGTGGTCAGGTGCGGCCGTGCGAGCTCGACAGTGCCCGTTTCACCGACGACTTCGCAGCGCACGTCGTAGCCGTAGCGTGCGTTGAGGAAGACGTCGACGCTCGTCAGGACACCGTCGGCTGTGCGCAGGTGCAGCACCTGCGGATCCTGCCGGCTGCTATCCAGAGCCGTGGTTCGGGGGGCATGCCAGCTCACTGATTCGATGGCTGAGTTAAGAAGCCAGGCGGTGATGTCGATTTCGTGGATGCCGGAGTTGGTGATGGTGGAGGCCGAGTCCCCGCCCGGGGAAGTGGTGACGTTGCGGTGGGAGCTCAGGACCATGAGCGCCTGGCCGACCACGCCCTCCTCGAGCCGGGCTTTCAGTTCCCGGTAGCCGGGGTGGAATCGGCGCATGAAGCCCACCGAAATGAGTGGAATGCCGCCGGTGATGGCATTCTGACGGTCAACGAGGTCCTGGCATTCCCGGACAGTTGGCGCCAACGGCTTTTCGCACAAAACGGGCTTGCGGTGCTCCAGACAGCCGATGACCTGTTCGGCGTGCGCGCTGTCATGGGAGGCAATCAGGACGGCGTCCACAAAGGGTGAGGCGATGAGTTCTTCGGCGGAGCTGAAGCACCGGGCGCCGGTTTCGACGGCAACTGCACGGGCACGGTCCTGTACGGGGTCGGCGACGGCTGTCACGGTTGCGCCCGAGACGCTGCGCTGCAGGGTCCGGGCGTGGTCGGTCCCCATGATGCCTGCTCCGATGATGCCGATGCGCACCGTCATGGTGCTGCCACCGCCGCCGGAACGCGGCCGGCCAGGACGTCAACGGCACCCTTGGCCGCGTCCCTGACCGTGTGCGCCATGCCTTGACGGGTGAAGCCCATCAAATGCGGGGTCAGGACCACGTTTTCGTGGTCGAACAGAGGATGGTGGGCTGGCGGTTCGGGATCGTAGACGTCGAGGCCAAGCCCTGAAAGCTTCCCCGACTGCAAGGCCTCGTAGGCGGCGTCGAGGTCGATCAGCCCACCGCGGCTGCAGTTGATCAGGATCGCCCCGGGCTTCATGGCTTCGAGCCTGCCGGCGTTGATAAGGTTGTGGTTTTCCGCGGTCAACGGCGCGTGCAGGGTGGTGAAATCGCTGCCCGCGAGGAGCTCCTCTACGGTGTCGCAACGGATCTCCGGGGGGATCTCGGCGAACGGATCGTATGCCAGGACCTTCAGCTCGAAAGCCTCGGCAATGCGCGCCACCCGACGGCCAATGCGGCCGTAGCCGATGATGCCCAGGGTGAATCCCTCCAGATCTCCGACGTCGACGCCGGCACGCTGCTCCCAGCGTCCCTCACGGACCAGCTTGGTCAGCGGAGAGAGTTTCTTGACGAGCGCGAGCAGATGGGCGAATACGCCTTCAGCCACTGAGGCAGTGTTGCTTCCGGGCGTGATGACTACCGGGATTCCGCGTCGGTTGGCCTCGGCGACGTCCACAAGGTCAGTTCCGACGCCGGTCCTTGCGATGACTTTGAGGGCCGGCATGCGGTCCAATAGTTCCCGGTCAACGCGGTACGCGGCGCGGACGATTGCGGCATCGGCGGTGGCCAGGTCCTCGGCGGTGGGGTCCTGGATGAGCCGCTGGTTCTCTGCGAGAAGCGGTTCCACCAGGTCCGGTTCGACGCTTCCGAGAGCGACAAAGATTTGGGGTGTGGTTATAGAAGCCATCGTCATCCTTGAAGATGTGAGGGTGCACTCCCGGGAGGGCTTGGGCCCGCGGGGTGACGATATGGGTGTGAAGTGGGTTAGAGGCCGAGCAGGCTGGACTTGCGTATGACCAGTTCAGGGACGATGGGCTGGTGGACGAAGCCGCCGCCAAAGTCGTGGTCCTGGATGCGTTGCAGGAGCGTTTTCGCCGCGGCGACGCCGATTCCGGAACTGTCCGGATCAACGGTGGTCAGTCCCAGGCGGGGCATGGCGCCCAGCGCGATGTTGTCGTATCCGGTGATGGCGACTTCGAGGCCCCGTTCATCGGCAGCCGTCATGGCACCGAAGGCGGCAAGGTCGTTGATGCACGCCAGTGCCGTGGGTCGCTGGTGTCTGGAACGCGAGGAACCCAACGCCCTCTGGGCCGCGACGTAGCCGGATTCCTGGAAGAAGTCGGCGTCGACGACGTGGATGTGGCGGGCCAGACCGTGCTCTTCCATGGCGGCGGAATATCCATCCACGCGTGCCCGGCCGACCGAGCCGCCCATCCCGCCAAGATGCGCGATGTTCTCGTGTCCCTGGGCGATCAGATGCTCAACGACCATGCTCATCCCGAGGGTGTCGTCGCTGCGGACCACATCTGCGGTGTCGATGTAGTCCGGTCCGCCGCCGGCGAAGACCACTGCGCCACCGGATACGGCGCGGTTGAACGGTGCCTTGTCGGGCACCGTTCCGACGACGAGCAGGCCGGCTACGCGCAGGTCCCGGAAAGCCTGGAGGATGGACTGGTCCACTCCCCTGCCGGCAGCCGTGACCGCACTGAAAAGGACTGTGTGTCCGGCATCTTCCAGTACGGTCCGGGCGGCGTCTGCTACGTCAAATGCCCAGGGGTTGTGCATGTCGCTGACCAGCACCCCGATGGTGCCGCTGACCCGTGTTGCCAGGGATCTGGCTGCAAGGTTCAGTTCGAAGCCCATCTCTTCAACGACCTTGAGCACCCGCTGGCGGCGTTCGTCACTGACCCGGGGTGAGTCGCGCAGGACGAGGGAGACCAAGGATTTGGATACGCCGGCGCGTTCAGCCACGTCCTTGATCGTTGGCCGCCGGGCGGATGCAGTCGTCATCGTTACACCCGCGCTGCCGTGGTGCCGTGGATTTCTTCGATCTTCTGCCATTGACCGGAGAGCGAGGAAGCTTCGGCCGCGCTGACGATTGCGGCGGCGGACGCGGCATCGTGGATGTTGGAGTTTTCCTGGGCACCACCGGCGACGGCGACGAGGAATTTCTTCGCTTCGATGACCTTGAGGTCGTCAAATCCCATGCTGTTGCCGGGTCCGGGCTGGAAGCGGGCGTAGTCGCCGTGGCGGGGGCTGGCGTTCACCGTGGTGTAGCCCTGCTCCTCGTTGTTGCGTCCGAGGCAGACCTTGAGTTCGTTCATGCGCTCAAAGTCCCATTTGAGGGAACCTTCGGTTCCGTAGACCTCAATCTGGTAGCCGCACTCGGGACCGACGGCGACGCGGGACGACTCGATGGTGCCGACTGCTCCTGCTCCGACCGCGGACGGGCCGAAACGGACCAGCGCTGCTGCGTAGTCTTCATTCTCGACCTCTCCCATCTCACCATTCTCAATCACTGCGAAGTGCGTGCCAGATCCCATCGCCAGTTTGGGCCGCTGCGTGTAGACGGTGCTGGTCAGGGCGGTTACCTCGGCGATGGGTCCGACTACATACTGGCACAGGTCGGTGGCGTGGCTGAACAAGTCGGCCAGCACGCCGGTGCCGGCGAGTTTCCGGTCGAACCGCCAGGAAAGGGCGCCGTTGGGCTCGGAAGCGTAGCCGGAGAAGAAGACTGCGCGGACGTTGGTGATCCGACCGAGGCGGCCGTCGGCAATCAGTTTTCGTGCGTGCTCTACTGCCGGGGCGTGGCGGTAGTTGTAACCGATGGTCGTTACCACGCCGGCCTCCACGGCGGCTTCCTGCACGGCTGCGGTTTCTTGGTATCCGCGTCCAACCGGCTTTTCGATCCAAAAATGCTTGCCGGCTTTGGCGGCCGCGATGCCGATTTCAGCGTGGAGGAAATTGGGGGCGCAGATGGAAACGACGTCCACGTCGGGGTGGTTCAGGACATCGTGGTAGTCGGTGGTGCCTTCGGCGAAGCCCAGGACATCGCGGGCATAGTCCACGCGGTCCGGTGCCGTGTCGGCTGCGATGACGAGCTTGGTGTTCAGGCCAAGCTCGGGATAGGCGTAGGGGACGGTCTGGTAGGCGCGCGAGTGGAGCTTTCCCATCCATCCGACGCTGATGAGACCGACGCCGATGGTGCGAGATTCTGCGTTCACGTTCTTGCTTTCCTTTGGTTGTTAGTCAGTTGCGGGCGGTGTCGAAGGCGTCGCGGAACGCCGCCGCCATGATGGTGGAGTCTGAGCCGATGGCCACAAACCGGAAGCCCTGGCGGATATATTTGGCGGCGCCTATGCCGTCCACGGCGAGTATTCCTGCCGCCTTGTTGTGCAGCTCCGCTGCGGAGACGACACGTTGCAGGGCTTCCTGGAAGACGTTGCTGTCCAGCTGCAGCGGAACCCCGAGGGCGTAGGAGAGGTCCAGGGGTCCGACGAAGAGGACGTCGACGCCTTCCTGGGCGGCGATGTCTTCGACAGACTCCAGTGCCTCGAGGGTTTCGATCTGGATGACGCCGAGGGTTTCCTGGTCCGGTGCGGTGAGCGTTCGGCGGTCCATTCCCCAGCGGCAGGCGCGGTTGTAGGTGGCAACGCCGCGGTCTCCGAGGGGCGGGTACAGCATGTGCCGGACGGACTCCGCAGCCTGGTCAATGGTGGTCAGCCGGGGAACCATGATCCCGGCCGCTCCCTGGTCCAGAACCCGGCCGATGCGGATTCGGTCTCCGGATTCGACCCGGACGATGGTGGGGACGCCGTAGCTTCCGGCTGCAATGACCCCATCCCGGACCGCATCTTCGCCTCCGGAGCCGTGTTCAAGGTCGATCAATACCCAGTCGGCGCCGGCGGCTGCGCAGACTTCGGCGGCCGTGGCCGAGGCCATGCCCACGAAGGTGCCGATCGTAACTTCTCCCTCAGCAAGGCGCCGCCGCAGCGCTCCTGCATTCAGTGGTCCGTTGCTCATCCGAACCACCGCTGGCTGCTGCGTGCCTTCTCGTAGTCGGTGCGGAGAGTGCGGACCCATTCCTGATCGGAGACTTCCGCCGGGGCAACGTCCCACCAGACGTCGCCGCCGGGCAGGTCGACGTGCGGCACCGTGGGTACCACGATGACTACCGGGCCTTGGGCGTCCCTGGTCGAGGACAGTGCCTCCCGGACCTCGGCCGCGGTAGTGGCGCGTATGGCCAGGGCTCCCAGGCCTTCGGCGATCTGCCGCAGGTCGACTTTGAGGTAGTCGCCGTCGAGCCGGGCCTTGGGGGCGTCAGCGGCCGCGACGCTGCCACCGGTGGTGCGGTAGCGGAATTCGTTGCCAAATTCTTTGCCGGTGCGGTTCATCTGCAGGCGGTGGATGACCTGATATCCGTGGTTTTCGGAAACGATGATGGTGACGTTGAGCCCCTCCTGCGCTGCGGTGAGGATCTCCGTGGGGGCCATCAGGAACGTTCCGTCGCCGATGAAGGTGACGACACGGTTGTCGTTGTTGCCTTCGGCCAGCCGGACGCCCATGCCGGCTGCGATTTCGTAGCCCATGCAGGAGAACCCGAATTCCAGGTGGCAGTGTCGGTTCCCGGTGGCGTCCCACACCTTCTGCAGGTCGCCGGGAGCCCCGCCCGCAGCGGCGATGACCGTGTCGCCGGAGCGTGCGTGCTCCTGCATGAGCCCGATCAGCTGCGGCTGTGTCAGGACGGCTTCGGTGACGGGAGCGTCCGGGTGGTCTTCAGGGTTGTAGGCGGTGTCGGCGTCGAGCCACTTGGATCGGATGGGGGCCCAGCGGGCCTTCTCGTTCTGGACCGTGTCCTGCCAGGCTTCGGAGGTGCTGTGGCCCTCGAGCGCCTGGGCGAGGGCTTCGAGTCCGAGCCGTGCGTCGGCGAGGATCCCGGTGGCGCCCTGCTTGCGGGTGTCTGCGTCCACGATATTCAGGGACGCGAACCGGACGTCCGGGTTTTCGAAGATGGATTGTGAGCCGGTGGCGAAGTCGGTGAGCCGGGTGCCGACGTTCAGGACCAGGTCGGCCTGCTTGACGAGCGTGTTGGACGCGAAGTTGCCTTCGAGTCCGACGCCGCCGACCTGCCACCATTCGTCCTTGGTCACGGCCCCCTTGCCGCCGAAGGTCTCGACGACGGGGATTCCGGCCTGTCCGGCCAGCGCCTCGAGCGCGGCGTGGGCGTCCGAGTAGTGGATGCCGCCGCCGGCGATGATGACCGGCCGGTCAGCGGACCGGATGAGTTCGGCCACTTCCGCGATTTCTGCCGGGTCAGGCAGCGGGCGCCGGATCTTCCAGTCCCGGGGGGCGAAGAATTCGGCCGGGAAGTCGTAGGCGTGGGACTGCACGTCCTGGGGCAGCGAAATCACCACAGCGCCGGTGTCCGTGGGGCTGGTCAGGACACGCATTGCCTGCGGCAGCGCGGTCAGAAGCTGCTCCGGACGGTTGATCCTGTCAAAGAAGCGGGAGACGGGACGGAACGCGTCGTTGACGGTGGCGTCAGCTTCGGTCGGGTGCTCAAGCTGCTGCAGGACCGGGCCCTGGTGGCGGGTGGCGTACGTGTCACCGGGCAGGAGGAGCAGAGGCAGCCTGTTGACGGTGGCCAGTCCGGCGGCGGTCACCAGGTTCAGGGCACCGGGGCCGATCGAGGCAGTAACGGCCAGAACGGCTTGGCGGCGGCTCGCCTTGGCGTAGGCCGTCGAAATGTGCGCCAGGTACTGTTCGTGGCGGCCCTGGATGAAGGGCATGTCATCGGCCAGTTCATCGAAGGCCTGGCCGAGGCCGGCGACGTTGCCGTGCCCGAAGATTCCCAGGGCTGCGGGCACGAGGCGGCGGCGGACGCCGTCGGCGACGGAGTATTGAACGGACAGGTATTTGACGACCGCCTGGGCGGTGGTCAGTCGGACGGTCTGCGAGTTAGTGGTCATTGCCTTATTCCAAAAGTCGGGGGTTACCAGGGACGCCCGTGCAGAATGACCGTTTTTTCTTCGGTCATTTCCTGCACTGCGGAGCGGACGCCTTCCTTGCCGATGCCGCTGCCTTTGAGTCCTCCGTAGGGCATGAGGTCGGCGCGCCACAAGGGCGTCCAGTTGATATGAATATTTCCCGCGTCGATCTGCCGCATGGCCCGGACCGTTCCGGCGATATCGCTGGTGAAGATTCCTGCGCCGAGACCGTAGTCGTTGTCATTAGCCAAGGCGATGGCGGATTCGATGTCCTGTGCGGAGGTAACTGCGACGGCGGGACCGAACAGCTCGTTCCGGCTCAGATTCGACCTCGGGTCGACTCCAGCGACGACGGCGGGAGTGACCACCGCACCGTCGCGATCACCGCCGGTGAGGACCCGGGCTCCGGAATGGCGGGCCTCCGCGATCGATGCGTGGACACGGGAGGCTTCCTCCTCGGAGATCAGCGACCCAAGCCGGGTGTCATCTTCCTTGGGGTTGCCGACCGCGATTGCCTCTACCTTCGGGACCAGCGCATCCAGGAAGTCAGCTTCGATGCGGCGGTCCACGATGACCCGTTGCACCGAGATGCAGACCTGCCCGGCGTTGATGAAACCGCCTGCCGCCACGGCACTGGAAGCGAGCTCAATGTCCGCGTCCGGGAGGATGATGACAGGGCACGAGGCCCCGAGTTCGAGGGACAGCTTCTTCACTCCGGCGATCGAGCTGATGCGGGTGCCTGTGGCAGTGGAACCGGTGAAGGAGACTTTCCGCACCCGCGGATCGGTGACCAGAACATCGCCCAGGGTGCTGCCGGGACCGGTGAGGACGGACAGCGCCTCCGGCGGGAGGCCGGCGTCGACGAAGCATTGAGCCAGCTTCAACGCGGTCAGCGGGGTGGCGCGGGCCGGCTTGAGCACCACGGCATTGCCGGCAGCCAACGCCGGGGCGATCTTGTGCAGCACGAGCAACGCGGGGTAATTGAACGGCGTGATGGCGACAACGATGCCCACGGGCTGCCGGAGCGTGAACCCGATCTTCTCCAAACCCGTGCCGGCGTTGGCATCCAAGGGAAGGGTCGAACCGTAGAGCTGGCTTCCCTCATAGGCGGCCAGCCGGATGATGTTCCCGGACCGGCTGGCTTCCCCCCGTGCCTCCGTGATCGGCTTTCCGGTTTCCGCGCTGATGGTCTGAGCGATGTCCTCGGCCCGCTCGTCAGCCAGGGCGGCGGCCCGGAGCAGGATGTCGACGCGGACATGGGCGGGTGTGGACCTCTGCAGGTGGGCACCGATCTCCGCACGGTCCAGGGCAGCCTGGGCGTCCTCAACCGTGGCGACGGGGACCGTGTCAATGATTCGGCCGTCAAAGGGTGATCGGACTTCCTCGGTCCTGCCGTTGGCGGCACCGCGCCAGTTTCCGGCGATTAGCATTTCCATGGGTACTCCATCTTGGGTTGTGGCGCTCAGTGGCGCTTCGCGGTGCTTTCAAGTGTTGCGTCGACGACGTCGGCCACTTCGGCCTGGACTTCTTTGACGATGTCGCTGTGGCCGCCGATCTGTTCGAGTTCGTGTGCGAGTTCGGCCAGTTCCGCGCCGCCGGCCATCTGGGCGGTGAGTTCGTCGAGCGTGATGTCCTTTTTCTCGTAGTAGCCGATGGACTTGCCGCGCTTGAGCAGCAGGAACCGGTCACCTACGGGGAAGGCGTGGTGCGGGTTGTGGGTGATGAAGATGACGCCCAGGCCGCGGTCGCGCGCCTGCAGGATGTAGCGCAGCACCACCCCGGACTGCTTCACGCCCAGGGCCGCCGTCGGCTCGTCCAGGATCAGGACCTTGGCGCCGAAGTACACGGCGCGGGCGATCGCAACACACTGGCGTTCGCCGCCGGAGAGCTGGCCGATCGGCTGCTCCACGTCGCGGAGGTCGATGCCCATTTCGGCGAGTTCGTGCTTGGTGATGTCCTTCATCTTCTGGACATCCAGGCTCTTGAAGGGACCGAAGCCGGAGGTCAGTTCCGAGCCGAGGAAGAAGTTACGCCAGATGGGCATCAGCGGGACCACTGCCAGGTCCTGGTAGACGGTGGCGATGCCCACGTCGAGGGCGTCGCGCGGGGAAGTGAACTTCCGATCCTCCCCCATGACCTTGAGGACGCCGTGGTCGTGCTGGTGCAGGCCGGCGATGATCTTGATCAGGGTGGATTTACCGGCGCCGTTGTCACCGAGGACGCAGGTGACCCTGCCGTTGTCCACGGCCATGGTCACATCGCTCAGGGCGACAATGTTGCCGTAGTTTTTCCCGACTTTATCCAGTGAGAGCAGGTGCACCGGGGTGTGGGTCAGCGGATCCGTTTCGTTCTGGAGGAGGGTCTTTTGGTCGATCTGTTTGGCATTCATGTCTCCGTGCCCCTTACTTGAGCTCTGCTCGCCGCTTGACGATCAGGTTGACGATGGTGGCCAGCAGCAGCATCAGGCCCAGGAAGAACTTGAACCAGTCGGGATTCCACTGGGCGTAGACGATGCCCTTGTTGGCCATGCCGAAGATGAAGGCGCCAATCGCGCCGCCCACCGCCGAGCCGTACCCGCCGGTCAGCAGGCAGCCGCCGATGACCGCGGCGATGATATAGAGGAACTCGTTGCCCACGCCCTCGCCGGACTGCACGGAGTCGAAGGCGAACAGGTTGTGCATGCCCAGGACCCAGCCGCAGAAGCCGACTGCCATGAACAGGCCGATCTTGGTCTTGATCACCGGCACACCCACAGCGCGGGCGGCATTGGCATCGCCGCCGGCCGCGAAGATCCAGTTGCCCACCTTGGTACGCAACAGCACCCAGGACGCCACAGCCACCAGGATGATCCAGAAGAACACCGTGATCTTGACTTCCACCCCGGTAATGTTCACCGACGAGGCGAACACAGCCCGGGCCGAGGCGAAGCCGTCCATCTGCGCGATGGAGGGGGACGACACGCTGCCGCCGATGAGGCGCGTCAGTGCGAGGTTCAGTCCAGTCAGCATCAGGAACGTGGCCAGCGTGACAATGAAGCTCGGCAGCTTGGTCTTCACCAGGATCCAGCCATTGATGAAGCCAATGCCAAGCGAAACCACCAGGGCCAGTCCGACACCAACCCAGGCGTTCATCGAGAAGTACCACGCGAACATGGAAGCGGTCAGGGCCGAGCTGATCACCGCAACGCCGGTGGAGAGGTCGAACTCGCCGCCAATCATCAGCAGCGACACCCCCACCGCCATGATCCCAATGGTGGAGGACCCGTACAGGATGGTCGCAAAGGCATTCGGTTGGGTGAAGGTGGTGGAGACCAGTGCGAAGAAGACGAAAAGGACGATGGCGCCCACCAGGGCACCTACCTCGGGACGTCCGAGGAGCTTGTGGAGCGGACTGCGCTTGGCGACGCGCTCATCGGACGCCGATGACTTTGTCATTGACTTTGTCTGCGTGATGGTCATGATAATTCTCCTTGCTGCCGGGCCGGCGCGGGGCCGGCCCGGGCGAGCGGGCTGTTAACGGATGCCCTGCTGGACGTACTTCAGCACGTCTGAGATGTTGGACTTGTCAACGATGGCGGGACCGGTCAGGACGGGCTGGCCACCGCCGACCTTGAAGCCACCGCGCTTGGTCTGCCACACCGCATCCACTGCCAGGTAACCCTGCAGGTAGGGCTGCTGGTCCACCGTGAAGAGAATCTTGCCGTCGTTGATTGCTTGGGCGAGAGCAGGGTTGAGGTCGAAGCTAGCCACTTTGATCGAGCTGTTCGCATCCGTCACCGCTTTGAGGAGTGTGACCGTGTACGGGGCGCCCAGGCCGATGATGACGTCGGCGTCCTTCGAGGCCTGCAGCTTCGCCGTGGCAGTGGACTGGACTGCGGTCATGTCCTTGCCGTCAACGTAGAGGATCTCGGTTCCCGGTACCTTGGCCTTGACACCGGCGCACCTCGCCTCCAGCTGCACCTGCCCCTGTGCCATGATCACGCAAATGGGGTGCTTGTAGCCGTCGGCCGCAAGTCTGGTGCCCACAGCCTCACCGGCCAGCGTCTCGTTGGAGCCGAAGTGGGTGAAAGCGCCCAGCTGTGCGGAGACATCTCCGCCGGCGTTGAAGCTCACAAGCGGAATGCCCGCGTCAGCGGCCTTCTTCATCACGTCCTTCATAGCGCCAGGGTTGGCGATGGTGACCGCGATGCCGTCAACCTTCTGGTCGATAGCCTGCTGCACGAGCTGCGCCTGGCGCCCGGCTTCGGAGTCATTCGTGTAGAGGATCTCGACGTTGTCCTTCGCCGCCGCCTCCTCGGCGCCCTTGCGGACGATATCCCAGAACGTATCGCCAGCCTCGGCGTGGGTAATGAGGGCCACCTTGAGCCGGGGAGTGCTGGCAACCTGGCCGCTTCCCCCACCGGAGGCGGGTTCCGTCTTGCCTCCACTACTGGAACACGCCGCCAGGGTTAGGAGCGGAACAACGGCGAGAGCCATAACGCCCCGACGCCAATTGATTTTTGCCACGTGAAATCTCCTTTGATTCGCGCAATTTCGACCGCCGTGAACTTTTCGGTCGCATGCCAAGGCATGGAGCGAGTACGGAGGCCGCTGATGTTGAAAGGATGTGATCCACCTCTCTGAGTGGAACGCTCCAACTCTAGAATAGAAGGATTCGTGAAGTCAATAGACCGTTCCAACGGTTTGTGGTTTCATACTAGAACGTACTCATTGCTTCGGGCGGCGGCCCTCACGTGTTTCAAAGGAGAACTATGACCAAGACCTCTGCCCCGGAGCTTGTCGCGTCCTGCTGGACCAGCGCCGGCGATGTTGCGCCGCTGCAAAGGCCCGAGACAAGTCCCGTGCCCATCGCCGATCGCTTGGCAGCGATGGCTTCCACGGGATGGTCAGGCTTCGGGCTCGCCCATGACGACCTGGCCGCCGCACACTCGACACTGGGCTTTCCGGCGTTGCGGAAGCTCATTGAGGGCGCCGGCTTCCACTATGTTGAAGTTGAACTCCTCACCGACTGGTGGGACGAGACCCTCTCCCACCAGTGGCGGCCCCAGTTCGACCTCCTCCTTGACGCGGCGGAGGAGCTCGGCGCCCGGTTCATAAAAGTTGGAACTGCTTTCGGCGAGACCTTGGATGATCTCGATTTTCTCGTGGAACCACTCCGCCAGCTGACGATTGAGGCAGAGAAGCGGGGTACGCGCATAGCTCTTGAACCGATGGCATTCTCGATGGTCGGCCGGATTCCGGCAGCAGCCGACCTAATGCGCAAGGTCGACATGTCCGGATGCGGTTTGGTCATCGACTACTGGCACGTCTTCCGCGCTGGGACGGCCCTGGATGAGCTGTCTGCCAGCCTTGAAGCACATCAGATTTTCGGCGTCGAGCTCAATGACGCGGACGCGGAAATCAGCGGCTCCCTTTTCGAAGACACACGCGACAATCGCCGCCTGTGCGGACAAGGTGACCAAGATGTCCCCGGATTCATTAAGACGATGAAATCCATTGGCTTTGATGGTCCCTGGGGCGTGGAGATCCTGTCGGATGAACATCGTGCACTTCCCGTTGCGGAGGCACTGCAGCAGGCCCATGCCACAGCACTGGCTTGCTTTCCAACGTACTAAAGCGCTGGCCTGCTGAATCCCACTGAGAAAGCCGAAGCGGCGACGGGTTAAAGCACTCTGAGTCGCCGCGAAACATCCCGCTCCTCACCGCCGCAGCGCGCGTAGGTACCTTTGGGGACATCCACCCCCTCTACTTGGAAAGGACGACCGACCCCGTGGACTTGAGACGCATCAACGACTGGACCCTACTAACAGGATCAAGCATCGAGATACGGCAGCAGGGCAGTCCCGTCTGTAGCGGCTACGTTGATGCCGTAACCGAAGACGGAACCATCCTCTGGTTGCGTCCTCCTGCGCAAAACAGAAGGCTGTTCGAGAAGGGCGAATTTTACGAGGCATGGGCAAGGGAGGACCGCACGGGCTTCCACTACGAGGTCACGAAGGGACTCGGCCACCAGAACGAGTGGAAACCTGCGAGTAAGGAGTCGTCGTCGGTAATTCACCCAACGTGACCCTATGGTCGTAGGCGTGAGGTGGGCTTCGTCCGGTAGTAGGGATCACCGTTGTCGGGCGTCGCCCATCCCGGATTTGGTGGCGGCACCGTGTCTTGCCACAGGGACACAGCGCACGAGGCAGAGCAGTGAGTTCCGAGTCTCGGAAGACACGCCGGACTCCGCATGGCGGTCAAGACCGAGCGTTTCGCCTGATGCGTCTCTCAACCCTCGCCTTTCGAGACGGGCTTCGCCGGTCGAGCAGGCTGAAATAGGGGCTTCTCGCTGCCCTGCAACTCTGTCTGTGCTCGGTGAATCTTGTTAATTTGGATTGTGCGAATGGGCCTCAATCCTCCGGTTGCTCAGTCCACTAGCGGGAGGCGATTACAGAAGCAACTTCGCGCTGTTTGTCATTCTGATCCCCATCATCGCTGGGCAGGTCCTCCACGCAACCAGGGCGCTTTGCGCCGCTCACGATTCAAAGTTTCGTTCGGCGCTCCTCCGTCGCTTATTTCCTCTCGAAACTTTGAATCGCGCCCGGTTCCCCAAGTTGCCCTCCGGACCCTCAAACCCAGCGGTGACTCCGTTATCAGACCGACGCCCAAATCTGACAGGCACATCCGGTGCCCGCCAGTCGCCGACTACCTCGTCCACGACGCCAGCACCGCCAGCGTGCTCGTCGCCGTGTTCAGCGGAATGACCGTCCGTGACGGGCCGGTCTCTGAGAGCCGCGGCAGCCGTCTCGTCTGCCGCAAGTCTGCGCAGGATGCCTGATCGAATCCAAAACGACCCGGGCCCTCCGGGACCCCCCCCAATTGTCCAAAGTTCTTTGGACAATTGGCCAGACTCGTGGGGCATTCACCTTTGCGTCGTGCCCGACACGCGCACCGTGTGCGCACCCGAACGGGGCGGGCAGTGCCACCATCAATATATGAGCGCTCCTACCGTGGATGCAGCGATCAACGACCTTCTGGACTGGGCATGGCACGCAGTGTACGAACTGCTTGCGGCCAAGGGGCTGCTCGGCGAGGGCCTGGACGTCGGAGAGTACACCGGGATGTCGTCCTGGATGGAGGGCCCGACCAGGTACACGGTGGTGCACTCCATGGCAGTGGCCATCCTTTTCATCGACACCGATCCGGTCGACGCCATCACATTCCATCGGGACCTTCTGGGCTCCGAGGATCCGAAAACATTCTTCGACACCGTGTCGACCGCACGCCAGGGCTTTTGATATCCCGCAACCCACGCACGAATCCTATGCCGGTCAGGAAGAAGAACAGCCGTGAACGACCTCTCGACGCTGAGCTTGTCCCTGACCTATGCAGGCACTCTCGGGGTGGCCCTGCTGATATTCCTCGGACAGGCCGTCGTATTCGCCACCCCGCTGGTCCTCGCCGGGTCCCTCAGCCTTCTGGCATGGACCGGTCGCATCATTACGGGATGGCGCCGGACGTAGGAACTCTCAACCCGCCCGGACGGCAGAACTAATGCCGCTCCTCACACCCGGTTCAGCGTGTCTGCCCCGCTTTCCGTGGGCAATGTTCGTACTGTCAAGGCATGCCACGGGGACGATCGGGAATTGAGCCGGGAGCCATTCACCCCATTGCCGGTCAACTGTCGATCGACGACCTCCTCAGGGACAGGTACGACCCAACTCCCCAGCTCCCGCTGTATAGGACGCCATACGAGACCACTGCCCAGGATCCCCCTCCCGACGTGACGGCGAAATGATCACCCGGCCCCAGCTCCGGCCGTCCAATAACGCCCCGGGACCGAGGACGCCCACCTCGCCAAGCCTGGGTGAGACCCGGCAATTGAGTCTCGATCGTGACCCGCAAGATGTATGCGGCCGCTCCTGCGCGGGGTAAATTCGATGCAGGAAACGCTACTTCCCGA
>NZ_JBFBEY010000035.1:0-34612 GCF_040683875.1 Arthrobacter sp. NPDC093128
AGGCCCCTCAGGGATTCCAGGTTGCCTGCGTACGTCAGCTTGTCCAGGACCGTGACGTGGTCCTCGGTGTTCTCCAGAACGTAGTGGACAAAATTGGAACCGATGAAGCCGGCGCCGCCGGTGACAAGGAGTTTCTGCATTCAGCCAGCTTAGCGCGCGCCTGCAGCCGGGACTTTCAGCGACGGGCCCTCTACAACAGGTCTTACTGGTTTGCTGGCCGTGACAATGCACGCAATGATAGAGCGCATGCGTGGAATCATCTTGGCTGGCGGCACAGGCTCCCGGCTGCACCCGATCACTCTTGGCTCAAGCAAGCAACTGGTGCCTGTCTACGACAAGCCCATGATCTACTACCCGCTCTCCACCCTCATCCTGGCCGGCATCCGGGACATCCTGATTATCACCACGCCCCACGACGCCGAACAATTCCAGCGCCTGCTCGGCGATGGTTGGCAATTTGGCGTCAATATTACGTACAAGCAGCAGCCGAGTCCTGACGGACTGGCGCAGGCATTCGTTCTCGGCGAAGAGCACATCGGCAATGAGCCGGTGGCCCTGGTACTGGGCGACAACATCTTCTACGGCCAGGGCATGGGCACCCAGCTTCGCCGCTTCAAGGACATCGAAGGCGGTGCTGTGTTCGGGTACTGGGTCTCAGACCCGACAGCCTACGGTGTGGTGGAGTTCGACGGCAGCGGACAAGCGATTTCCCTGGAAGAGAAGCCGGAGAAGCCGCGCAGCCACTACGCCGTTCCCGGACTGTACTTCTATGACAACGAAGTCATTGCCATCGCCAAGGACCTCAAGCCTTCCCCCCGCGGCGAACTCGAGATCACCGACGTCAACCGCACTTATCTGGAACGCGGCCAACTGAAGGTTGAAATCCTTCCCCGCGGCACGGCATGGCTGGACACCGGGACGTTCGACTCGCTCAACGATGCGTCCAACTTCATTCGTACCGTAGAGCACCGCCAAGGCCTGAAAATCGGCGCACCCGAAGAAATCGCGTGGCGGCTCGGCTTCCTGAGCGACGAGGAACTCCGCGTACGCGCCGAACCCCTGGTGAAGAGCGGCTACGGGGCTTACCTGCTGGAACTTCTCCGCAGCGCAAACAACTAAGAACAGGTATAGCCCTACATGTCCTGGTGGAACGCCCTGCCCGCATTTGCCGTCGCTCTTCTCATCACTTTCGGCCCCGGCGGAGTGCTCGCCTACTTCATGGGGGCCCGGCGGCTGCCGCTCCTGTGCCTTGCACCCCTGCTCACTGTCGGCATCATCGGCGTGGCCGGAATCGCTGCCGGCGCTGTGGGCCTGCGATGGAACGTCGTGCCGCTGCTGCTGACCACGGCGGGTGCCTCCGCCGCCGCATGGGCCCTGCGCCGCTTTGTGCTTAAAGCCACGATTGCGGTTCAGGAGCCGACACCTTTCCGCGCCTGGGCGGGAGCCGCCACCGGCATGGCCGTTGGTGCATTCCTGACGGCACGGCGGCTCGCGGAAGTCATTGGCAGCCCGGAGAACTTCGCGCAGCGCTTTGACAATGTGTTCCACCTCAACGCCATCCGCTACATTCTCGAGACCGGCAACGCATCCTCACTGACCCTCGGAGGCATGGCGGGCGGCGAAGGCGGCGGCGCCATCTATCCCTCCGCGTGGCACTCCACAGCAGCCCTGATCGCTCAGCTTTCCGCCTCGGACGTGGTTGTTGCGGAGAATGTCTTCAACATCATCATTGGTGCGGTGTTCTGGCCGGCGGCGCTGATCTTCCTGGTGCACCAGATCGTCGGGCCACGGCCCGTGGCCCTGGCTCTCACGGGCGTCTTCGCCGCAGGGTTCACGGCATTCCCGATCTCGATCATGGACTTCGGACCGCTGTACCCCAACATCCTGTCCTACGCCCTGCTGCCCGCGGCCGTGGCACTCGTCATTGGACTGTGCAGGCTTGGTTTCGACAAGCGTGAAGACCGGACAATGTTATGGATGGCGCTTGCAGTGGCCGTCCCCGCGCTGGCCCTGTCACAGACGAACGGGCTCCTGTCCCTGGTCGCCTTCTCACTCCCCCTTGGCCTGTGGGTCGCCGGCCGCGAACTGCTGGGCCTCCGTGGCCGTACGTTCCGTCCCCTGCAGCCACTGATCATCATCGGGGCCGCCTTTGCTGGGCTGCTGGTGTTTGCCTTGGTTTGGCGGGTTCTGCGTCCGCTCGTGGAATACGACGGGTGGGCGCCGTTCACGAGCCTGACCGGCGCGGTGGGCGAAGTCATTTTGAATGCACCCATCGGGCGTCCCGTCGCATGGGCCGTCTCCATCCTGGCCCTCATTGGCCTTCAGCGGGTGCTACGGCACTCCCGGGACCTCTGGATCGTCCTGTGTTGGCTCGTGCCGGTAATCCTTTACATCACCACCGCGTCAGCGCCCAAGGGCTTCTGGAGGATGTTGCTGACGGGCGGCTGGTATCAGGACAGCTACCGGCTCGCGGCCCTTCTGCCAATCTTCACCGTGGTCCTCGCCGCGATCGGCAGCGTGTTCCTCTGGGATGCCCTCAAGGCTCCGATAGCGAAGGGCGCCACCAAAATGAACGGGGCGCTAAGCCGCAAGTACCCCGCTGGGGCCCCCGCCGCCCTGGCGGCACTCTTCATTTTGGCCGCCACGGCTACTACGCAGACGGGAACCATGCGGGGCATTACCGAGGAGGCGTCACGGGCGTATGTTATGGACGCCTCGTCGCCGATCGTCGACTCAGACGAGCTGGCTGTGATCAACCGCCTGCCGGAGACAGTTCCCGAAGACGCGACCATCGCGGTGAACCCTTGGAACGGAGGCTCGTTGGCGTACGCCCTGACGGGCCGCAAAGTCAGTACGTACCACATGTTCTCCACTGACGACCCCGCACTCACGGCCATCAACCAGGACATCGGCGAGGCACTCCCCGGCTCCGACGTGTGCTCGATCGCCAAGGCGCGGAACGTCGACTACATCCTGGACTTCGGTTCCAAGTACCTGGCCAACGCAGCGGCCGCCAAGGGCTTTGGAGGTGTTGTGGATGTCAAGGATTCACCGTCGGTGAAGGTTGTGGACAGCCAAGGCCACGCCAGGCTGCTGAAGGTTGTCGCCTGCGGCTGAGGTCGCCTGCAGTTGAGGTCGCCTGCGGCTAAGGCCGCCTGCGCCGAAGTTCACCTGCGGCCGAAGTCACCCGGAGCTTGAAGCGTTGCCGCTACCTAGAGCCGGGCTTCGATCATCGGGCCCAGGAGCCGGCTGAACTCCACATTCAGGTGGTTGACGTCGAAATAGACCACCACGCCCCCCACGACGCTGTAACACCGGCCGCTGTCGCAAAAGTAGTCGGTGAGGTCAACGAGTTTCAGTCGCGGGTCCTTGTTGGCGTGCGCCGCGTAGACCATGGGATCCAGGGGAGCTGCCGCCGACCGGTCCACAGCACAACGCTCGGGGTCCTCTACGTTGAGGAGAGGACAGTCTGCAGGCCGGACATCGACGTTGTAGGGCGGATCTGCCAGGACGACCACTGTGCTGCCGGCGGACGTCCATGCCTTCCAGTATTTGCCGAAGCCTTCGGCGTACTGATCGTTCTGGGACCGTCCCGAACCGTCGTCGACACGTTCCCGGCGGGCAAAGGCAGACGTGAAGACGTAGGCGGGCTTGTCAGCAGCCACGGCCTCGGAGACGGCCTGCCCCCACGACCTGCAGTTGGTGACGCTGCCCTGGTCGGCCACCGACGCATAGAAGCCTGCATACGTCACCGCGGCCGGAGGGCAGCCGCCCAGGAAACTGATCTTCAGCAACCACTTGTTCTTTTTGGCCATGTCGAACACAGGGGCCTGCCATTGCTGGGCGTGGGAGTCCCCGACCAGCCAGACGGTCGTGGCGTCCGGGGCACCGCCGCTGAAGTCGCAAAACCTTGTGGTTCTCTTGTCACCTGCCATGAGGATGTCCAGGTTGTCCGTGCATTCGGAAGCCGTCTTGTGGTAGGCGTTTGCTTCGCTCATCGTCGGCACGAAGGCCGGCCCGAACCGGTCCCCGCATTTGGCAGGGTGGTCCATCGCCCGGGGGCCATAGCAGATGGACGTCTTTTGGTTGAGCATGATCTGTTCTGCTTCTGCCACCCGGGCCTGCTGTCCCAGGGACACACCGGCGCAGCCGGCTGCTATCACAGCCATTCCCAGCACCATGGCCACCACGGTCTTCACGGCGGGTCTGGACTTCGGCCGGAACTGCAGTCCCTTGTCCTCAACCCAGACTTTGGTGGCCCACGCCAGGGGAACCGCTATCGCCAACAGAATGAGCTTCTCTGGTGTGTGGAGTTCCGCGTCAATGAGGAACGGGCCCACAACGATCAGGGGCCAGTGCCAGAGGTAGAGCGAGTAGGAGATGTTCCCCAGGAACTGCACCGGCGGCAGCGAGGTCACCCGGCTGTGCCACATGAAATGGCCCGGGGTTCCGCCCGCAATGACCATTGCGGTGGCTACGACCGGCAGGAGCGCGGCCGTGCCCGGGAAGGGCGTGCCCGCGTTATACAGGACGGCACTGGCGATCAGACCGCCAAATCCCAGGAGCGCGAGAACGTTTGCTGCGACGGGCGGGAATTTGAGCCTGTTGACCATCAGGGCCAGCCCGGCACCCACACCGAATTCCCACAGCCGCACCTGGGTGTAGAAATATGCCTCATGGCGGCCTGCGTCGGCAAGGTAAGCGGACAAAGCGAACGAACCGGCGGCAGCCAGGGCGATGCCCGCCGCGACGATAACCCGGGGCCGGGCCCTCAAACGGACCGCCGCCGCCGCCAGACCCACCATCAGCAGGGGCCAGACCAGGTAAAACTGTTCTTCCACGGACAGGGACCAGTAGTGCTGTGCAACTGTGGCGGATTCGGTGGATGCCGAATAGTCAACGGCATTGGCCGCCAAAACCCAGTTCTCGGCATAGAGTGCGCTTGCCAGAACCTGCTGGGCGGTGTCGGTCCATCTGGAAAACGGAAGGATCATCACTGCCGCGATGAGGGACACAACGAGGACCACAAAGGCCGCGGGCAACAGCCGGCGGATACGCCTGGAATAGAAGGCGGCCACGTGTAGTTTTCCCGTCGCAAAGATCTCTTTCGACAGGTGGGACGTGATGAGGAAGCCTGAAATGACGAAGAACACGTCGACGCCCACGTAGCCGCCGGTTAACTTGTTGGGCCACACATGGCCCAGAACCACCATCCCAACGGCAATCGCACGCAAAGCCTGAATGTCGGCACGGAAGCCGCTTTTCGGTCCGGACGCGGGCCGCGGGCGGCGTTCTCGCTGGTGGAACTCCGCCCCTTGCCCCAATGGCACAGTTCGACTTGTCGACAAACCCACCCAACTCCTCAGACTTCACAGTAGTGGGTCGCGTATAGCCGGGCCCAAGGTAGCTTATGCCATCGTCAGCTACACGCCCAAGTTCGAGGCCGGCGGGTCGCCGGTTTTCGCACTGCCCTAATTGGGTTGACGCCAAAGGAAAGTGTTAACCTTGGCCGATGACTGAGAACATCTATCTCGTTGCCTCCGGTGGAAACCCGAACTATGGCGATGAGCTGATCGTAGCTGCATGGCTGCGGTTCCTGGCCCGCGTCCGGCCCGACGCTTCCGTTTGGCTTGACTGCCCCCAGCCCGGTACCGCAAGCGCGCTCTTTGCCGGAATCCACCCTGGTTTCCACACAACGAATACGCTGTGGCGCTCCTGCTTCGAGGCTCCGGATCAGTCTGCCCAGGCCGTGTGGGATCACGTGGTCAACGTCGTCACCCGCGGCGGCACGCCCATGTACGACATCGGGCTCATGACGTTGGGCCAGGCGGACTCGATCCACCTTCTGGGCGGCGGCTATGTCAATGGTGTCTGGCCGGACCATGTAGGGCTGGTAGCGGGAATGGCCGCAGCACGGGACCTGAACGGCTGCAGGCTGGTAGGTTCCGGACTCGGCCTCATGCCCCCGCCTGAAAATGCGGAACTGTTGGCGAAGACGTTCTCGGACTTCTCGGCGGTCAGCGTTCGCGACGACGCCAGCGCGGCCTTCCTCGGCCTCGAAACGGGACTGGACGATGTCTTCCTGGGCCTTCTCCACGAGCTGCGCCGGAGTACTGAATCGCCACGGGTCCAGTCCCGCGCAAAGGATGTGATGTTGTGCATCCAAAGCGACATGACCGATGAGCCCACGTTCTCGCGGCTCAGGGACAAACTGCGGGTTGTTGTCGAAAACGCCCTCGCAAAAGGCCTCTCGGTCGGCTACGTGGAGGCGATCCCGGGGTCGGACCGTCGAATGTTCGACGCCCTCGAAGGGCTCATCCCGGAGGAGAACTTCGTCCCGTTCACACAGGTCTGGGGTGAAGGATTGCCAGTCCGCCGGGGCCAGCAGTGGTACACGTCCAGGTTCCATCCGCACATGGTTGCGGCGGCCGCGGGCGCCCAGGGCGTGGCCATCGGCATTCTTGACGACTACTACGACATCAAGCATCGCTCGCTGCTGGACCTTGGTACCGGCTGGACGTACGCCGCCGCAAGCAGCGACGCCGAACTCCCGGAACCGACCGGTTCGCCCGAGTTTGAAGCAACTGCCACCCGGTTGGCGGGCAACAAGAGAACCGAAGCGCTGGCTTTGTACCCGGTCCGCTAAGGCCCGGACATAACAAAAAGGGGGGCCCTTCAGGGTCCCCCTCTTGTTATGCGGTTATGCGGTCGAATGGTTCAGCGGACGCTTCGGGCCATTTTCGGCTTCGGATCGAATTTGAGGCCGGCAAGGATCTGCTTTGCAACCCGAAGCTGCAGCCGGCGCCCGACGCCGCCCTTGACCATCCAGGCGTACGTTGTCACCACAAACTGCAGCCAGGCCAGCTTGTCATCGTGGTGCCAGCGGTACGACGACTCGTTGCGCGCTCCATAGAAGAACTTCCAGGCATTCCCGGGGTTCAGGTCGCCGAAGTTCACACCCCGGTTCGTCGGCATGTCATGAGTCACCAGGCTGTCCAGAATCTGGACTCCGGGTCCGTCAGCGCTGATCCGAAGCGTGTATTCCATGTCGTCGAACCAGATGAAGTACTCCACCAGGGGCAGCCCGTATTTGGCGATGGACCGGCGGGGAATCAGCACCGAAACGAACGAGCAGTTGGTGATCAACACTGCACGCTGACCTTGGGCGATCAGTCGCCCCCAGTCCCACGTGGCACCGGCGTTGTTCATCTCGCAGATGGAACCGTCGGTGTAGCGGACCAGCGAGCAGCTGTACGGTACGTTGCGGCCGAGTTCCTGTTCAGCTTCCGCGTGCCCGGCGAGGAGCTTCTCCAAAGCGCTTTCCTCGGTGTAGCAGTCATCGTCCATGATCCATACCCAGTCGGCGCCACGCTCGTAGGCACGCTCCATGCCTGCAGAAAAGCCGCCGGCACCGCCTGTGTTGGAATCCAGGCGGACGATCTCCACCCGCGGATCGTCGTCGTAGACAGCCAGCAGCTGTGGTGTGGAGTCCGTGCTGGCGTTGTCGATGACAATCAGCCGGTCAACCGGCCGGCTCTGGGCGAGGATCGAGTCGAGAACCCTTCCGAGCTTGTCAACACGGTTGTAGGTGACGACTACGGCTGCGACCTGGTCGGTCATGCTTTCCATCCTTCGTAAAGTCCTGTGGTCCATTCCCGTGCTTCCGGGAGTTCCTTCAGAGCGGCGATTTTCTGCCTTTGTTCTTCCACGATCTGTTCACGCAACTCCTCCGAGGCCATGATTGCCTTGGTGCGCTGGACAGCTTCCCTGATAAACGCGAGGGGCTGCCTCGGTACCAGGACTTTGTCGGACACAAGGGAAGCCTGTGAGCCGACGTCGGTCGACAGTACGGCCACGTCCTGGGCTGTCGCTTCAAAGGTCGTGAGTGTCAGCCCCTCATTGTCCGAGGAAATCACCAGCAGGTCTGAGTCGGCCAGGGTGTCGTCCACGGAACGCGGCGGCTGACGCAGCTCAAGACAGTCCGAAAGACCGTACTTCGCGACAAGCCGCGACGTCTCTTCAGCCAGGGCGCCCGATCCGTGCAGGATGAAGCGCACGTCCTGTTCGGTGGAGCGCCGGAGCTGGGCGGCATAACGGAGGAAGAGATAAGGGCGTTTCTGCTGGCTGAGCCGGCCGACGAAGGACACCGTAAAGGGCCGCCCCGGGTCCTTTTCGGCCTTCGGGGCCGCCGACACCTCACTGAGTCCGTACAGCGGCGCGAGGGAAACCCGTTCCTTCGGGACGTCCCGCTGCAGGACCATGTAGTCCCTCAGCTGCGGCGAAATGACGTGGTGCATGTCAATGGCATTGGACAGCTTGACGGCCAATTCGACGAAGCCGCCGGTCCGCCATTCGATGACGTGCAGCGAATCGACCGTCCGGATCCCGGGATCCATGGCCTTGAACCATGGGAGACGGTGATAAAGCCACCCGTTGTGGTGGACGTGGATACCGCGAACCGAGAACTTCGTCAGCAGTGCCAACAGCAGTTCTGATTCTTCCTCGTCTGAAATGGGAAGGTTTACCGGCAGGACCAGCGCGCCGTCCAGTTCGGGGCGCACAATCCACGGGTGGGCCGACTCACGGTCAGTCAACACGATGGGCAGGAAGCCGGCCTCGCGGGCCAGCGCGATGGTTTCAATGGCCCATCGTTCCGCCCCTCCCATTTCCAGCCAATGCAGCCCGAAGATGATTGCCGGCTCGCCGTCTTCGGACGGGCTGCGCAGCGGCGCAGTGGATTCGATCGGAGCCATCCGATGCGGCCGGCGGTTCGGTGTGAGGCGTTTTTCGTGGTAGTCCGTCAGTCCCTGGCGCAGGGCGTCGAAGGCGATCGGCGCTCCAAACCGGGCAAGACGCAGCACTTTGGCTTTTCGGCCCGGGCGGTCGTAGAAGGTTGCTCCCCCTTCGGCGCGTTCCCCGCCCAAGTCGATGACGAGGGGAACGACCGGCGAATCGGCAGACGCCGTCGTCGGAACCGTGCTTTTGACGCCAACCGTGCAAATGACGGTACGGTTCGGTTCCCACTCGTGTCGGTGGCAGGCGTAGCCGGTCAGCCGGGGAAACTCTCCGTCGGGTGCTCGGAGGACTATGACCTTGAATTCCCGGCCGGGCTGGATCAGTGAGTGATAGTTCAACCCGCCAACAAGCAGGCCAATTTCCCGATCGGAGAGCCGGGCCTCGCCGCCTGCCAGGCCTGAACCGCCGTCGTCCAAAACTTCGAAGAGCTTACGGGCCCTACTCATCTGCACTCCCTACTGCATTCGTGTTCATGTCAGCTTCGTATCAGCTTTCCCGGAGAAGGCGGACTGCTTCCCCGATTGGCCCGTCTGCAACCTTCTTGCCCTGCCGCAGCACGACGCCCCTGTCACAGACCTTGCTCACCATGTCGAGGTCGTGGCTGACCACGACGAGCGTGCAGCCCGACTCCCGGAGCTCCTGGATGCGTGCCAGGCACTTCTTCTGGAAGGGCTCGTCGCCCACCGAGAGGATTTCGTCGATCAGGAAGACATCCGGGTTCGTGTGCACGGCGACCGAAAAGGCCAGGCGCAGGAACATACCGGATGAGTAGAACTTGACCTCGGTGTCGATGAACTTTCCGATTTCGGAGAACTCGACGATTTCGTCAAAACGCGCTTCTGTTTCCTTCTCGGTCATGCCAAGAAGCACGCCGTTAAGGAACACGTTCTCGCGGCCTGTCAGGTCGGGGTGGAAACCGGCGCCCACCTCAATGAGGCCGGCGACCTTGCCGCGGGTTCTGATGCTTCCGCTGTCCGTACTCATAACACCGGAAATGAGTTTGAGCAGGGTCGATTTTCCCGACCCATTGAAGCCGAGCAGCGCAACCGACTCCCCGACGCCAACAGAAACGTCCACACCATCCAGCGCCATAAACGTCGAGGAAAGATCCCCGCGTCGGCCCTTGAACAGCCACACAACCGTCTCCTTGAGGGACCGTGTGTGCCGAAGGTTAAAGCGTTTCGATACCTTTTCAACAATGATTGCTTCTGCAGCCATCACAACTCCTGCGCAAATCTGCCCTCAAGGCGTCGGAATACGGTCTGGCCAATTGCGAGGAGCCCCAAGGAAATCAACAACCCGACCGGCAACCACAGCGAAATGAGGTTCTCCGGCATTCTGGCGCCTTCGGCGGCATTCCGCACGGCGCCCGTCGGTGCCCAGAATGCAAAGTGGAACAGTTCGACGGCAATAGTCATCGGGTTGAGTTGGTAGAAGAAGTAGAACGTCTCTCCCAGGGCGTCCCGGACCAGGTACCAGGCGTACAGAACAGGCGAAAGCCAGGTGGCCATCATGAGCATCAGGTCAACGATATTTTCGGAGTCCCGGAACATCACGTTTGCGGCGGCAAACAGCAGGCCAAGTCCAAGGGACAGCATGGCCACAATGACAAACGCACCAATGGCACCAAGGATCTGCACGATACTCGGAGTCCAGCCAAAGAAAAAGCAGGCCGTGAGGAGGATCAGGAACTGCGGCAGGAAGTGGACCATGGCCACCCAGACGGACGCCACCGGAAAGAGCTCACGGGGGAGGAAGATTTTCTTGACCAAGGCCCCATTCGCAACAATGGACCGCGTGGCGTTGCTGAAGGCTTCCGAAAAAAAGTTCACCAGGATGATGCCCGAGAACATGTAGATGACGAAGTTGGGCTGCTTGTTCAGGCCCAGGAACACTCCGAGGGCGAAATAGAAAACGATGAACTGCACGCCCGGCTTGACGTAGCTCCAGAGCAGGCCCAGCACCGAGCCGCGGTAGCGGACCTTGAGTTCCTTCCGCACGATAAGCCGGAGCAGTTCACGGCGCCGGAACACGTCGAGGAGGCCGCCGCCCTTGTCGGGAGCAGCCAGTAGCTCAGCGCTCATGCGTCTACCCCTCCGCTTTCAAGGGTTGTTCCACTCTCGAAGTGCGGACGGATTTGGTTGTCAAACATGGTTAGGGCTGAGCCGATGGCCATGTGCATATCGAGGTACTTGTACGTTCCAAGCCGGCCGCCGAACAGCACATCCTTCTCGGCAGCCGCGAGGTCGCGGTACTTGAGCAGGCGTTCGCGGTCAGCCGTGGTGTTGATCGGGTAGTAAGGCTCATCGCCCTTCTCCGCCGCCCGCGAGAACTCCCGCATGATGATGGTCTGCTCACTCTGGTAATCCCGCTCCGGGTGGAAATGGCGCGGTTCGATGATGCGCGTGAAGGGGACATCGTCGTCGTTGTAGTTCACGACCGACGTTCCCTGGAAATCGCCGACGTCGAGGATTTCCTCTTCGAAGTCAATGGTCCGCCAGGACAGATCGCCTTCCGAGAAATCGAAGTACCGGTCCACCGGCCCCGTGTAGATCACCGGGATGTTGCCGACAACCTTGTCCTTGCTGTATTCGTGCGACTCATCGAAGAAGTCGGTGTTGAGCCGGACCTCGATGTTCGGGTTCTCCGCCATCTTCTCGATCCACGCAGTGTAGCCGTTGGTCGGCAGCCCCTCGTACTTGTCGTTGAAGTAGCGGTTGTCGTAGTTGTAGCGCACCGGCAGCCGGGAAATGATCCCTGCAGGCAGGTCCTTGGGATCCGTCTGCCACTGCTTGCCGGTGTAGTGCTTGATGAACGCCTCGTACAGCGGGCGGCCGATGAGCTGGATGCCCTTGTCGTTCAGGTTCTGGGGATCAGTGCCCGCGAGCTCGCCGGCCTGCTCCTGGATGAGGGCCTGGGCCTGCCCTGGAGTCAGGTTGGCACGGAAGAACTGGTTGATCGTGGCGAGGTTAATCGGCAGGGAGTACACCTCGCCCTTGTGGACGCCGTAGACCTTGTGCACATAGTTGGTGAACGTCGTGAATCGGTTGACATACTCCCACACGCGCTCGTTGGACGTGTGGAACAGGTGGGCGCCGTATCGGTGCACCTCGATGCCGGTCTGCTCTTCCTTTTCGCTGTAGGCATTGCCGCCGATATGGTGGCGGCGGTCGAGGACAACGACCTTCAAGCCCAGCTCAGTGGCGGCCTGTTCTGCGATTGTCAGGCCGAAAAAGCCCGACCCTACGATGACGAGGTCAGCGGTCACAAAATCTCCTGATTCGAATGCGGGCAGCCCAATGTTGTGCATTGGCTGCTGCTCTAGCCTACCCGAGGCTGTACGGCCACCCGTGAATCGACGGCACGGGCCGGGCTTGTCCACATAGTCGGATGAGGGCGATGACCGGGGGCAGCGCCCGCCGGTAGCTTGGGCAGAAACCGTCTCCTTCCCAACGGAAAGCCCCCGATGACGCTCCACTGCACGCTGGTCCGCGGACCCGATGCCGGCAGCCCTGGCCTACCGCTCGAACTCACTATTGAGGCCGGGCATGGCGCTGCAGGCCACCTCGTGCAGCAAGCTATTGCGGAGCAGTACGGTGCAGGGGAACTGACCGTACGGGGACTGCCTTTAGCCGGCCTGGCTGTCGGAGTTCCTCCGTTTGTTACCGGGGCGGTCATAGTGGACGGTGCGGGAGGCCGCCGTGCGGACACGGGCAACGCCACGGATGCCGGCCTGCTGATCGCCGTACACAGCGGACCCGCGGCCGGGACTGTACTGCCCCTGCGGCGCGGCACCTACCGGATCGGCCGGAGCGGCACTGAAATCGCCCTTCCGGATGCCGCCGTCTCCCGTGAGCATGCCCGGCTGGATGTGACGGACACCACCATCACCATCGCGGACCTTGGCAGCGCCAACGGAACCATCGTGGACGGGAAGAGAGTGGGCCACTCCGCGGTTTCGGCAAATTCACTGATCAGCTGTGGCAGTTCAACACTATCCATCACCTTTGGAACCCCAACGGCAGGACTGCTCGCCGAATGGGACGCTGCCGGCTCCAGCGTCACTGAGCCTTTGAGAGTCCCGCACAGGGCCGACGGCGGTAACCGGGGCATTCTCTTCCTCACCGCGGCACTGCCGCTGCTCATCGGCGTGGGCCTCGCTGTGGTCACCGGAATGTGGATGTTCCTGGCCTTCACGGCGGTTTCTGCCGTTTCCGTGCTCGTTCCCATGCTGGCGGGCCGCCGCCAGCGATGCCGCCTCAAGGCGTCGGTGGCTGCCGCCGTTGAAGAAGACAAGGAACGACGACGCCGGTCCGCACCGTCCGCCGCTGCGCTAGTCCTCAGGGGGCAATCGGAATCTCCGGTCGGGACCGGAGGGACACTGGCACCGGACGGTCTTGGGTTGCGCCTCGGACTCGCGGATCAGCAGTCCAACGTCAGGCTGGATCCCGCCGACCCGGATTTCGACGCACCGGCCGCCGGCCGCATGCCCTTCATCCTGCACCTTCCAGATCGGACATTTGTCCGCGGGCCCCGGCAGGACGTCGCCGGCCTGATCAGGTTCATGCTTATGCAGCTCACAAGCTACCGGAACGCGGCACATACGCGGATCCTGCTGCAGGGCCGGCCGGAGTCCCTGCCGTTGACGTCCCGGTATCTCACCCCGGTGTCACTTTCGTCGAATGCCCGGAAGACATCGGACCTGCTGGAGCGCGGCATCGACCGGAGCCGGGAACGGGGCGTGCTGATACTGATCGATGACGTCGATGGCGCGCCCGGGATTTCCGGCATGTCTGCCACCGCCATCAACCGCGGCTGGCACGTTCTTGACTGCACCCGGGATGGCTCCGCGGAGGCGGGCACAGTCATCGAACTTGGCGGGAACACGGCCCGGCTCTGTGCCGGGGACTCCACACATGACTTCCTGCCTGACCTTGTTCCGGAGCGGGTGTTCGACCGGTACTGCCGGGATATGGCACCGGCCCTTGAGTGCGGCCCGGATACCCCAGCAGTGGTGCCGCTGCATTGTTCACTGGCCGATGTCCTGCCGGCGTCGACGTCGGACACGTCGGTCCGTTGGCTTGGCGGGCGCGGGGCGCCCGGACTGGCCGTTCCCATCGGAATGTCAGCACAAGGACCCCGCATGCTCGACCTTGAGTCGGACGGTCCGCATCTGCTGGTGGCGGGAACCACCGGCTCCGGAAAATCCGAACTTCTCCGGAGCCTGGCGGCCGGGCTGGCTCTGAGCTTCCCGCCGGATGTGGTCAACCTTCTCTTTTTTGATTTCAAGGGCGGTTCGGGACTGGGACCGTTGACGGGCCTGCCTCATTGTGTGGGTATGCTCACGGACCTCACCCGGGATGAACTGGACCGTTCGCTGATTTCCCTGCGCGCCGAAATCCGGCGCCGGGAGGAATTGCTTTCCGCCGTCCAGGCTCCGGACCTGGCGGGCTATCGGGCGGCAGGTGCCGCCGCCGGTCCGCTCCCCCACCTGGTTCTGATCATCGACGAGTTTCGCATGCTCGTCGAAGACGCCCCCGAAGCGCTGACGGAACTCATGCGGATGGCAGCCATCGGACGATCGCTGGGCATACACCTCATCATGGCCACGCAGCGGCCCCAGGGCGCCCTCACGGCGGACATCCGGGCGAACGTCACCACCAGCATTGCGCTGCGCGTCCAGTCTGAGATGGAATCGTTCGACATCATCAACTCCAGGGTCGCCGCCGGAATCGGCGTGGCCACTCCCGGGCGCGGCTATCTCGCCCGCGGCACCGAGGATCCGGTCGAGTTCCAGACGGCGTCGCTGGCCGGTGGTGCAGCTGACCCGACCGCGTCCGGCGTCAGGGTGTGCCTCGCCGCCGAGGTACTGGGGAAAGCCCCGGAAGGACCTGGCGGGCAACCGAACCCCGACCTGCAGCCTTCGCCGGCGCAGGCCGCAGCCCCCCTGATTGAATCCCTCGTGAAGCTTTGGAACGGCATGGGAGGAACTCCGCCCCACCGCCCTGTGGCCGGCCCGCTGCCCCGGGCGGTCTCCCGCCCCGAAACTGCCACGCCTGCCGATGACCGGACAGCGGAGCTCCCCGGATCCGAACCTTTGGGCGTGAGTACGGAAGACGACCCGTCACCCTGCCTCTGGTCCGTCCAGCTCGGCTTGGCGGACGAGCCGCAGCGGCAGCGCATCTCCCGGCTGACGTGGCAGCCATCAGGCCATGGCCATCTTGCCCTGGTCGGCGGACCGGGCAGCGGGGCGGACGACGCAGTGGCCCTTGCCCTGCAGCAGTTGATCGAACACGTCGAGGAATCGCACCTTTATATACTCGACGCCGGCAATTCGTTTAGCGCGTCACGGGCAGAGCCCCGCGTGGGCGCGGTGGCTGGACTGCATGAACTGCGCCGGGCTGTTCGCATCGTGGAACGTATTGTCCTCGAAATGTCCCTGCGGCTCAGCCGGCCGGCAGAAGAACAAGCCACACCGCTCGTCCTGGTCCTGACCGGCTGGGGTTCGTGGGTCTCCGCGTTCCGGGCCGGCCCCCTGGCCTGGGCTGAAGACCTGGTCCAGGACCTCGTCCGGGACGGCACCAGGGCAGGTGTCACGGTCCTCATTTCCGGGGACCGGGACGTTGTGACCGCCCGCTACTTCGCCGCCGTCCCCAACCGGGCTTTCTTCCCCAATGGCTCCACCGAGGAGAGCCGCCTGGCGTGGCCACGGATCCCTGACGTTCCCCGGATCCGCGGACGGGCGGTGGTGTTCGGTCCGCTCACGGGGAGCCCCGGGTCGGTGGCCCAGTTTTATGCGGCCGCAGGGACGGCGGCGAAGACAGCGACAGTAAAGGAACTTGCCGCCCGGCCCTTCAGGATTGAGGCCCTGCCCACGCACCTGAGCGCGTCCGATGTCCAAGCGCGCCTGGCAGCGTCACCGTTGTCCGCAGGTGCCGCCACGGGAAGCGGAACCAAACACCGCTCAATTGTCATCGGCATTGGCGGTGACGAGCTCCTTCCGGCAACTGTCCGGCTTCAGGCCGGATGTGTCCTGCCCGTTCTGGGCGGTCCGGCCTCCGGCAAGAGCTCACTCCTTGCAGCCATCCCCCAGCTAAACCCGCACGTCCCGGAGTGGCTCTTCCCTGGTGCTGACGATGCCGCCGACAACTATTGGGCAGGCCTCAGGGTGAGCGCTGATGCCGGCGTATTGAGCAGGGACGCGGTCCTTCTGGTGGATGATGCGGACATGCTGACTCCGGAGGCCACCCGGCATCTGATGGACCTGCACAGCCTGGGGTGGACAGTACTGCTCACCGCCGGGTTCAGCCCGACGATCGTTCAGCGGGTACCGCTGGCTGCCCACGCCCGCGGGCACGGCAACGGAATCCTGATCGCGCCCCGGAACATCATGGACGGCGATTTCTTCGGTGTTCGTTTCGAAGTGGAACCCAATCCGCCGCCCGGGAGGGCGATCCTCATTTCCGAGCGTCGGGCCACCCCCGTACACCTGGCGGCGGGATCCAGCCCCGGCGTCACAGGGCGGGGGGCGCCCCACCGGAACGCGAGGCGAAGCTGATCACGCTCTTGCGGAACAGCAGCACCACCGCGACAGCGGCCGGCACCAGCATGGACAGCCCCGCCACAATATAACCGCCGGTGAGAGTCGGAAATCCGATCGTCAGCACAAACAACTGGGCCACCAGCGCCCCCGCCCGCGGCCAGCGGAATCCACGGAAAAGGAAATAGGCAACGGCAAAAAGCCAGGCTGAAAAGGTAAGAAGGAGCGCCAACGTAAACACAGCACCCCAAAATGAGAGCACCGGCGCCCCGGTGGTCAGTTGCACGGCGTACCAGCCCGCGGCCACAAGGAGGGCCGCCGCTTCAGCGGCGACAATCAGGCTCAGCGCGCTGACTTCTCCCGGCCGGGATGCCGGAACTCCCCGGGAAATGGCGTGCGGGGAAGCATCCGGACCGTCTGCGGAGCCTGCCCTGCTGGGCTCAGAACTGAAGTCGGAGGGGTTCTCTGGGGGTCTTGACACACTGGCACCATACCGGACATAGTCGACTAGCGGGGAGGGCGCCGGCGACCTATGTGACGTATCGCTCACGCTTAAGAGGCACTTCTTAGACGATTACCCCTTGTTTACACAGCGTTAACATGACACGCTTAATTCAGATGACCAAGGGGACCCGGCAGGGTCCCTTTCTTATGTAGCCTCTAGTGAATATTTTCACAAGTGGCCTTCAACGAGTTCCCAGGAATGGAGTGACTGATCAGCATGGATTGGCGTAACCGCGCAGCGTGCCTCGACAAGGACCCGGAGCTGTTCTTCCCAGTAGGAAACACCGGGCCAGCTCTCCTGCAGATCGAGGAAGCCAAAAGTGTGTGCCGCCGTTGTCCGGTGGTGGACACCTGCCTTCAGTGGGCCCTCGAATCGGGACAGGACGCCGGTGTTTGGGGCGGGATGAGCGAAGACGAGCGCCGCGCACTCAAGCGCCGTGCTGCACGCGCACGTCGCGCCTCCTAACCGGACAAAACTGCATTGGCCTGATTTAGGCAAATAGGAAAGCGGCCGCGGACTTTACACTCCGCGGCCGCTTTCCTGTTTAAGACCCTGCTACCGCTTCTGCAGGCTCAGGACGATCTGCACGGCGGTTCCGCCACCTTCACGGGGCTTCCACTGGATGCTGCCGCCGAGTTCACTGGTCACAAGTGTCCGGACGATCTGCAGTCCCAGGCCCTCCACATGGGGCGTTTCCGGCAGCCCGACACCGTCGTCTGCCACAGTCACAGTCAGGAGCTCGTCCCCGTCGTCGCCTTCGGAACGGTCGGCCAGAAGCCAGACAGTTCCGGTCCTCCCCTCCAGGCCGTGTTCGACGGCGTTCGTCACAAGTTCGTTGATCACCAGGGCAAGCGGGGTGGCGAAATCGCTGGGCAGCTCTCCGAAGAGCCCGGACCTGGCCGTCTTGACCTGCTGGGAGGGCGAAGCGACTTCGGCAGAGAGACGGAACTGGCGGCCGATCAGTTCATCGAAGTCGACGCTTTGCGTCAGCCCCTGGGACAGGGTCTCGTGGACGAGGGCAATCGTAGCGACTCTCCGCATGGCCTGCTCGAGGCCCTGTTTGGCCTCATCGCTGACCATCCGGCGCGACTGCATCCTCAACAGGGCAGCCACCGTCTGGAGGTTGTTCTTCACGCGGTGATGGATCTCCCGGATGGTGGCGTCCTTGGTCACCAGTTCCATTTCGCGGCGCCGAAGCTCGGAGACGTCACGGCAGAGCACCAGGGCCCCGAACCGCTGCTGTTCGTCGCGCAGCGGAATGGCCCGAAGGGAAAGGCTGACCCCACGGGATTCGATTTCGCTGCGCCACGGCATCCGGCCTGTCACTACGAGCGGGAGCGTTTCGTCCACCATGCGGCGGTCCCGCAGCAGTCCCGCTGTGACTTCGGCAAGCGACCTGCCTTCGAGGGACTCCCCGTCACCCAGGCGCCGGAATGCGGAGACGCCGTTCGGACTGGCGTACTGCACGATGCCGTCTGCATCCAGCCGGATGAGGCCGTCACCCACACGTGGAGCGCCGCGGCGGGATCCGGTGGGCGATGCAAAGTCGGGCCAGAGGCCGAGCGTTCCCATCCGGAGCAGATCGTAGGCACACTGGCGGTAGGTCAGTTCGAGCCTGGAAGGCATCCGTGAACTGGACAGATCCATGTGGGTGGTCACAACGGCCAGGGTCCGGCCGTTCCTGACCATGGGCACAGCTTCGACCCTGAGGGCCATGTCGCTGCTCCAGTTGGTTTCGCTGGAGCGCTCAATCGTGCGGCTGCCCCAGGCCTTGTCCACCAGCGGCTGCAGGTCCGACCTGATCCCCTCCCCCACGAAGTCGGCGTGGAACACCGTGTGCGTGGTGGAGGGGCGGACGTGGGCCAGCGCCACGTACCCGAACTCAGGATGCGGAAACCACAGTGCCAGGTCAGCGAAGGCGAGGTCGGCGACCATCTGCCAGTCGCCAACCAGGAGGTGCAGCCACTCGGCATCCCCCGGCCCAAAATCAGCGTGTTCCCTGATGGGGTCCGTAAAGATTGCCACTACACCTCCAGATTCGACGCTTGGGACGGGTCCCTAGCGTCGGACGATTGACCTCAAGAGCCTCAATGCTACCGACAGTGACGCCATATCGTCCGCTTCGAGCGAGTTGACCTCGTCAAACATGCTCCTGGCACGGCCGAGCTGTTCGGCATTCAGGCCTTCCCAGTTCAGTAGGCGGTCCTCCGCGGGGGTCCCGGACGGCGTCGAGTCAAGTACCGACGTCGTGATGTCCGAAATGGTGGAGTAGAGGTCATCACGCAGGGCAGCGCGGGCCAGCGCCTGCCAGCGGTCCCGCCTCGGGAGCTTCGTGATCCGCTCCAGGAGGGAATCCGCGTGGAACCGGTCGAACACCGAGTAGTAGACGTGCGCGATGTTTTCCACCGGCTCCGCACTGACATGTGTGATCTTGGCGATGTCCAGCAGCACAAAGCTTTCGAACAGTTCGGCCCAGCGGTGGGCGAGGTCCTCCGGAAGTTCCCAGCTCCGGGCCTTTTCGAGCCAGGAAGCCACGCGGACACGGTCCTCTCCGCGCAGGTAGTCGAGGAGGCGGGCACGCATCGGATCCATCAGCGGCTTGAATTCGCCCACGATCTCCGAGATCGGCCGGGAACCGCTGCCTTGGCTGAGCACCCACCGGACAGCACGGTCCAGGAGCCGCCGGATGTCAAGGTGGACGGTGCTCCAGTGCTCCGTCGGGAAGGACGCAGGCAGTTCGTTGAGTTCGCCCACCATGACATCAAGCTCGTAGATTTCGCGGAGTGCAACGAAGGCCTTTGCCACCGCGGCCTCGTTGGCTGAGGTCTCTTCAATGGTGCGGAACGCAAACGTGATGCCGCCCAGGTTGATCATGTCGTTCGCCACGACGGTAGCGATGATCTCGCGCCGCAGCGGATGGGTGTCCAGTTCGGCGTCGAACCTCTCCCGAAGCTGCTTGGGGAAGTAGGACCGGAGGGTTTGCCTGAACCACGGATCGTCGGCGAGGTCGCTCTCGCGAAGTGCCGACGCGAGTTCGATCTTCGCGTAGGCCGCCAGCACGGAGAGCTCCGGCGAGGTAAGCCCCTGTCCCTGTTCCAGGCGTTCCCGGAGCGTCGCCGTTGTTGGCAAGGCTTCGAGTTTGCGCTTGAGGTCCGCGGATTTCTCCAGCCAGTCCATGAGCCGCTCGTAGCTGGGGCTCCACTCCGCAACACGGATGCGGTCGTTGAGGAGGAGGATGTTCTGGTCGATGTTGTCTTCGAGCACGAGCCGCCCGACTTCATCCGTCATGGATGCCAGGAAGTCCGCCCGCTCGGCGGACTCGAGCTTGCCGGCTGCGACCATCCGGTCAACAAAGATCTTGATGTTGACTTCATGGTCCGAGCAGTCGACGCCGGCTGAATTGTCGATGGCATCCGTGTTCAGGATGACTCCCTGGAGTGCGGCCTCAATGCGGCCGCGCTGGGTCATGCCGAGGTTTCCGCCTTCTCCGACCACCTTGACGCGAAGGTCGCGGCCGTCAACGCGGATCGCATCGTTGGCCTTGTCCCCTACCTCCGCATGCGTTTCGGTACTTGCCTTGACGTAGGTTCCGATACCGCCGTTGTACAGCAGGTCCGCGGGCGCCAGCAGAATCGCGCGAAGGAGCTCCGGCGGGCTCAGCTCCGAGGTGCCGTCCGGCAGTCCCAGGGCCGCCCGCACCTGGTCGGAAACAGGAATGGACTTTGCCTGCCGCACGAAGACGCCGCCGCCTTCGCTGATGAGGGACTTGTCGTAGTCGTCCCAGGAGGACCGGGGCAGGTTGAAGAGCCGCTGCCGCTCGGCGTAGGACACGGCCTCGTCGGGATTCGGATCCAGGAAGATGTGGCGGTGGTCAAACGCCGCGAGCAGCCGGATGTGCTTGGACAGCAGCATGCCGTTGCCAAAGACATCGCCGGACATGTCGCCGACGCCCACCACGGTGAACGGCTCCGACTGCGTGTCGAGATCCAGTTCGCTGAAGTGGCGCTTGACCGATTCCCACGCGCCCCGGGCGGTGATCCCCATGGCCTTATGGTCGTAGCCCACCGAGCCGCCGGAGGCGAAGGCGTCCCCCAGCCAGAACCCGTATTCGTCCGATAGGCCGTTTGCGATGTCCGAGAACGTCGCCGTTCCCTTATCGGCAGCGACGACGAGGTAGGAGTCGTTGTCGTCGTGGCGGACGACGTCGGCCGGCGGAACCACGGCTTCCCCGTCGGGAGTTGTGATCAGGTTGTCCGTCAGGTCCAGCAGACCGCGGATGAACGTCTTGTAGCTCTCCACGCCCTCCGCCATCCAGGCCGCCCGGTCGGCGGCGGGGTCAGGGAGTTGCTTGGCGAAGAATCCGCCCTTGGCCCCGGTGGGCACAATGACGGCGTTCTTGACTGTCTGTGCCTTAACAAGGCCCAGGATTTCGGTCCGGAAATCCTCACGCCGGTCGGACCAGCGCAGCCCGCCTCGGGCCACCTTGCCGAATCGAAGGTGCACGCCCTCCACGCGGGGCGAGTACACCCAAATTTCAAACATCGGGCGCGGGAACGGCAGGCCATCGATGGCGGCCGGATTCAGTTTGAAGCTCAGGTACGGCTTTTGCTGATAGAAGTTGGTCCGCAACGTGGCCTCGATGAGGTTCGCGAAGGTCCGGAGCACACGGTCGGCATCCAGGGTGGCGACCTGTTCGATGGCGGCTGCCAGCTCTGCACGGACCGACGCCTGGCGCTCGGTCCGGACATCGTCCCCGAGGGCGGGGTCAAAGCGGACCGCGAACAGGGCACTGAGCGCACGTGTCACGTCGGGATTGGCCAGCAGCGTGTCCGCAATGAAGCCAAACGAATTCGTGTTGCCCATCTGGCGCATGTATTTGGCATAGGCGCGCAGGACCACGATCTGGCTCCAGTGCATGCCCTCGCGCAGGACCAGACGGTCAAAGCTGTCAGACTCGACGGCACCGGAAACAGCGGCGCCAAAGGCTTCCGCCAGCAGTTGGCCCGTTGCGAGCGGGGCCACACCGGCGGGGTACTTCAGGCCAAGGTCGTAGAGGAAGAAGTCCCGTTTGTCCGACGTCTCGATTTCGAACGGCCGTTCATCGAGCACTTCAAGGCCAAGGTTATGGAAGTACGGCAGGATCTGGCTGAGGCTCTTGGGCTCCAGCATGTAGAGCTTGACACGGGCGTCCTCTTCAAGGGTGGCTCCGGCCCCTTCGGGAAGATAGACGTGGACGCCGGGCCGCTCCGGCCGGCCCTTTTCGGCCAGTTCGGCAGCCGATCCGTACTTCTCGAAGCGGGCAATGTCCGTGAGGGCATCCTCCACCTCGTAGTCCACGCGGTAGCTGGCCGGAAAGGCTTCGGCCCAGGCCGAAGCAAGCCCCTTGTTGCCCTCTTCCGGACCACTGGCCCGCAGGACTTCCGCGATGCCCTCGCTCCACGATCGCGCTGCCCGGACAAGCCGTTTCTCCAGCTCTTCGGCGTTGACGTCGCTGACGTCGGCGTCCTTGGGCAGCCGGATCCGGAAGAACAGCCTGGCCAGCGCGGATTCGGTCATCCTGGCTTCGTAGTCGATGGAGACGGCGTGGAAGGTCTCGCGCAGTTCCTGCTCGATGCGGAGCCGAACGTTTGTTGTGTACCGGTCACGGGGAAGGTAGACGAGTGCGGACATGAACCGGCCGTAGATATCAGGCCTCAGGAACAGCCGGGTGCGACGCCGTTCCTGCAGGCGCTGAATTCCGGTTGCCGTCGCTGCGAGGTCGGAAACCTCGATCTGGAACAGCTCATCGCGGGGGTAGGTTTCAAGGATGCCCAGCAGGTCTTTGCCGGAGTGGGAGTGCGGCGGGAATCCGGCTTTGCGCAGGACGGCTTCGACCTTCTCGCGAACGATCGGAATGTTCCGGACGGAGCCGGCGTAGGCGCTCGTGGCGAACAGGCCGATGAACCGCTGCTCGCCATTGACGTTGCCGGCGGCGTCGAAGCTCTTGACCCCGACGTAGTCGAGGTAGGCCGGGCGGTGGACGGTGGAGCGGGAGTTGGCTTTGGTAATGACCAAAGCGCGCTTTTCACGTGCCTTTTTGCGGCCGGCAACGGTGAGGTGTTGGACGTGGTGTCCGTCCGCACCGCTGCGCAGCAGGCCGAGGCCGCTTTCCTCCCGGAGTTCGAGGACGTCTTCCCCGGACTCGTTCACCAGGTCGTATTCGCGGTATCCAAGGAAGGTGAAGTTGCCTTCGTCGAGCCAGCGGAGCAGGTCCTGGGCCTGGCGCAGCTCCTCGATCTGTGCAGGATTGGCCACGTTGTCCAGGTCTTTGGCGATCTGCAGCGCCTTGTTGCGCATCTTCGGCCAGTCTTCGACTGCTGCCCGTACGTCCCCGAGCACGCGTTCAATGCCTTCGATCAGCCGTCCATGCAATTCCTCGCCGGCAAGGTCGATCTCGACAGCGATCCAGGACTCCATGTGGGAGGCGTTGTCGCCTTGGGCTATCAGGTGCGACAGGCTCGGCATGGCGGCGGTATCGCCGCTGGAAATGCCGACGCTGGACGGGACCCGGTCCACCTTGGTCAGTTGAGCGGTTTCCCGGTTGCGTGTCACGACAAACAACGGGTGCAGCACAAGGTGGATTGCAGAGTTCTGGCGAACGAGCTCAGCGTTGACCGAGTCCACCAGGAACGGCATATCGTCCGTGACGATGTACACGACGCTTCGGTCGGCTTCGTCCACGATTCGGATGTTGGCCGTGCCCGGAACGCGGACAGAGGCCACTTCGCGGTGGGTTTCAGCGCGGGCAGCCAGGAGGTCAGGCGAATAGGCCCGGCCGTCCTCCTCCGCAAGGTGCTCGTAGTAGTCTCCGAGGTACCCTTCACGGGCTCCGAGTAAAACGGACTGATCCTCCACGCTGGACCCAGACGACATCGACAAACGCCTCCATCAAAAGTTCATAGCTGCCTCTTTGCAGCCCTTATGGCGAGCCTAGCCCTTTAGGCGACGCTTCGCTGTGGAAGTAAAGACAGAGGATCGGCGTTTTCGCTGGACAGGTGCACAAACTAATTCCGCGATTGCCAGACGTAGTCCTGATTGGGGTGCAGCCTCAAGCAGGAGGCACCCGGACAAAAGTGCCGAATCGCTTGCTGCGCTGTCCGATGGCAGGAACGCGGCGATTGCGGCCGCCGGGCCGTACCTTTCCCAGGCGTCCCTGAGCTGCCGTTCCGGTGACCTTCCGGCGGCCGAGGCACGGACCTTGTTCAGGACTACCAGGGGAACCGCCTGCGGGACCGCGGCCTCAAGCTCGGAAAGGCCGCGAACGAGTCGCGGCACCCCGATGGAGTCAGCCGCTCCGACGGCATAGACGGTATCGGCCATTTCGAGGCTCCGGATGGTGGCGGCGTTCCTGCGCGGCGCCATGGTGTCAAAACTGAGTTCCTCGTCTGCCTCGAGGCAGAATCCAGTGTCCACGACGACGTAGTCCGCGATTTCCCGGGCTTTCTCAAACACGATGCCAAGGGCGGACGCACGCAATTCGATCCAGCGGTCCGCGCGCGTGATCCCGGTCAGGATCCGGAGCGTCCCTGATTTCAGGGCGACAGGTGTGGCAACCCTTAGCAGCGCGTCGGCATCCAGTTGCCCCAGGTCGGCCAGCCTGCAGGCCTGCGCCAGCCCGGCGGACTCATCCAGGAGTCCCAGCAGGCCCGCCACGCTCGCCCCATAGCTGTCAGCGTCGATCAGGAAGACTGAATTGCCCGCTGCAGCCAACTCGCCTGCCATGTTTGCCGCCACGAGTGTCCGGCCGGGCGCCCCTGCCGGACCCCAGACGGCAATAAGCCGGCCGGCGCCGGACGGTTCCGCTGAAACGTCACTTTCCACCGCACCGGGCTGAGTCCGGATGGCCGCCCCTGTGTCCGCAAATCCGCTGTCACCCGCCTGAAATGGCTTGGGACGGGACCACTGGTCCACCGCGCCGGAAATTTTTCCGGCCAGCGCCGCTGAGTCCAATCCCGCCGGCGCTGCCGTGACGCCGATCGCCGTCAGCCTCGCGGTTTCCGATGCGCTGTCCGTCAGGGCAACGATCACGACGCCGACCGCGGAGAGCCGGTCCACCAGTGCAACAGTCAGTTCGTCGCTGCCTTCTGCGACGACGGCCGCCCGGGCGAGGCCGCTTTGGCAGGCGGCCAGCAACTCCGTCAGTTCCGAGCACCTCCTGACGACTGTGACCGGTCCGTGCAGTCGTTCCAGGCCGCCCACCAGGTCTTCGCTTGACTGTCCGACCGTGACCACCGGGATGCTCATGGCGTACCACCGCCAGGGTTCCAGACGACGGAAATCTTGGCCTTGTTCGCCTGGGCGCCAAGCAGCTTCGGCATCTGCTCATCAGTGACGAGCACCAGCACTACTGTGGATCGGAAAGATCCGAGCGTGGTTGTTCCCGGCGTGACTTCAGCAATTTCTGCGCCGGGAAGCAGCAGCTTCGGCTCACTGAATCCGTTGCGGGCATCGGGCAGGGCGACCCAGGCGTCCACCCGCGAACCGGCATCGGCCTGCTCCGGCAAGGCTTCGTCTATGGTGATGGCAACCGGCTTGCGGTTCAGGGCGTCGGTCTTGCCCAGGCTTGCCCGTGGCACCAGCTGGTCCGGGCCAATGCGCTGCACGGCGACCATGCCCTCGGGCAGTCCTGCTTCAGCGGTGATGTAGTGGGATTCCACGTCGCCAAGCCTGACCTTCACCCGGTTGACGTTCTCGGCCGTCAGCTTCTCCCCAACGGCTATAGGCCCTTTCGCCGCATAAACCTCGGTGGTTTGGTCGGCGGCACCTACCAGGGACACAACACCCGCCACTGAGGCCAGGACCAGCAGGAATCCGAGCAGAAGCCGGGGATCCTTCCAGGACGGCTTCTTCAGCCGGACCCCTGCGGTTGTTGTGCTTGCACTCATCCGTGTTGCTCCCCCCATTGGTGCTGACCGGACTGGTTCATGCTCCGGACTCCCTCATTGTTACGGCAAAACAGCCGGATCGAAAGTCATAGGATCAAACAACGCCAAACTGTGGATAACCGCACCACTTGACGCCACTGGTGGCAAAATAGAATCATGCCCCGATTCCTAACCCTCGCAGACGTAGCCGAACAGCTGCAGATCAATTCCCCGGCAGCCTATGCCTTGGTCCGCAGCGGCGAACTCAAGGCCATCCAGGTGGGCGGCCGCGGGCAGTGGCGCGTGGAGGAAAAGATGCTGGAGCAGTACATCGAAGAGCGTTATGCCGAGGCGGAACGCATGATCCAGCAAGCGAAGTCCAAGTCCTCCTAAAGCCTAAGTCCTCCTGAGGCACGGACACAGGCGCGCGCATCCCGCTGCGCCCATTCGGCCTGCAGCCCGGCAACTGGGGTGTGCGTTTAGAACTCGGCGCCGCGCAAGGACCGTAACGCGCCGAGCGAGGCGAATGGCACCGTGGCCACTTGGCTGACGTTGGCCGCGCGGCGGGCCTCCCCGGGCCGGGTTACAGCCAGGTCGAAATAGTCCCGCCCCACGCGGTCGATGACACCGCTGAGTCCGGCCATGCCTTCCGCGCCGCCCATCAGGAAAACTGACAGACCAGTCCTGTCGCGCGCCAGGCCACGAAGTGCGCTGGCCAGGCCCAGTTTTCGCCGGACAGAGGACGGCTCCGTGACAGCGAGCCTCCCCAGGCCCTGGTACCGCGAGACCGCAGCATACGGAACCAGCACCTGGTGGTACGGGTCGCTGAGCACCAGGCTCTCTGCGCCCACGTGGCCCAGCGTTCCGTCGAACACCAACCCGGACGCCAGATGGACACCAACCCTGAGGCCCAAGGATCCGCGCAACCTGTCGGCCAGTTCCACACCCGCAACGTCCGCCCGCGACCGCTCGGCAATTTCCGCTTCGAGCTCCAGCCGGTCAGCTGATGCCAGCTGCGCCTCCATGTCATCAAACAGGGCATCCCAACGCATGCCGCAAATCTAGGCCCGCGCGGGACCGGGGTCAATTCAATACCGGAACCCCGGCACGAAAAAACAAATCACTGGACAAAAACCGGAGGGTGGGTTCAAACTTTACTTAGATTCATCAAATAACATCAAACAGCATCAAAATGCTTCGAGGAGTAGGATCATGGAGGGTTCGCAACGCAGACCACTCGGTTCGGACGCGATATTGGCAGCAGGGATTCTTCTTCTGGGTGCTCTCCTGGCGGGGACCGGCGCCTCGCTGATGGAGCGGTGGCAGCGGTCAGCGGAGAGGGGCCAGTCGCTGGCCTTTGAAGACTTGCTGGGAATTGCCGTCAACACGATGGGACTCATCATCGTGGCCTGGTGGTTCCTGTCGATGCTGATCGCTCTTGCCTCCGCCGCCCTCGAGCGCACCGGCAACGGCCGGGCCGCGAAAATCACGGGCAGGTTCAGCCCGGCTTTTATGCGCCGGCTCGCCCTCGCCGCAGTCGGTTTGCAGCTGCTGGGCACACCGCTTGCCCATGGCGCCACGGACCCCGGGGTGCCGCCGCCAAGTCCAACATCCGGCACGGCTATTGCTGCGGTATGGGCGCCAACGGAACAGGCAGCTGCAGGAGCCAGTCCGTCAGAGCCGGCCGCACTCACCACCGCAATGGTTGGCGGGGTAGGCGGTGCAGCATCCATTTCCGTTTTGCCGGCGACCTCAGCGTCCGGTGACAGCCTGGATCCACGGTGGAAACCAAGTGCACCCGTCGTGGGTCCAGGTCCACTCGCGGCTCATCCCGTGAGGTCCGCCCGGCAGCAACCGGCCTCAGCCGCCCCCGTCACAGTAGTGGCCGGGGACTCGCTGTGGAGTATCGCCGCCCGGGGGCTGGGTGGCTCCCCCGCTTCGGACGTAGACGTCGCGTTGGAATGGCCACGTTGGTATCAGGCCAACCGGGCCGTCGTGGGAGACAATCCCGATGTCCTTCTCCCGGGCCAGGTTCTCCGGCCACCGTCCAGCTCATAGTCCGCGGCCGGCTTCGAGCAGTCTTCAGATATCCGTCATCAATCAGAGGAAACGTCATGAGCGCATTGCATTTGGTCCCCTCATCTCCTGCGACGGGCCGGTCCGTTCCGGGTGTCCCGCCGGTCCGCAGGCTGACGGCGGTGCCTGAACCGGCCAGCATCCCGCCTGCGGGTCCGCGCCCTGCTGGCGCTCCTCCCGCGCCGGGCCCGGCTGGCCCGGCTCGATCGGCCGGCAACCTGCGGACCCTCAAGGCTGTGAGTGAGAGCAGGGAGGTTTGCGCGATCGCCCGCGGTACCGTGCAGGCCGCCATCGAAGTACTGGCCGGAACGCGTCCGATCCAGCAGCTCTCGCGGCGCCTGGACCAACGCTGCCTGGCCTCGCTGCAGCACCGGGCCGCGCTGACCCGCCGGCTCGCGTCCGGGTCCTCACCGACGGCCGGCCGCCTGCACCGTAATCCGGCTGTCCGGTCAGTCCGCGCCTGCGAAGTCGCGGACGGCATCTACGAGGCAAGCGCCGTCGTAGTGGACGAACTGAGGGTCCGCGCGGTGGCGGTGAGACTTGAGCGCAGCAACCAGGTATGGCGGGTAACGGCGCTGGAAATCGGCTGACTCATCAGCTTTGAGCCGACTCGCGCCGCCCTCCGCCAATCCAAACTGTCCGGACAAGAGTGGATACAGGTAAGGGCCGGAACAATTGTTCCGGCCCTTACCTGTATCTCAGCTGGCTGCGGTTTCGGCAGTCATCAGTTCCTAGCGCTTCTTCTTCTTCGGCGCCTGCTTCCGGGCACCGTCCTGGGCCGCAGCCTTCGCCGGATTTCCCGAACGGCCCGAGGGCCTGCCCTCGATACGGGTCTGGCTGGCGCCGTCTTCGCCCGGTGCGGTGTACTGCAGCTGGGCGGGCTTTTCCGGGGCTTCCAGGCCGGCTGCGCGGATCTGCGGCTCGTGGTGCTCCGTGTGTTCCCCGGCGGTGTCGGCAACCATCACGTCCTCCGCGGGGGTCACCTCGACCTCCAGGTTGAACAGGAAGCCGACGCTTTCCTCCCTGATGGCCTCCATCATGGCTTGGAACATGATGAATCCCTCGCGCTGGTATTCAACGAGCGGGTCACGCTGGGCCATGGCACGGAGGCCGATGCCCTCCTTGAGGTAGTCCATCTCGTAGAGATGTTCCTGCCACTTCCGGCCGATCACGGACAGCACTACGCGGCGTTCCAGTTCGCGCATGCTCTCGGATCCTATGGCCTCTTCCCTGGCCTGGTAGACCAGGCGTGCATCGGAAAGGATCTCTTCCTTCAGGAAGTCCACGGTGATGCGGGACTTGCCGCCGGCTTCGTCAATGACGTCGTGCGACGTGATGCTGACGGGGTACAGCGTCTTGAGGTTGGTCCACAGCTGGTTGAAGTCCCAGTCGTCCCCGGTGCCTTCGGCAGTGGCTTCGTCGATGAGCGCGGTGATCGTGTCCTCCAGGAAGAACTGCACCTTCTCGTGCAGGTCATCGCCCTCGAGGATGCGCCGGCGGTCCCCGTAGATGGCCTCACGCTGGCGGTTCAGGACGTCGTCGTACTTCAGGACGTTCTTGCGCTGTTCCGCGTTGCGGCCTTCGACCTGGCCCTGTGCAGATGCAATGGCACGGGACACCAGCTTCGATTCCAGGGCGACATCGTCCGGCACCGAACTGTTCATAAGCCGCTCGGCCGCGCCCGAATTGAACAAACGCATCAGGTCATCCGTCAGGGACAGGTAGAACCGGGACTCGCCGGGGTCGCCCTGGCGTCCGGAACGGCCGCGGAGCTGGTTGTCAATGCGGCGCGACTCGTGGCGTTCGGTGCCGAGGACGTAGAGCCCGCCGAGGTCCAGCACTTCCTCGTGCTCGTCCTTGACTGCCTGTTTGGCTGCTTCGAGCGCCGCAGGCCAGGCGGCCTCGTACTCTTCCGAGTTTTCTTCCGGATCCAGGCCCTTGGCGGCCAGTTCGGCGACTGCGGTGAATTCGGCGTTTCCGCCCAGCATGATGTCGGTACCGCGACCGGCCATGTTCGTGGCGACGGTCACGGCGCCCTTGCGGCCGGCCTGCGCGACGATCGCGGCTTCACGGGCGTGGTTCTTCGCGTTCAGGACCTCGTGCCGGATGCCTTCCTTGGCCAGCAGCCGGGAAAGGTATTCGCTCTTCTCCACGCTGGTGGTGCCCACCAGCACCGGCTGGCCCTTTTCGTGGCGCTCGGCGATGTCCTTGACAACTGCGTCAAACTTGACCGCCTCGTTCTTGTACACCAGGTCCGACTGGTCGAGGCGCTGCATGTCCCGGTTGGTGGGGATGGCCACCACTCCGAGCTTGTAGGTGCCCATGAACTCCGCGGCTTCGGTCTCGGCGGTGCCGGTCATGCCCGAAAGCTTGTTGTACATGCGGAAGTAGTTCTGCAGCGTGACGGTCGCCAAGGTCTGGTTCTCCGCCTTGATCTCGACGGCTTCCTTGGCCTCGATCGCCTGGTGCATTCCCTCGTTGTAACGCCGTCCGGCCAGGATGCGGCCGGTGTGCTCATCGACGATCAGGACCTCGCCGTCGAGGATAACGTAGTCCTTGTCCCGCTTGAAGAGTTCCTTGGCCTTGATGGCGTTGTTCAGGAAGCCGATCAGCGGCGTGTTGGCTGACTCGTAGAGGTTGTGGATGCCGAGGTAGTCCTCGACCTTTTCGATGCCCGCTTCGAGCACCCCTACGGTGCGCTTCTTCTCGTCGACCTCGTAGTCGGTGTCGGCCTTGAGCCGCAGGACCACCTTGGCGAATTCGCTGTACCAGCGGTTCGTGTCGCCCTGGGCAGGACCGGAAATGATGAGCGGGGTACGGGCCTCGTCGATGAGGATGGAGTCCACTTCGTCAACGATTGCGAAGTGGTGGCCGCGCTGGACCAGTTCTGACTTGTCCCAGGCCATGTTGTCGCGCAGGTAGTCAAAGCCGAATTCGTTGTTGGTTCCGTAGGTGATGTCCGCGGCGTATTGCTCGCGGCGCACGGCGGGGTCCTGGTTGGAGAGGATGCAGCCGCTGCTCAGGCCGAGGAACCGGTAAACGCGGCCCATAAGGTCGGACTGGTATTCGGCGAGGTAGTCGTTCACCGTGATGACGTGGACACCCTTGCCGGCGAGGGCATTGAGGTAAGCCGGAGCGGTGGCGACCAGGGTCTTGCCTTCACCGGTCTTCATTTCGGCGATGTTGCCCAGGTGCAGGGCGGCGCCGCCCATCATCTGGACGTCGAAGTGGCGCATTCCCAGCGTTCGTGACGAGGCTTCGCGCACCGCTGCGAAAGCCTCCGGCAGGAGATCATCCAGCTTCTCGCCGTCCTGGTGGCGTTCCCGGAGCCGGTCGGTTTCTTCACGCAGTTCGGCGTCGGTGAAGGTCTTGAGGGAGCTCTCCAGGGCATTGATGGAATCGGCATAGTTCCTCAATTGCCTTAGGGTTTTTTTGTCACCCGTACGGAGAAGTTTTTCGATAAGTGATGCCACGTGAAGTTGCTCCCAGTCTCAAGCTGCCGAATTCTGGCGTGTTCAGTCTACGGGAGAGAGGCACGGTGCGTTACGCCTGTTCCCTGAGAGCGGATGCACCCGTTCCGGTGGCAGCGACTGCCTCGGCGAGCGCCGGCCCCAAGTCGCCGGCCGGCGAGACCACCACACGGTCAAGCTCGAGCCATCCGGCCATCAGCCGGAGCTCTGCGGCCAGTTCGACGGCGGTATCCGCCGGCGCATCCGGTTCGGCGTGCGCTGCCCTCGCCAGGAGGTGGCCCGCGGCCCTGTCAGCCTTGAGGTCGACCCGCGCCACGATGCCGTCCCTCAGCAGGAACGGAAGGACGTAGTATCCGAAACGCCGTTTGGCCTCCGGTGTGTAGATCTCAATCCTGTAGTGGAAGCCGAAGAGCTCCTCCAGCCGCCGCCGCTCAAAGACGAGCGAGTCAAACGGGCTGAGAAGGGCCCGCCCGGTTGCCGCGCGGGGCAACTTGGAGTCGGCGTGCCGGTAGACCTGCCTGTCCCAGCCCCGGACAGTGACGGGCTCCAGCGTGCCGAGGTCCACAAGATGCTGCACGGAAAGGGCGGCCGCACGCAGGGGGGTCCGAAAGTAGTCAGCGAAGCAGCGCACTGTTCCGATGCCGTGGGCCCTCGCCGCGGCAGCGATGAGCCGGTCCATCGCGGCCTCAGGATCGGCAACGGCGTCTCCCCCGCCGTCGAGCGGGGAAAAGACCTTCCCCGTAAGTGTGTAGCGGCGTTCAAACTGCTCGGTCCGCGAGGACGCCGAGACGAGCCCTTCCTCGAAAAGGTGTTCCAGGACGCGTTTGACCGCGTTCCAGTTCCAGCCCCAGTTGTCCGTCCGCCGGTCCTCGACATGTCCGATCCGGACAGTGAGTTCGGCGGCGGTCAGTGGTTTGCCCTTGGCGAGTTCCTCGAGGACCTTCACGGCCACACCGGTGCGCAGTTCGGGGTCCATGGCCGATGCCCCGACCCACTTCCGGCTCTGCCACAGCAAAAGGTCCGGGAAGTGGTCCGGCCGGATGAAGCTGGCTTCATGCGCCCAATACTCCATCATCCTGCGCGGATGCTTGGACGCCATCCGGTGCAGAATGGCACGGTCGTAATTTCCGAGCCTGGAAAAGAAGGGCAGATAGTGGCTGCGGGCAAGGACGTTGACGGAGTCAATCTGGACCAGGTGCAGCCGGTCAAAAGTACGGCCCACCGCCCGTGCAGTCACGGGTCCGGCGGGCCGTCCTTTGTCCAATCCCTGGGCTGCCAAAGCGATGCGCCGTGCCTGGTTGAGGCTCAGCGATGCGCTCATGTCAGTCCTTCCTTTGGCTGGTCAACACCAGCTTAGGCGAACACGCTACTAGGCGCGTGCAGGTTCGTCCTCCGACCGGTAGGCGAGGATCTTCTCTTCCAAGGGCGCTTCGCCCGGTTCGCAGGTCTGGTCCAGGCTGATGACGCCATAGGTCCATCCGTCGCGGCGGTACACCACGGACGGCGCTTTGGTCTCCTTGTCCACAAACAGGTAGAAGGAGTGGCCCACAAGTTCCATGTTGTCGACGGCGTCGTCGAGCGTAAGGGATGCCGCCGGGAAGACCTTGCGGCGGATCAGGACCGGAGAGTCGCCTGCCGGGATGTCATTGTCGACGTCGTACGGCGACTTTTCCACCGGCGCCGGCTGTGGCTCCTGGTGGTTGCTGGCCTCAACGTACAGAGGCTCGGTGGTGCTTGCCGGTTCGAGGCTGGCTGTCGCCTCGCGGACGGCTTTCGGGGTGTGCCGCCCGTGGTGGACCTTTTTGCGGTCCTTGGCGCGGCGCAGGCGCTCGAGGAGCTTGTTGTAAGCGAGATCGAACGCGGCGAACTTGTCGGCGGCGCTGGCTTCCGCACGGATTACGGGGCCACGGCCCAGGACAGTCAGCTCAACCGTGAGCAAGTCTGCGGTCTGGCGGGCCTTGGTCTCCTTGGACACCTTCGCGTCCACCCTTTGGACCTTGTCTCCCAGCGATGCGATCTTTGAGATCTTCTCGTCGGCGTATTCGCGGAAGCGGTCCGAAACCGTCAAATTCCGTCCGCTGATCATGAACTCCATGGTGCCCTCCAAATGACTTCGGTGACACGACGGCGGCACTTCCCGGGGCCGATCTGACTGACAGTCGAGCCCCTTTCCGAGCCGCTATCGACAGGTACAACTGATCTTGGTACCCACAACCGACGTTAGTTCATCGCTACCCGTTATTCACCTTTTCTTCGCTTTATTTTTTTCGGAGTCACGTGTCCTTCCGCGCGGTGGCGCCGGGAGCGGCGGCTGGATCGGCGGAGTCGGGCGGGCGTGTCGCCGCCAGCACAACGGCACCAACGACAATGCCTCCCGCCTGGTGAACTGCCCGCGCAGCCTCTGCCAGCGTGGCGCCCGTGGTGAGGACATCATCCACGATGATGCAGGGTCGCCCCCTGATGCCCGGCCCGAAGAGGGCCGGTCCCGCCCGCATCGAGCCGCGGACGCGCCTGACGCGCGCCCCTCGCCCCAGTCCCTTTTGCCCTCCGGCCATCGCGGGAGGAGACACCAGGGCACGGATTCGTTCCGGGAGATCAACGGCAGTTCGTGATCCTTGGGCGGTTGCCCTCCGCTTGCGGAGGACGCAGGCAAGGGAGCCCGCACCCAGGCCGCCGCTGCGGGCCAGGTTGCGCAGCATGAGGTGCACCGGGCTGAAACCGCGTTTCCGGAATGCGCTGTTGGTGGTGGGAACCGGAATGAGGCAGAAGCCCCGCATCGTCCCGGCGGCCCGCTGGATGGCTCTTCCCAGTGCTTTGGACAACACCGACTCGAGCTGGCCCTGCCCGTGTTTCTTGAATGACAGCAGGGCCTGGGCGAGTTCCTCACGGTAAACCCCGGCAGCCACGACCGGCAGGATGACCGAACCGTTGACATCCATGAGGGCAGGCGCCTGCCCCTCAGCCCGGAAAGGCGCCTTGGTGAGGGTCCGCACCGCCCGTTCGCAGGGGCCGCAAAGCGAGAAATCTTCCGTTCCGCAACAGACACAGTCCACCGGGGCGGCCAATGCCAGGAGCTCGCGGCCCGCACTTGCTGCCCGGTCCGCAGCCCTCGGAAGCCACTGTGAGTAGTCGCTGCGGTGTTTTGCCGGCGTTGCGGCAGGCGGCGCCAGATCGGGATCGGGTAGTCGCATCATCCGCTAAGGCTGGATGACTGGACACCGGCTAGGTGTACTGCCCAGGGACGTTGGTCCGGTGAATGTGATGACTCGCGGGAGTCGTTGACTGATGGGTGAGGACCTCCGGTTGCACAGTGGAGTTGCTT
>NZ_JBFBEY010000036.1:0-34504 GCF_040683875.1 Arthrobacter sp. NPDC093128
ACACTATTGAGTTCTCAAACAACAGACACACCCGGCACCACCACAACCACATTTCGGTCGCGGATCGCTCCGGAGCAACTTCCCAAACTTACCCGATTCCGGGAAGCTTTGCAAACCCGCGTTTCCGCAGATCCAAGCTCCACCACAAGGGCCCCCACCCGGTTTCCGCACGCCAGTAAAGACGCCGTTTTTCAGGCCATTCAGCAGGGGGTCGGTCGCTATCTTTCCGCATCAGCGGCGGCGACTCGAATTACTTTACACGGGCTTTAGACCCTGCGCAAACCGGGGCAATCAGGGTGTCCCCATCCGCCAAAATCCCCGGAATGGCGCGGGCTGCGGACTCCCCAGGCCGCCTCCGTCCCCGAATTCCGCCGGAATGACTTCTTGTGGAGCCCGTCACACCCGCAGCCGCCCATGCAGATCCCCCAAGTAGGTAGCAACAGATGTCGTATTGATGGCCCAGAACGACACCTGCTGCTACCTAGTTGGGTGTGCCATCCGTCCGTCTAGTTGGGTGTGCCATCCCTCCTCGTTCAAGCGCCCCGTCCGGCTCCATCGAAGGGGCACCGCACACCCCTTGAAACCTCCACCGCCGCGCGTATGGTTTTTGCATGGGACCGATTCTGGACACCCTTGTGGTCGGAGCCGGGCAGGCCGGCCTGGCCACGAGCTACTGGCTGAGTCAGGCCGGCGTCGAACATCTGTTGCTGGAACGGCGGCCCGCGCTGGGCGGTGCGTGGCAGGACCGCTGGGACGCGTTCGTCCTGAACACGCCGAACTTCTCGCTCGCGCTGCCCGGCGGTTCCTATGACGGACCAGTTCCGGAGGCCTTTATGCCGCGCGCAGACGTTGTGGATTACATGCGGCATTATGCCGAGACCATCGGGGCGCCCGTCCGGACAGCTACGGATGTCACCCGCATCGTGCCCGCCGACGCCGGCTTCGCCGTGGCCACCACCCAAGGCAACTGGCAGGCCCGCAACGTGGTGCTGGCCACAGGCGGCTACCAGAAACCGAAAATCCCCGCGCTGTCCGCGAAGCTGCCGGGCCACATCCTGCAGCTTCACACCGACGGCTACCGCAACCCGCAACAGCTGCCCGACGGGGCCGTCCTGATTGTGGGGACCGGCCAGTCCGGCGGCCAGATCGCGGAGGAACTGCCAGCGCATGCGGCCTATGTTCGATGACTACATTGCCGCTGCGGGCCTGTCTGCGCCCGAAGCGGAACCGCCGCGCAAGGACGGGTGGCTTCCGTCTGAACCGGCGCGGCTGAACCTCGACGCCGCGAACATCACGTCAGTCCTCTGGGCCACCGGGTACAGGCTGGACTTCACCATTTTGGACATCCCGGTGCTGGACGAGTGGAACTACCCCCGGCACCAGCGCGGGGTAACCGAACACCCGGGACTGTACGCCGTCGGGCTGCCGTGGCTGACCGGGCACGGCTCGTCGATTGTGGCCGGGGTCGGGCGCGACGCCAAGTACATCGCGGAGCACATCGCGGCACGGTGAAAGCAGCTCTGTGAACCAGCACGCTCAAGCGCGCAGCGGGGCAGTGAGGCACTCCGGTCAGCCGCGAAGCCTACTCCGCACAGAGCCCGTCAAAGTGCACCGGGGTGGCCAGGCCGGCAACGCTGAACCAGTCCTTGGCCCAGGCCTGGACCGACGGCAGTCCGAGCTGCTCGATGACCTGTTCCGGCGGTCCGTCGAACACGGATTCCCCGTCCGCCGCGCACTCCCCTGTAGCAATGCCGGCAAGCAGCCCGAAGAGGGCCGGCTGGTCCAGGAACGGAAGTTTCCCGCCGTCGCCGTCGCTCAGAACGCCCCAGCGGGAGGTGAACAGCGAAAAGTCTTCGGCAGGTTCGCCGTGGTCCACTTCGAGCGGACAGGCTGAGCCGTCGAGCTGGATCCGCCGGTAGTTGGGCTCCGTTTCGTCCAGTGCCATCAGCTGGCGCTCGTCGAGCCACGACACCCAGACCGGGGTGCACTCCCCCATCAGCGGATACGGCGCGGCGGCAATGTAGCCGGCCCGGCTCACGTGCGCGGAGTGGCCAACGGCGATGTTGTGGAGCTGGCCACGGACCAGGGGCAGGACAGTGCTGACCGGCCGGTGGTAGTTGGCGAACTTTCTCCGCATCACGTCGGCACTGGAATTCGAGCCGATGGAGACCACCATGGAGCGGGACCTGAGCGGAGCCGCGTCGGCTTCCGCGAGCGCCTGATCCAGGCCTGCTGCCAGGTCGAGGGGCAGGAAACCAGCGCCGTCCATCACGCCTGAGGCCTCGGGCGGATCCCACGGATACAGCAGCGGATCGAGCTCGCTGCTGTTATCGCTAGTGGTCATTCCGGTCAGTCTTCCTTGTGAGGCGGCGGTCAGTCACCCATGCCGGGGTGGACGGGCACGAAGTCGATCTTGTTTCCCGGGCTGGTCTTCTTCGTCGGAGACCGCGAGAATCCTTTCGCGTCCAGGTGGTTCTGCGCCCGGTACTCGGCCAGGGCCTCGTCGTAGGCCCTGTTGAGCCTGCGGCCGGAGAGTTCCTCCGTGGTGCCGTCGGCAAAGGTGACACTAATAAGGACGCTTTCCGGGAAGTGCCGGTTCATCCGGACATAGCCTTCGGCATCCTGCTGGAGATTAATCAAAGTGTGGTTCGCTTTCGTGGGTGGTGACTTCCAGTGTCCCGCACTTTTCGGCGCCACAGGTCCCAAGGCGTGCAAGGGGCCCCCCACATTAAGCAACCCAAGGCCCGGATGGGGGATCCGGGCCTTGGGCGTTTCGGGAGCCGGGCTCAGCGGCTCCCTGCTGAGGGCGTCAGTCGGACATTGACGTGACGCCGCTGTAGTACCAGCCGGTGTACGGCGACCAGACGCCGTTGCTGCCTTCCTGGAAGCGGACCTTGTGGTAGACCTCCTCGTTGCCGATCTCGCCGTTCACCAGGGTGCGGACGTTGGAGATGGTCACGGTTCCGCTGTACTGGTTCAGGTGGCGGCTGAAGTACGAGGTGCCCAGGTGGTCGTCGCCGTTGGGCCAGTCATCTTCCTCCCAGCGCTCCTGGGTGATGTTGATGTAGCGGTCGGAGTTGCAATGGACCTGGATCCGGTAGTCCACCAGCTTCACGCCGGAGGAGTTGTGGCCGGCGAACACGGGCTTGAGGGGCGTGACCGAGCAGGCGTAGCTGGTGCCGGCCGCCTGGGCCGGGGCGGCCAGGGCGAACGGCGCCGCGACCATTCCGAGCCCGAGGGCTGCGACCACGGCGGCCTTGCCGCGGCGGGATGGACGGGACTTCTTGGTGGTTGGTGCGTTGGACATGGAATTGCTCCTGAGGGGGAAAGATGCGGTGGGGATGGGGTGCTCTGCCCGGCAGTTCCGGGGCTCCGGATCCGCCGGGATTCTCCCTGCGTTCCGATGTATCCATAGTGGATCCGGGCACCCCTCCCGCACTTCCGTGCTAGCACTGAAATCTACTGACCAGTATCGAAGTGCCCGTCCTGCAGAGACGCGGCGCCAGGCGCACGACGGCGAGAGGTTGGCAGCGCTGGCCGGCCACCCGCCGTCGTACTTTCCTTAGAGAGGTGGTACAGGTAGCGCCGGTACCTTTACATCCGTCCGGTCCGCGGCCAAAATGACTCACACCACAGCCTCCACTGGGACCACAGCGCGCTGTCACTCAGAACCTGCCACAGCAGAGGGGTGCCACCATGAATGACAAGACCGAAGCAACCGAGGCCGACCGGGCGCTGAAGCAAAAGCACCGTGCCATGTGGGCGCAGGGCGACTACCCCGCACTCGCCAGCGAACTGGTTTCAGACCTCGGCGCCATCCTCGTTGAGGCGTGCGCCATCAGGCCCCGCCAGCGCGTCCTGGACGTGGCTGCCGGTGCCGGCAACGCGGCGATCCCGGCCGCCATGATGAACGCGGACGTCATCGCCAGCGACCTCACGCCGGAAATGTTCGACGCCGGCCGCCGGCAGGCAGCCGATCGCGGGGCTGAGCTGGACTGGCAGGAAGGGGACGCCGAGGCGCTCCCGTTCGAGGACAACGAGTTCGATGTGGTGATGTCCTGCCTGGGCGTGATGTTTGCGCCGCACCACCAGGCCGGCGCGGACGAACTGGTGCGGGTCTGCAAGCCTGGCGGCACCATCGGCCTGCTGAGCTGGACGCCCGAAGGGTTCATCGGGAAAATGTTCGCCACTATGAAGCCGTTCGCTCCGCCGCCTCCGCCCGGCGCGCAACCGCCGCCGCTCTGGGGAAGCGAGGACCACGTCCGCGAGCTCCTCGGCAGCAAAGTCACGGACGTCAAAGCCGAAAAAAGGTCGGTGGCCATCACCAGCTTCCACCACCCGGAGGACTTCCTGCACTACTTCAAGTCCCACTACGGCCCGACGATCTCGGTGTACAAGTTCCTTGGCGACGACGCGGACAAGGTCAGCGCCCTGGACAAGGCCCTCACGGAGCTGGCCGACACCTTCCTCGAAGCCCACGGCGACACCACGGCCCAGATGGAGTGGGAGTACCTGCTGCTCACGGCCAAGAAGGCGCGCCCCGCAACAACGTAGTGTCCTAGCTTTCCCGCATCCTCCTCGCCTCCGCCCGACTTTGCCATGCCACTTCTCCGAAGTTTGTTCTAACATAAGGACAAACTGTTCCAACGTGGGGAGAGGCCCCTGGGCGACGAAGGAGATCTTGTGAAACTTGGACTCGTTGGGTTCGGCTTCGGCGGCCGGATCTTCCACGCCCCGTTCATCACGGCCGCGAACGGGGTGGAACTCGCGGGCATCGTGGCCCGCTCCCCTGCCCTCCGCGCGGAGGCCGCGGAGGAATACCCGGACGTGCCGCTCTACGGTTCGCTGACCGAACTGCTCGCCGCCGGCGTGGATGCAGTGGTCATCACCACGCCGCCGGAGACGCGCCGCGAGCTGGTGCTCGAGGCGATCGCGGCAGGTGTCCATGTGGTGGCGGACAAGCCCTTCGCCCCGAACGCCGAGGTCGGGCGCGAACTGGTGCAGGCGGCAGCGGAGGCCGGCGTCATCCTCAACGTGTTCCACAATCGCCGTTGGGACACGGACATCCGCACGCTCCGCTCAGTGCTGGACTCGGGCGAGGTAGGGCAGGTGGCGCGCTTCGAGTCCCGCTTCGATTTCGACCAGCCGGAAACCCTCGAGGCCGGCCCCGCGGGCGGATTGCTGCGCGACCTTGGCAGCCACCTGGTGGATCAGGCGCTGTGGCTCTTCGGCCCGGCGGCCAGCGTCTACGCCACGCTCGACTGGGCGGACCTCGACGCCGGCCGCACCGACTCCGGCTTCTTCGTGACCGTCACGCACCGGAACGGCGTGCGGTCCCATGTGTCGGCCACCAAGAGCAACCGGGTCGTCGCACGGGAACTGCGGCTGCTCGGCTCCGACGGCAGTTACGTCTCGCAGCAGAGCGACGTCCAGGCCCTTGCCGCTATGGCGGGCCGGCGCCCTGCGGACGATCTGGCCGCGTGGGGCTATGAGGACGAGTCCCGTTGGGGAACGCTCACGACGGCGTCGGGTGCGGCACGCGTGCCATCCGAACAGGGTGCGTATCAGACTTACTACGAGCAGTTCGCCCTGGCCGCTGCCGGCAAGGGACCGGAGCCGGTCCCCGGCAGCGAGGCTGTCCACACGCTCGAGGTCCTGGACGCCGCCCGGCTCAGCGACGCTGAGTCGCGCGCCGTGGACATCGCGGGCTGATTCGGTTTCGGAACCACAACTGCAGGAACCCCGACGGCGGGAGGGCTGGCAGCGTTTGCCGGCCTCCCGCGGTCGTACTCCCCGATGGTTGAGCCTGCCGAAACCCCTACCGCGCCGGACTCAGATGCATTTGGCGTCGAACAACGTGTAAGACATGTTTCGGACAATGATAATTTCGTTTGGTTTGGCGAAAATAGATGTCTTCGGCCCATTGTCGCCCGGTTCCCAATTTTTACTAGTGGGGTTTTCCGGATATTTGGTTCCGCTCACCTGGAATATTGAACCGGTGTCCGCCTTGATGGCCGAACCTATGTCTTGCTGGCCCATTTTGGCGTACGTATAAGTCAGTTCGACTCTGCTGCACGATGGCCGAACGGTGTCCACGTAGCTAGCGCCGGTCATCTCTGATTTTCCCGGCCCTTGTCCGCTTTGCACTGCGATCTGGGCGTACCCATCCGTGGCTGTGACCCCGGACGTCGGTGGCCAGGTGCACGAAACAAAAAGCGTCTGGTTGCCGTCCTGTTTTTGCTGCCTGTCCTGTTGGAGATCATGCGCTTTCCTGCAGGCGGCAACGCGATCGGCCGTGGTTTCGTCGCTCTTGAAGTATCCGGTGGCGGCCAGGAGAGCCACGCCGCTGACCACGGGAACCACCAGAGGTATCAACCACTTCTGGTGCTTGGCGAACCAAGATTTACGGGTACTGGCTGATTCATTGACTTGATCGCTTGGCACGGGAGCCTCCGAACGTTTGTCCGATCAGTGTCCCACCAAACCGGCACGGATGCCCCCGGAACCGCTCGACCAATTGGAGGGCTGGAGGCCGGCAGCGTTTGCCGGCCCCCGCCGTCTTACTCCCGGTGGCGTGCGAAACCGTCACCGCTCCGGGTGGAGGTCCTTGCTCCAGAGGACGGTGCCCTTGGCGTTGCGGAGGCTGACGGTGAAGACATCGTCCTCGGTCAGGTCCACGTGGCCGAAGAACTGGTTTTCGCCGCTGCGCGGTGACTGGTTGGCGTAGGCGCCGGTCTTGTGGAAGGCCACCTCGGGGCCAAAGGTGCCGTCCAGCTCGCCGGGGCCGAAGCTGCCGGCGTTGATGGGGCCGGCCACGAATTCCCAGAAGGGGTCGAAGTCGGTGAAGCCGGCGCGCTCGGGCGAGTAGTGGTGCGCGGCGGAGTAGTGGACGTCGGCGGTCAGCCACACCACGTTTTTAACCCGGTTGCGCTTGAACGCGGACAGTACGCCGGCGATCTCGAGTTCCTTGCCCAAGGGGGCGCCGGCGTCGCGGTTTGCGAGCGACTCCTGGTTCACCGGGCCGTCGGGGACGATCAGTCCCAGCGGGAGGTCGGCGGAGATGACTTTCCAGGTGGCCTTGGACTTGCTGACCTCGTTGATGAGCCAGCGCGCCTGCTCCTCGCCGAGGATGTGGGTGAGGTGCGTTTCCCTGCCGTCGGTGTTGGGGTCCTTGAAGGTGCGCATGTCCAGGCAGAAGACGTCCAGCTGCGGGCCGCGGGAGATCTTGCGGTAGATGCGGGCGGGTTCGAAGCCGGTGCTGCCGTCGCCGGCCCGGGTGCTGAGGCCGGAGACGGGCTGGTATTCCTGCCAGGCCTGGCGGCCGCGGGCGGCGAGCACGTCCACGCGGCGTTCGGTGTAGCGCGGGTCGGTGAGGATCTCCCCCGGGTACCAGTTGTTGGTGGTTTCGTGGTCGTCCCACTGGGCGATCACCGGTACCTCGGCGTACAGGGCGCGGATGTTCTTGTCCATGAGGTTGTAGCGGTGCCGGCCGCGGTACTCGTTGAGGGTCTCGGCCACCTTGGAGACCTCCTCGGTGACCAGGTTGCGCCAGATCTGCCCGTCTGGCTCGGTGACCTGCGCGGTGATGGGGCCGTCGGCGTAGATGGTGTCGCCGGAGTGGATGAAGAAGTCCGGCTTGGTGGCGTGCATGGCCGCGTAGCCGCGCATGCCGCCGATCTCCTCGTTGATGCCCCAGCCCTGGCCGGCGGTGTCGCCGGTCCAGACAAAGCTCTGTTTGCGGGGTGCGCGGCCGCTGCTCAGCAGGCCCTGGCCCGGGGCGGTGCTGAAGGAGCCCTGCGCGGTTTCGCCGGCGTTGCCGTCGGCGTCCTCAAAGTGCAGCGTGAGCGCGAAGCGGGTGCCGGCCGGGAGGTGCTCGGCGTTGATCCGGGAGGTGAAGTCGGTGGCCTCGCTGGCGGCGCTCCCCCGCAGCACGCGCTGGAAGGCGCGGCCGCCGCGGAGCGCGGCACCGTCCTCGTCCACCGCGAGCAGGTTGGCCACCAGCCGGCCGGGTCCCGACGCGCGGGACCACAGGACGCCGGAGTCGGCGGTGACATCGCCGGTGGCGATGCCGGACGGCAGGGTCAGGCGGTTGCGGACCAGCGCGACGCCGGCCGGGCTGGTCGCGTGGGCGGCTGAGGTTGCGGCGGGCACGACGGCGGCAGCACCGGCGGCGGCCAGGGCACCTTTGAGGACATTGCGGCGGGTGAAAGCAGTCATGCTGCCCATAGTTGCGGGAGCGGATGAACCGGTGGTGGCGGGGGTGTGAACTGCTTATTGATCCTGTGCGGACGCGGAGGTGCCATACTCAAGACGTGACGACGTCGTACGCGTTCCGTGGCGAGTTGTGGCTCTATCCCGATGCATCCGGATGGCATTTCATCACGCTGCCGCCGGAGGTGGCGGACGAGATCAGGGATGAGTCGGCTCCCTTCCGCAGGGGCTTCGGCTCGGTGAAGGTCACGGCCTCGATCGCGGGTAACAGCTGGTCCACGTCGGTGTTCCCGGAGAGCAAAAGCCATTCGTACGTGCTGCCGGTCAAGAAGGCCATCCGGACGGCAGCGGGGATCAGCGCCGGGGATGACGTGGACGTGGAGCTGGTCCTGGACCGCGAGGGCTGATTTCGCTGCCGGGCGGCATCAAACGGAACACCGGCCAATGGCTCTATCCCGCGCCTTTCCGCAGGACTACCATGCAGGTGCCACGGCTGCGGCTGGACACCGCGCCGCGACAATGCCGAAGCAACCGCGTGGAAGGACATGTCATGGAATGCATCACCTGGTTCGCGCCGATACTGCCCGGGAAACTGGACGACTGGAAGTCGCTCATCGCGGAGATTGAGGGCCCCCGCAAGGAGGACCACCGGCGTTCCCGCGAGCGGATGGGGCTCACCCGGGAAGTCGTCAGCCATATGCAGACGCCGCAGGGGGACTTTGCCTGCCTGTTCCACGAGGCCGAGGATCTGGCCAAGACCTTCCAGGCCGTCGCCTCCTCGGACGATCCGCACGATCAGTGGTTCAGGGAGAAAATCCAGGAAGTTCACGGCATCACTCCTGACATGCTGCAGGGCCCCATGCCTGCGTCACTTCACTTCGATTACAAAGCCGGCTGACCCGAAGCGAACGGCGGGAGGCTGGCAGCGATAGCCGACCTCCCGCCGTCGTACTTTCCGGTGGTTGAGCCTGCCGAAACCGGCTAGAACCTCATTGAAGCGTACGGCCCACTGGGCAGGTCGCCAGCAGTCCACGGCGCAGTGGAGCGGACGTCGGGCGTGTGGCCCCGGCCGTCGGTCAGGATGGCACGGACGGTAACGCTGAGAACCCAGAGTCCAAGTAGCAGGATGCCGAGCAGTTCCATTGTGATGCACCTCGTTTTAGTGTGGGCGGATTTGGTGATTTCAGTGTGCGCAGCTGGCGTGTGAGCAACCGTGTGAACCCCGCAGACGCCCCCGGCCCCGCGGCGTACCATGGGCGCTATGGCCGAGAACTGGATTCGGCTCCTCGGTCCACCCGCGATCGAGACCCCCGGCGCAACGCCCCTGCAGCCCAGGGGCCGCAAGGCCTGGGCCGTGCTCGCCTACCTCGCGCTGCAGGCGGACGGCACCGGCCGCTCCCGCACGGCGTCGCTGCTGTTCCCGGATGCTGCGGATCCGCTCGGCGCCCTGCGCTGGAACCTGTCCGAGCTGCGGCGGACCCTCGACGGAGTGACCGTGGCCGGCGATCCCCTGTGCCTGGTGCTCCAGCCGCCCTGGCGCTGCGATGTACTCGAAGTGCTGGATTCGGCTTCCAGCCAGGGCGTTAACCCGCGGCGCTTCGGAGGCCAGTTGCTGGAAGGGCTGTCCTTCGCCGATTCCCCGGTCTTTGATTCGTGGCTGGCGGACCAGCGTTACCGGCTGGACAACGTGGTCCAGTCCCTGCTCTATGAGGCCGCGCTGGCCGCTCTCGCTTCCGGCGCTCCCGGCGAGGCGGCGGAGCTGGCGACGCTGGCCCTGCACCGCGACCCCTTCCACCCGGACTGCAACGCCGTCCTGGTCAAGGCGCTTGTGGCCCTGGGCGAGCACCGCCGGGCCCGCGAGCACGTCACCAAATGCGGGAACCTGTACCGCCAGGAGCTCGGCCTTCCGCTGCCGTCCGAAGTCCGGCGGGCCCTGTCCGATGCTGCCCCGGAGGCGGATCCCGGGATGCCTGCCACCGTGGCGACGGTGCGGTCGTATCTCGACGCCGGCGGCGCGTCACTCTGGACCGGTGCCGTGGACAGAGGGCTCGATCAGCTGCGGCTCGCGGTGGTGCTGGCGCAGCGCACCGGAGACGACCATCTGCTGGCCGAGTCTTTGGTGACGCTGTCCGGTGCGCTGATCCATCAGGCGGGCCGCCGCGGGGCGGAGGTGGCGGATTTCCTCCACCGCGCGCTGCAGGCGGAAGGGCCCGATGGCGCCTCCCGGACTGCCGCTGCGGCGTACCGCGAGCTGGGCTACCTGTCCGTGCAGCGCGGGGTTCCCGACCGCGCGGCCGGCTGGCTGGACCGGGCGATGGTGGCGGCCGAGGGATTCCCCGACGAACAAGCCCGGATCCTGGCCATCCAGGGGATGCTGGCCTCGGACATTGCACGATACGACGACGCCGTGACCGCGCTGACCGAATCGGGGAAACTGGCCAAGGTGGTCCGGAACCGCCGGCAGCAGGCGTTCAGCGAGGCGCTCCTTGGCCGGGTGCACTTGCTTCGCGGGGAGCTGGACCTGGCCGCCGCTTCTCTGGACCGGGCACTGGCCTGGATTGCGGAGGAACACTGGACGGCGTTCGAACCGTTTGTCGCCGGGGTCCGAGGCGAGACCTACCTTGCGGCCGGGCAACTGGAGGAAGCGGCGGCGTTCATTGACCGGTCCTGGGTGATGGCCGAGCTGGCGGGCGACCATTGCTACATGGCCTTGGCGGCCGGCGCGGAAGCGAAACTTTTCCTGGCACATGGCGATCTCGCGGCAGCCGAACACTGGATCGACCGTGGGCTTGAGCCCACGCCGTGGTACCTCTGGTATTCGGCCAAACTGCTGGATACGGCAGCGGAAGTGGCCATCGCAATGGGGTCGCCGCGTGCCCCGAAGTTCGTGGAGCGGCTGTCCGAGCTGGCGAGCCGCAGCGGGATGCGCGAGTTCACCGTGCGGGCGCAGTCCCACCGGGCGGTTCTCGGTGATGATGCGGCGGCGCAGGCCGTGCCCTGGCTGGCGAAGGAGGTCGGCAACCCCGCGTTGCAGCGGTATCTGGCTGAACGGGGCAGCTTTGACGGTAGGTAGGTGCAGGGCCGGTGACGACGGTTTTGAAATTAGGTCACCACAGCCTTCGAAAGGACGTCGCCGCGCCCAGGGACAGGGCCATGATTCCAAGCTTGATGAAGGCCAGGCCGGGCAGTCCGTTCACGAAATCGCCCACCACGAAAAAGAGCGACGCGGCGACGAACAAAAAGCATCGAAAGCCGCCACCGCCCCTGGCCCAGCCCGCCAGCAAGACGAGGCTTAGCACCATCCCCGCGACCAGATACGTCACAGCGAGGTCCGGAATCTCTACGAACATCGGATGGACTTCTTTGCCCACTGCCCAGTGCAGGACGTGGCCGCCGACCGCCAGGAGCGCAAGCATCACTCCGCCCACCCAGCCGGGGCGGTTCGAAATGGCGGCACCCATTCTCCGCCAGACCCTGACGCCCAGCGACGGCTCCTTCGACGGGTCGACGATGACAGGCTCCGCTTCGAAGTCCGTGCCGGTGTCCGTCACAGGCCGCCGCCGGTTATTCCAGTCGACAGCGCGGAGATCGGAGTCATAGTAAGGCGGCGTGACCTTCGCGTCCCGGAATGAGGTCCACATCCAAGCCGGGATGTTGTCCACCGTGCGGGGAAAGTAACGCAGGTCGGTGATTAGCGTCCCGGCTAGGCCGAACTGCTCATCACGCCGCACTGGCATGTCGTGGAGCGGTTCGATGAACTCGTCATCCGAGACTTGAAGCACGCCGTCGGCATCGGGGTATAGGTAGACCCGGCAGCTGATCCAGGTTCCCCGTCCCGGCACGTAGGAATCCCGGCGGACCTCCTTGAGCCATAGCCCTAGAAAATCGGGCGTGCTGGCAAAATCTGGAAAACCCCAAACCCCGCCCGTGCGGGAGTCGGCGGTCCCCCGCGCTACCGACATGTACATGATGCGCGAGTAAACCAAAATTTCGGCCCCATGACCCGGCCCGCCCTCAACGAAGGCCAGCTCCTGGAGCTTCTTTAGTCCTTCGGCAATTTGCGCGCTGGTCAGTACGGTCCCACGAGACATGTTTCCCCCGGTTGAATATTTTCGGGCCGATCCGTGATTCGCCCGGAACGGCTGTCTGGAAAGGCTAACCCCGAAATCACACGCGGAAAAATGAGGCGGGCTAGCTGACGCGTCAAGGGCCGGGTGCAGTACAGCCCGAAGTCTCAGCCGGCACCGCCGTCGAAGCACACCCGGGTTAAACAAAAGCAGGGCCCGTCAAAGACGGACCCTGCTTTATGAAACCTAAACGGTCCCGGGTATCTAAGAAATTAGATAGCCTGGATGTTTACAGCCTGGGGACCCTTGGGGCCCTGCTCGGTTTCGAAGGAGACCTTCTGGTTCTCTTCGAGGGAGCGGAAGCCGGAGGAGTTGATCGCAGAGTAGTGTGCGAAAACGTCCTGTGAGGAGTCATCGGGGGAAATGAAGCCGAAGCCCTTTTCAGCGTTAAACCATTTGACGGTACCAGTAGCCATTTTTTATGTCCTTCGTGAAGGTGGAGGAACTGTCCCGACTTTCGGGTCCTCCGGTGTGGGGTGTTTAAAACCGCTACTTCAGAAGAACGAGGACTTTCGACCCCGCGTACTGCCTGAACTACCAAATACAAACACAACAACGGTCTCTACTGTACACGGGTTTTCAGAGAGGCATTACCACCGGCATCAGCGGGATGTCCGGGACGGTGATTGACCGCGGTCCGTCGAACCCCTGCATGAACACCGTGACGAAGCTGAGCGACACCGTGCCACCGGACTCAGGCAGCTGGTTCTCGAAGTTGATGGTCCCCTTGCGCTGTCCCCCTGGCGGGATGTCGGGCTGCCAGGTGCTGCGGAAGGAATCAGCATCGAAGGTGGTGCCGTCCGGGCCGGTGAGGATGGCGTTGTGGAACAGCGGCATTGACATGGAGCTGGTGGTCCCGTTCCGCACATGGATCTCGACCCGGGTGAAATGTGCGGTGCTCTGGATGCCCAAGATCGTCACACTGACGCTCTGGGCTTCCGTGGCCACCTGCCGGGCCAGCCGCTGGGTGCCTTCCTCGTTGCCGGAGAAGTAGCCGACGGCGTAGCTCGCCCCGGCGGCCAGCAGCCACCCGCCGCCGCCGAGCAGGAGCATTATGGCCAGCACCGTAGCGATGGCTGGAAGGGAACGTGGTGCAGCCTTAGCCGGCTGGGAAGGATGCGCGGGGCCGGCGCCATAGACTCCCCCATTGGTGTCCGGGTGGCCGGGCCTCAGCGGGCGCGCGGGCCGCGCCGGCTGCACCCGTTGCGACGGCCGATACCGCGGCTTGGGTCGCTTGGGTGCCGGCGGAGTCTTGTCCTTGAGGTAATCCAGCGCCTCGCCGCCCAGGGCAACAACCAGGCCCATCGCCGGGGTGACGAACCACGTCCAGGTCGGCGTCAGCTCGGTCAGGAACGCAGTCAGGCTGTTGCCGATCAGCCCCACCACGTTGATCGCGGCCGCGAAGAGCAGCGCCGCGCCGAGGCCCTTCTTCGGAGCGGCAGCAGGGGCCGTCCGGCGTCCCTCCGGTCCGCCGGCCGCCCCCGGTGGCGCGCTGCCGTCGTCGTACTTCCCTTCAACAAAGCGGAGCCTGACCTGACCGAACTGGACCTCATCGCCGTCGGTGAGTTCGGTGGGCGAAGTGATGGCATGGCCGTTGACCCAGGTGCCGTTGCGGGAGTCCTGGTCGTCGAGGACGGTCCGGCCGTCCAGCGAGGTCAGGAGGGCGTGCCGGTGGCTGACCCCGGAAACGGGCAGGCGCAGCCGGGAGCCTTCGTCGCTGCCGATGGTTGTTTGCCCGTGCGGGATGACAATCCGGGTCCCCGACGCCTCCCCGTTGACGACGACGAACGCGCTCCGTACCCCAGGTCCGTCCATGACTTACCCCGACCAGCCAAGAGGGCACGCCGGCCCCCGCAAGAGAGACACTGCCATCCGCCGCTGGCGCATGACATGTAGCAAGTCTCCTCCCGGCGGGAATGGCTGACAAGGAACCCGAAACCGGCTGCCGGCGCCTTTCCGGGGGCCTCGACCGCGCCCCGGAACGGGCATATCCTGCAGGCAGTCCATCTCTGGCAGCACGTTCCGGCACACAAGGGAGACGTTCACATGGAAATGCCCAAACCGTCCGACGCCGACAAGGAGCACTTCCGGAAGGTGGTGCCGGACCATCCGGATGTGGTGGTCAAGCCGATGTTCGGCAACCTGGGCGCCTTCGTCAACGGGAACATGTTCGCCGGGCTGTTCGGCCCCACCGTCGGAGTCAAGCTCTCCGAGGCGGACAAACAGGAGCTGGAAGGCTCGGAGCGGACGGTCCCGTTCGGCCCGCCGGAGCGTCCGATGGGCGGCTACACCGGGCTCCCGGAAGTGTGGAACGCGGAGGGCGACGGCGATGACGCGCGGGCACAGGCCTGGGTGGAGAAGGCGTACGAGCACGTCGCCAGCCTGCCGCCGAAGGAGCCGAAGGCTTCGAAACCGAAGGCCGCGAAGGGGTAGCTCCGCGCGTGGGGGCGTTCAGCCGCGGTTGTAACGGGCAAGTGCTTCTTTGTAGACAGCGGCAATTTCATGGTCGCCCCTGTCGGTGTATTTGGCGATGATGTTCGCGAGGTCGCGTTTGATGACCAAAAGCGCGTCATATGGTTCACGGGGACGGCGAACGTAATCGTTCATGATTTCCCACCCACTTGCGCCTCTTCGCGCTCCAGCAGATAGAGCAGAAATGCCACTTGGTTGGCGATTTCCCGCTGCTTGCGCGGGGAAACCCAATCCAGCAATTCCTGGTCGTTAACCATGATGCTCACTCCTTTCCGGTTATGAATTGATGGTCATCCCGGTCAGACAAGATCCGCGAAAGTTTCAGGCAAGATAAGCGAAGGTCTTGTCGGCGGAAGCTTTGGCCCGACCTCTCTGGCAGGAGCAGTTCTGTCGAATCCGGTACAGCAGTGACCTGATCCAATCGGGGGTCAGGAAGGTAAAATAGACCATGTTGGTCTTTGCAGCCATCGGATTCCTGCTTTACATCGCCCTCCTTCTTGCCGTGCTGGTTCTGGCCGGCATTGCCTGGGCCTTATCAAGTCTGGGACTCTGGGTTCTCGGCCTAAAGCCGCGGCCCAGTCAGAAGAAAGTCGCCACCGTCAGGCGGGCCCCGCCCCAGGTCCGACGCAGCGTCCCCGACCCGGCCCCGCCAAGTGCGGTCCCCCAGGTTCAAGCCCGGGCGCCCCGCGTGGCAGAAGCCCCCGCCTCGTCCGGCATCTGGCCCAAATGGACCCCGGCTCACAGGCGCTACGTGGACCAGGAGTTGGCCCTCTGGCAGGAGCAGTTCGATGCCCTCAACTCCCGCAAATAGGCAAGACAGCTTTTGACACGCAGTTAACCACCCATTCACACCGTCCTCGGGACCTGTCCAACCGGCTTCCGTACCGTCGAGGCCATGGACACCAACATCTCGCGCAGATCACTTCTTTCCGTCGGCATCGGGGCCGGACTTGTCGCCGCACTGCCGGGTGCCGCCGTCGCCGTTTCCACAGCGGACGACGCCGGGCTCCGCGCCGATCCGTTTATGCTCGGCATCGCCTCCGGCGAGCCGTGGCCGGACGGCTTTGTGATCTGGACGCGGCTGGCCGTGGACCCGCTCGCGGAGGACGGGCTCGGCGGGATGCCGTCGCGGACCGTGCCGGTGGCCTGGGAGGTGGCAGAGGATGCCGGCATGCGCCGCGTGGTGGCGCGCGGCGTCGAACAGGCCCGGATCGAGAACGCCCACTCGGTGCACGTGGAGCTGAGCGGCCTGAAGCCCGGTCGTGAATACTTCTACCGGTTCCGCAGCGGCCGGCACATCGGCGCCGTGGGCCGGACCCTCACCAGCCCCGCGCCGCACGAGACGCCGGCGGCGCTGGCCATGGCGTTCGCCAGCTGCTCGCAATATGAGCACGGCTACTTCACGGCCTACATGCGCCTGGCGGAGGACCACCCGGACCTGGTGCTGCACCTGGGCGACTACATGTACGAGTACAAGAAGGGCAACTACGTGATCGGCGGCGGGAACCCCCGCGACCACGAAGGCCCCGAGACCTCCAGCCTCGCCGGATACCGGCAGCGCCATGGGCAGTACAAGTCCGACGCCGACCTGCAGGCCGCGCACGCAATCGCACCGTGGCTGGTGGTCTGGGACGACCACGAGGTGGACAACAACTGGGCGGACGAGGTCCCGGAGAACACCGACGCGGGCCAGCTGAACGACACCACCGAGCGGTTCCGGCAGCGCCGCGCCGCCGCGTTCCAGGCGTACTACGAGAACATGCCGCTGCGCGCGTCCTCGGTGCCGGCCGGGTTCGACATGAAGATCTACCGCACCATCCAGTGGGGCCAGCTGGCCAACTTCCACATGATGGACACCCGGCAGTACCGCGACGACCAGTTGGCCGGGGACGGCTGGAAGAAGAACGTGGCCGAGCGGCTGGCCGAGGACCGCACTATCACCGGCGCCGAACAGGAGAAGTGGCTGCTGGACGGGTTCCGCGATTCCACGCAGCGCTGGGACATTCTGGGCCAACAGGTGTTCTTCGCCGAGCGCGACCGCGACAAGTCGGCCGACATCGACGACGTCTCCATGGACGGGTGGGACGGCTACGCCGCGTCACGCCGCCGCATCACCCAGGGTTGGGTGGACGCTAACGTGCGCAACGCCGTGGTCCTCACCGGCGACGTGCACCGGAACTGGGCCAACGACGTCAAGGTGGACTACAAGGACCCGGCCTCGCCCGTGGTCGGCTCCGAGCTGGTGTGCACGTCCATCACGTCCACCGGCGACGGCACAGGCTCAACGACGGACCCGACCATGGCCTGGAACCCGCACCTGAAGTTCTACAACGACAACCGCGGGTATGTGACCACTCGCATCACGAAGGATGCGATGACCGCTGACTTCCGGGTGCTGGACCACGTGACCACACCGGGTGCGCCGGTTTCCACGAAGGCGTCGTTCGAGATCCGGGACGGGGTGCCGGGCCTGGTGGCACGGGGGTAGGGCGTAGCTGCACGTAGTAGTCCAGCAACTTCCCCAGCTGCCGAGTCATCACATTCCACCCTCTGATACATTAGTGATATATAAGAACACGGTTGATTTGGGATCATGCGTCGCCGTCTTATATATCAGCTATCCCGATCGGAATCCCGGAGGATCGATCGTCAACTCGATGAGGAGTGGAACAGCATGCAGCAACTCGCACAACGGCTCGAACGTCTGGGCACCGAAACCGCCTTCAGCGTCGCGCAAGCCGCCGCCGCCTGGAAGGCGAAGGGGAACCTGGTGTATCCCTTCCATCTTGGCGATATCAACATCCCGACCGCGCCGAACATCGTGGAAGCGATGAACCGGGCGATCGCGGACGGCTACACGGGCTATTGCCCCGGCCCCGGCATCCCGCAGCTGCGTGAAGCCCTCGCCGACGACATCGGCTCGCGCCGTGGCATCGAACTTACCCCCGACAACATCGTTGTGATGACCGGTGGGAAGCCCGTCATCACGAAGTTCCTGCAGGCTGTAATGAACCCCGGCCAGGAAGTGCTCTACCCGAACCCCGGCTTCCCGATCTATGAATCGCAGATCGAGTACCTCGGTGGCACGGCCGTGCCCTACCGCTACCTGCCCACGAGCCAGGGCTTCGCCATCGACCTCGAGCAGGTGCGGGCATCGATCACTCCGAACACGGTCGCGATCATCTACAACGACCTGCAGAACCCCATCTCAGCCGAGTCGACCGCGTCCGAGCGCGAGGCCATCGCACAGCTCGCCCAGGAGCACGATCTCTGGGTACTCTCCGACGAGGCCTACTTCGAGACGCGCTATGAGGGGGTCTCGAGCTCGATCGCATCGCTTCCCGGCATGCTGGAGCGCACCGTCGTCCTCTATACCTTCAGCAAGAAGTTCGCCATGACCGGCTCACGCCTGGGCTGCGCCGTCGCCCCGCTCGAGATCGCCAAGGTGCTCAGTACGCTCAACACCAACGATGAGTCGTGCACCACGCACTACGTGCAGTGGGCCGGCATCGAAGCGCTCCGTGGCCCCCAGGAATCCGTTCAGCAGATGCTGGACGTCCTCCAGAAGCGTCGGGATGCCGCATGCGAAATCGTGAACGACATCCCCGGCATGCACGTCGCGGTGCCGCAGTCGACGTTCTACCTGTTCCCCGACGTTACCGAGGTCATGGAACGCATGGGTTACACGGCAGTCGGCGACTTCGCCACTGACGCCCTGTACAAGACCGGCGTCTCGTTCTGCACACGCGAGCACTTCGGCCGACGCCTGCCCGGCGAGGAGCGGCAGTACATCCGGCTCGCCTATTCGGGCATCGAAGTGCCAGACATCCGCGACGGCCTCGGACGCCTGCGCGAGTGGATCGAGACGGCATGAGCCGGGTCGTCGTTACGGGGCGTGTACCCGAAGCCGCACTCGAGAAGCTGCGCGCCGAACACGATGTTGATGCCTGGCAGGGTCCGGAGTCGATAGGGCGCGAGGAGCTCCTGCGCCGGGTAGCCGGCGCCGATGCCGTAGTGAGCTTGCTTACCGAACGCATCGATGCCGAGTTGCTCGACGCCGCCGGTCCGCAGCTCATGGTCGTCGCGAACGTCGCCGTGGGCTATGACAACATCGACGTGCCAGCCTGCACCGAACGGGGCATCGTGGCCGCCAACACCCCCGGTGTGCTCACGGACGCCACGGCCGACATCGCGCTCAGCCTCATCCTCATGGCAACCCGCCGGCTCGGCGAGGGGGAACGGCTCATCCGCTTCGGCCAGGACTGGAAGTGGGGCATGTTCTTCCTGCTCGGCAGCAGCCTGCAAGGCAAGACCCTCGGCGTCGTCGGCATGGGCGGCATCGGCCAGGCCACCGCGCGCCGGGCAAAGGCCTTCGGCATGGAAATCGTCTACCAGTCGCGCAGCGAGATCGATCCCGGGATCGCCGCCGAGCTGGGCGCCCGGCGGGTCGATCTCAACGAGCTGCTGGCCGTCTCCGACGTCGTCTCGCTGCACTGCCCCTACGGGCCTGCCACGCATCATCTGATCGGCGCCGAACAACTCGCGGCAATGAAGAGCTCGGCGTACCTCGTCAACACCGCGCGCGGACCGATCGTCGACGAAGCGGCGCTCGCGTCTGCGCTTCGCGAGGGACGGATCGCGGGCGCGGGGCTCGACGTCTACGAGCACGAGCCCCGGGTGCACCCCGAGTTGCTCGAGCTCGAGAACGTGGTGCTAGTGCCCCATCTGGGCTCCGCCACGGTGGAGACCCGCACCGCGATGGCGATGCTCGCCGCCGACAACGCGCTCGCCGTGCTCAGCGGTGAACGACCGCCCGCACCGATCAATTAGTCCTCGCTCCGGCATGTCCGGAGGCATGATCGCTTAGGTGGATCTGTCTCAGATCGCCGACGACACGACCAACGCAGTATCGAGTACGAGCCCCGTCCCGAAGGACGGGGCTCGTCGTCGTTCATGGCCAAGGGCCGTGTTGTCCAGGCTGACGGCCGACGAGACCACACTCTATGAAGCGCTGGGCAACGGTACCTTCGGGAAGTCAATCAGGCTGGAACAGGAGCTGATCCGCTGGGACTGGGCGCGGGAGCGGCTCGGCGGTTGAGCCCTCCGAAACCCGGTCATTGAACCAGTCAACTCCCGAGGCCAAGAAAGACGGCTAGGGACTGCTCAACGGCAACCATGGTCTTCGAATCCAGTCGGCCTAACCGCTGTCCGAGGTTGGCACGCCGCACTGTTGTGAGCTTATCCACCATGACCTGGCTGACTTGCTTCAAGCCGGTGAGCTGGCCTGGGTCAACCGTCAACCTCAGCAGCGGGGCGTCCGTCAGGTGGGAAGTCAGCGGCAGAAGGGTGACCGACTCTGAGGCCGCAAACAGGTCATCCTGGATAATGAGTGCTGGCCTGGGTTTCTGCGCATATGTTCCGCCCGAAACCGTCCACAGCTCGCCGCGATTCACTCTGGCCAGTCTTCCGCGATCTGTTCGATGAAATCTTGATCATCACGGGCGTGGTCGGAGGCCGCGACAGCCAGCGCTTGCCGCTGGGCCTCACGCCTAAACTCCTCTGTCCGTGTGTCCGGAACCCACATCTGGATCTGCCGGAAGCCTCGCTCCCGCATGGCAACTCGGTGCCGTGCTACACGATCCCTTACGCTCATAAATAAATGTTACATGTAACGCCCACCGGTAGCGCCGGCCGTGTTGGTCCGTTGGCCACACGGGGCAACAGGCTGAGGTCTCCTTGGTTTTCTGGTTTAGCTCGCGGCGGGCAACGCGTCGGGGATCCGAGGTTTGGTGTTTCCAGCGAAGGTGAACTTGGCGTCGTCGCCTTCGCCGTCCACATCCACCACAACGATGTCGCCCTCCTGGATTTCGCCGAAGAGGATCTTCTCGGACAGCTGGTTCTCGATCTCGCGCTGGATGGTGCGGCGCAACGGCCGGGCACCCATGGCGGGGTCGTAGCCGCGGGTGGCCAGGAGCACCTTGGCCGCGGTGGTGAGCTCGATGCCCATGTCCTTGTCCTTGAGGCGCTTCTCCAGGCGGGCCACGAACATGTCCACGATCTCGATGATCTCGTCCTGGGTCAGCTGCGGGAACACCACAACGTCATCAACACGGTTCAGGAACTCGGGGCGGAAGTGCTGCTTGAGCTCCTCGGTGACCCGGGCGCGCATGCGGTTGTAGCCGGTCTGCGTGTCCGTGCCGGACTGGAAGCCCGTGGCAACGCTCTTGGAAATGTCCCGTGTTCCAAGGTTGGTGGTCATGATGATCACGGTGTTCTTGAAGTCCACCACCCGGCCATGGCTATCGGTCAGGCGGCCGTCTTCCAGGATCTGCAGGAGGGAGTTGAAGAGGTCCGGATGGGCCTTTTCAACTTCGTCGAACAGGACCACGGAGAACGGACGGCGCCGGACTTTTTCGGTCAGCTGGCCGCCCTCGTCGTAACCGACGTAGCCCGGAGGGGCACCGAAGAGGCGCGAAACCGTGTGTTTCTCGGAGTATTCGGACATGTCCAGGGTGATCAGTGTGTCCTCTTCGCCGAACAGGAACTCCGCGAGGGCCTTGGCGAGTTCGGTCTTGCCCACGCCGGTGGGGCCGGCGAAGATGAACGAGCCGCCCGGACGCTTCGGGTCCTTCAGGCCTGCCCTGGTGCGGCGGATAGCCCGCGAAACCAATGTGATGGCCTCGTTCTGGCCCACGACGCGCTGGTGCAATTCGTGTTCCATCTTCAGCAGGCGCGAGGATTCCTCCTCGGTCAGCTTGAAGACCGGAATGCCGGTGGAGTTCGCCAGCACCTCGGCGATCAGTTCCTCATTGACCTCGGAAATGTCGTCCATGCCGCCCGCCTTCCACCGGCGTTCCTTCTCTCTACGCTGCGCTAAGAGCTTCTGCTCCTGGTCGCGCAGCGAAGCGGCGTCCTCGTAGTCCTGGGCGTCAATCGCGGACTCCTTCGCCGTCCTGACGTCAGCGATCGTCTCAGCCATGGCCTTCAGCTCCGGCGGGGCTGTCATCCGCCGGATGCGCAGGCGCGCACCGGCTTCGTCGATGAGGTCGATCGCCTTGTCCGGCAGGAAGCGGTCCGAGATGTAACGCTCCGAGAGGTTCGCCGCGGCTACCAGCGCGCCGTCGGTGATGGTCACGCGGTGGTGCGCCTCGTAGCGGTCACGCAGGCCCTTGAGGATCTCGATCGCGTCCGCAACCGAAGGCTCCTTGACCTGGATCGGCTGGAAGCGGCGCTCCAGCGCGGCATCCTTCTCGATGTGCTTGCGGTAGTCGTCCAGCGTGGTGGCACCGATGGTCTGGAGCTCACCGCGCGCCAGCAACGGCTTCAGGATCGAGGCCGCATCGATGGCGCCTTCGGCTGCACCGGCACCGACGAGGGTGTGGATCTCGTCAATGAACAAAAGAATGTCCCCGCGGGTGCGGATCTCCTTGAGGACCTTCTTCAGCCGCTCTTCGAAGTCACCGCGGTACTTTGAGCCGGCCACCACGGAGCCCAGGTCCAGGGTATAGATCTGCTTGTCCCTGAGAGTCTCCGGGACATCGCCACGGACGATCGCCTGGGCGAGGCCTTCGACGACGGCGGTCTTGCCGACGCCGGGTTCGCCGATGAGGACGGGGTTGTTCTTGGTGCGCCGGGACAGGACCTGCATGACGCGTTCCATTTCCTGTTCGCGCCCGATGACCGGGTCCAGCTTGTTCTCGCGCGCAGCCTGGGTGAGGTTGCGGCCGAACTGATCCAGGACCACGGAGCCGGCAGGGGTGCCTTCCGGCTGGCCACCCTCGCCCGCACCGGTGGTTTCTTTGCCCTGGTAGCCGGAGAGCAGCTGGATGACCTGCTGGCGGACCCGGGTGAGGTCGGCTCCGAGCTTGACGAGCACCTGGGCCGCAACGCCCTCACCCTCGTGGACGAGGCCGAGCAGGATGTGCTCCGTGCCGATGTAGTTGTGGCCCAGTTGCAGGGCTTCACGGAGTGCGAGCTCCAGCACCTTCTTCGCGCGCGGTGTGAAGGGGATGTGGCCGGCTGGGGACGGCTGGCCCGGGCCGAGAATCTCCTGCACCTGCTCGCGGACGCTGTCGAGCGAAATGCCTAGGGACTCAAGAGCTTTGGCGGCAACGCCCTCACCCTCGTGGATCAGGCCCAAGAGGATGTGTTCGGTACCGATGTAGTTGTGGTTCAGCGTGCGTGCCTCTTCTTGGGCAAGCACCACGGCGCGTCGGGCTCGGTCCGTAAATCGCTCAAACATTTTCGCCACACTCCTGGCTGCCGCTTACTCTGATGCTACGTTGCCGCAGGCCCTCATGGGGCGTTCGCCGGAGCCAGGATACGGCGAGCGAGGTTCCGTGACTTTCCAGGCAAGAGGCAGGTCTTTCGCCCTGTCCAACAAACAAGTCACACTTGTCGTACGCTGGAATTCCCGAAGACCACTAAGCGAGGAATAACGTGCACGAGGACGCCGCCAGGTTCCTGTCCCAGCCGGTGGAGGCCCAGCCCGGCTCGCCGCTCCGGGTTGCCGTGTACTCCCGGATCGCCGAGGCCATCCGCAACAACCTCCTGACGCCCGGCTCAATGATCCCCACCGAAACGGAACTCGGCGCGGACATGAAGGTCAGCCGCACCGTAGTCCGCGAAGCGCTGATGCTGCTCGAAGAGGACGGCCTCATCCGGGCCCGCCGCGGCGTCGGCCGGTTTGTCGCCGACACCCTCCCCCGCATCGGCATCGAACGGATCCGCCCCTTCGAGGAAGTCCTCGGCGGCCCCGGGCAGCACATCGAAATCAAACGCATCCAGCGGCAGCGGCAGCCCGCCTCAGAGTTCGTCGCCCCCGGCGTGGGCGTCGAGCCCGGCGCAGACTGCTGGTTCTGGGAGTCGGTCCTGATCCGCGACGGTGAAGCCATCGCCCACCTGCAGGAAAACATCTCGGGCCTTCCGGTAAGCCTGGGCAGCAGTTCCGCTGCCGCCGCGCCGCTGGAAATCGACGACGACGGCGGCAGCACCCTGCTTGCCAGCCTGAACACCCGCTTCGGCCGGGTTCTTGGACCCGGCGAATGCCAGATCAGCCTGAGCCAGGTGGGTCCCAGCCGGGCCAAGCTGCTGGACCTGCGGGCCCCGGACCCGGTCCTCGTGCTGACGCAGTACGTCAGGCACGCGAACCGGCCCTTCTACCTGGCGAAGTGCCTGATCGCGGCACGCGCCGGGCACCTCTCCGTGATGCAGTCCATCCAGTCCTGACTGCAACCGCATCGGGGGCGTGTGGCCTCGGCGTTGATAGTGGCACCGGTGGCCTCGGCGTTGACAGTGGCAGCGGTGGGCTCGGGTTCAGCCGGATTTAATATCACTTGATACCGTATCGAATGAATGTATAGCTGTAATGTGGGCCCCATGACCCCCGACGCTCCTCACAGAACCACCGCCGCGCGTGCGACGGACCGCCCCGGTGATAAGTCACCTTTCGCTCTCGGCCTGCTGCTGCGCCGTGCGCACTGGCACGCGGCCACGGTGATGGCGGAGGCACTCCGGCCGCTCGGCATCGAATTGCGGCATTTTGCCGTGCTGATCGTGCTCGTCGATCGCGGGCCCACGGTGCAGCGGGATTTGGCGGCGGCGACGGGGTCGGACAAGGCGGGAATCATGCGTGTTGTGGACGACCTGGAGAGGAAGGGGCTGGCCGTACGCAAGTCCGTTCCGGGGGACCGTCGGGCGCGGGCAGTGGAGATCACGCCTGAGGGACTCGAGCTTTTCGATGCCGCCCATGTGGCGGCGGAGCCGCTGGCGGAGCGTCTGGTGGCCGAACTGGGCCCCGGCGAGCCCGCGCAGCTGACGGATCTGCTGACCCGTATTACCTATCCCGCAGGCGGAGAGGACGCAGGCGGCGGGGGCACCGTGTGACGCCCTGGGTCGAGGCGTCACACGGCGTCTATGGCCCGAGGGTTAGCTGGCGAGACGCGCCGCGAGTTCCTTGGCCTTGGTGGTCGCCTCCTCCAAGGCGCGCTCGCGGGAGGCCTCGTACAGGGGGATCAGTTCAGACATGGCCGGATTACGGGGGGCCATCGTGAGTTCCGGGACGATGAAGTTGAGGTCCAGGCGGAGGGTGCCCTTGAGGACGGACTCCAGGTAGTTCTGTACGAACTCGTTGCCCTCGCGCGGGGTACCCGGCGCGTAGGAGCCGCCGCGGCTGGCGACGACGGTGACCGGGGTGCCCTGGGCGGAGGGTGTCTCGCCCGCGGTGCGTCCGAGCAGGATCACGTTGTCCAGCCACGCCTTGAGGGTCGACGGGATCGAGAAGTTGTACATGGGGGCGCCGATCAGGACGGCGTCCGCCTGCTCCAGCTCTTCGATGAGCTTCACGCGCGCGGCGAACGCGGCGGACTGCCCCGGGGTGCGCTCGGACGGGGCGGCGAAACCCGCGGTGTGGGCGTCTGCGGTGATGTGCGGGACAGGATCAGCGGCGACGTCACGGTAGATCACCGTACCCTCCGGGTGCTGCTCCTCCCAGACTTTGCGGAACGCGTCCCCGACCGACCGGGACGAGGACGCCTCGCCGGGTAACACGGACGAGTCGATATGCAACAGCGTGGCCATGAGTTTTCTCCTAAGAACGGCGCCCGAGGCGGGGAACCAAGGGCTGAGGATTCATACTCGTAAGATAGTTACGTACGAGATAGTATTGAATGATATCATCTTGGATGTAACAGAAATGAACACGTTGAGAGACTGGGAGATTGCCCATCATGGACGTCTATGAAGCGGTCACGAGCCGACGAGCGGTGCGTGGATTCACAGATCAGCATGTCCCGAAGCACGTACTGGAGGGCGTGCTGTCCGCCGCGGCCTGGTCGCCGTCGTCATCGAACCTCCAGCCGTGGCACGCTTACGTATTGACCGACGGGCCGCTGGCCGAACTCAAAAAGCGCGCCGGTGAGCGCCTGGCCGCAGGCGAACCGTGGGACGAGCCGGAGTACGAGATGTACCCGCCCGCACTGAAGTCCCCATACCAGGAACGCCGATCTGCCTTCGGCGAGCAGCGCTACGGAGCACTCGGTATTCCGCGCGAGGACTTGGAGGCTCGCCAGCGGGCCGCTGCCGCGAACTGGGACTGTTTCGGCGCGCCCGCCGCCCTGTTCTGCTACATCGATCGGGACATGGGCCCGGCCCAGTGGGCCGACGTCGGCATGTATCTCCAGACCGTCATGCTGCTGCTCCGCGCCGAAGGGCTGCACAGCTGCCCGCAGATGGCCTGGGCGAAGTATCGCAAGACCGTCGCGGAGATCCTGTCACCTCCGGACAAGCTTGTGCTCTTCTGTGGCATGTCGATCGGTTTCCGGGACGCCACCGTGGGCGACGCCCGTACGGGCCGGGCGCCTCTGGACGAGACGGCCACGTTCGTCGATGCTTACTAACACCGGCCGCCCTCGGCCGATTTACTCGGACAGAATCCATCCGAGTTTGGTACATGCCACCCCACATGTGGTTCATGCGCCATGTACTGGACATACTCCCAACGAAAGGCATGTCATGAAATTCGCAGTCATCGGCGGTACCGGGCTGATCGGGTCCCAGGTCGTCAAGAATCTGAACGCCGCCGGGCACGAGGCGGTACCCCACTCGCAGTCCACCGGAGTCGACGTCATCAGCGGCCAAGGCCTGAACGAGGCGCTGGCGGGAGCCGACGTGGTCGTCAACCTGACGAATTCCCCGACCTTCGACGAAGCCTCCCCGGCCTTCTTCCAAGCCTCAATGGACAACCTCCTGGCCGCGGCCCGGAAGGGCGGCGCCGGCCACTTCGTCATCCTCTCGATCGTCGGCACGGACCAGGTGCCGGAGCTGGATTACTACCGGGCCAAGGCGCTCCAGGAGGACATCCTCACGGCCGGGCCGATCCCCTACTCCATCGTCCGGGCGACCCAGTTCATGGAGTTCATCGACGCCGTCCTGTCCTGGACCGCCGACGGCGACACCGTCCGGTTACCGGCCACGCCGATCCAGCCGATCGCGGCCAAGGACGTGGCCAATGCGGTAGCGGAGGTCGCCGCGGGCAACCCGCTGAATGGCATTCGCAACATCGCCGGCCCCGAGATCTTCCCCCTGGACGAGCTGGGCCGGATCACCTTGTCCCGCAAGGGCGACAACCGTACCGTCGTTACCGACCCCGCCGCCGGCATGTTCGCCGTCGTCAAGGGTGACGTCCTCACCGACAAGGACGCTCACCTCGCCCCCACCCACTACGCCGACTGGCTCTCCTGACACGCTCGCGCTCCAGCACCACTCAGTGGCGGGCGCCAGGCGGCTCCGGGTTGCCGAGCAACCCAAGGGTCCTCTCCGCGGGGCTGTTAGGAACAGCTGACCGGGCGTATGGTTCGTTCATGGATCGGATTCGGGCCATCCTTCTCCCCGGGAGCGTGCTTCCCGCGCAGCAGGCGTACGGCGCGCTGACGGCGGCACTGGGGCCCGACGTCGACGCTGTTGCCAAGGACCTGGAACTCTACGCGGGCGACGTGCCGCCGCCAGGCTGGAGCCTGGACACGGAGATCGACGGCGTGCTGCGCGAAGCCGATGCCCGTGGGTGGGAGACGTTCCATCTTGCGGGCTATTCGGGTGGCGGCGCGGCGGCGCTGGCTTTCGCCGCCAAGCATCCGGACCGGCTACTGAGCCTGGCGCTGCTGGAGCCGGCCTGGGCAGGGAACTGGGACTGGAGCCCGGCGCACACTGCGCTGTGGAAGGTCTATGAGCGGTTGGAGGACCTGCCGCCTGAGCAGTTCATTCCCGCCTTCATGAGGCTGGGAGTGAAGCCCGACGTCGTCCTTCCGCCACCACCGCCGGGTCCCCCGCCGCCGTGGATGGCCAAGCGGCCCGCGGGTATCAGGGCGTTCCTGCGCACCTTCAAGAGCTACGACTTAGACCGGGCGCGTTTGGCAGCCTTTCGCCCACCGGTGCTCTTCGCCCTCGGCGGCCTGAGCAACCCGGATGACTTCGGCGACATTGCCGGCCGGCTATCCAGGGTCTTCTTCCCGGACTTCCGCCTGGAGGTGTTCCCCAAGCGGCACCACTTCGACCCGCCACACCGGATCGAGCCCGAGCGGCTTGCGGAGCTGCTGCGGGCGCACTGGGCGCGGGCGGAACGCGAGAGTGCGGCATCCGCTGGCTCCTGACTTTGCAGTCAGCTGGGCGACACCGTCCGCCCTCACATGGCACTAAGACGCCAGGAGCTAGCTGGTGGCGAGCAGTCGCACTGCTGCGTCTCGCCCTACCGCGAAGGGCTGCGGGAAGGTACCCATTCCCATTGTCACGAGCCCGCCCTCGTACAGAAGCATCAACGAGTCGGCTGTCTGGGCAGGATCAGCGACGGACGCTTCCCTGCACAGCTGCTCGAGTAGGTCTCTCAACCACTTCTTTTGGCGGATGGCTTCCGCCGCGACGGGGCTCTCCGGGTCATCCGTCTCGGCCCGCGCGTTGATCGCGGAACACCCTTTGGCGCTGTTGTCGATGGCCCACCGCCCGGAGATGTCGAAGATCGCGAGGATCCGCTCGGTGCCGCCCGCGGGTACCTGCGCGAGTTCATTTTCGAGGTACTCGCGCCACCGGGCGTCCCGTCGTCGGAGGTAGGCCACCGCCAGCGCCTCTTTCGAACCGAACTGGTCATACAGGGTTTTCTTGGTGACGCCAGCCGCCGCGGCGATCGTATCCACCCCTACGGCGTGAATTCCTTCCCGATAGAACAGCTCGGACGCGGCGCGCAGAACCCGTTCCGCTCCCTTCGTGTACTTGGGCAGCTCATTCGTGTCTCGGGGCATCACCCCACGGCGATCTTCGGTCATCATGCATCCACTATACCGTTCTGTATACTAATTAGCATGAGTAAACAGAACGGTATACCTCAGCGCATTGTCCTGATCGGAGCTTCCGTCGCGTTCGTTCTCAGTTGGAGTTCCGGTTTTCTCGTAGCCAAAATCGGCACCGCCGGCGCCCCGGCGCTCACGGTGGTCTTCTGGCGATTCCTCATTGTCGTGGTAATCCTGGCGCTCGCCCTCGCCGGAACCGCCCTCCGCGTCAACATCACCCGTCGTCGGGCGGACGGCGTCGGTTCGAAAAACCGTCCCGGGAGACCCTCCCGCGGCTTAGTCATTCCCCGCGCGGGCGTGCCGGCCTGGCGCGACATCCGCCCCCACCTCGTCATCGGCTTCTTCGCCCAATTCGGCTACGTCGTGCCTATCTACCTGGCCATCGCCGCCGGCGTCTCGTCGGGGACCACCGCGCTTATCGATGCCATCCAGCCCCTTGTCATCGCCACCCTCGTCGGCCCGCTCCTCGGGCTCCGCGTCCGGGCCCTCCAATGGCTCGGCCTGGTGTTCGGCGCCAGTGGCGTCGCCCTGATCGTGGCCTCGGACGCATCCGCAGTCGCGTCTCCAGGCCCCGCCTATCTGCTCCCGCTCGTCGCCCTCGCGAGCCTCGTCACGGCCACATTCCTGGAGCGCCGCACCTCGGCACGCCTCGGCGTCTTTGCCACCCTGTCCACGCACGCCGCGGTCAGTCTCGTGGCGGTTGCCCTGCTCGCGTCCTTCACCGGAACCCTAGCCCCGCCGGCCACCCCTGACTTCTGGATCTCCACCCTGGTGATCGCGATCGTCCCCACCCTCATCGCCTACGCCCTGTACTGGTTCCTCCTCCGCCGGATCGGCATCACCACGCTCAATGCCCTCCTCTTCCTGGTCGCCCCGACCACCTCCGTCGCCGGGGCTCTCCTGTTCGCGGAACCGTTCACTCCCGCCACCCTCGCCGGCCTGGTCCTCGGGTCCGCCGCCATCGCCCTGGTCCTGTGGCCTGAGCCTTCCTCGGCGCATCCACCCTGCGGTTCTTCCGCCGATTCGGTCGACCCCGAATTCCAGTCAGGCGAAGCGGCCTCCTCACCGACCCGGTGAGGCGGTTCACGCGTCAACAGCGCCGCCGGGGTATGGCGCGGGCGGATGGCCAGTGTGGGCCTGGACGCTGAAAGCGCTCTCTGAACCCGTCAGGGAGCGAGCAGTCCGTCAGCGACGATCGCAAGCATCGATGCCACTGAGTCGGCGGGAAGCTCGCTGTTGTCCGCCACTGCGGCCATGCCGCCAACAAGCCGGCTGATTTGCATTGCCTCAACGCCGGGGCGCAGGGCCGAGTCCAACCCGTCAATCAGGCGCTGATTCGCGTTGACGTAAGTCGTGCATTTTGCTGCGAATGGAGACCCGGGGTCGCCCAGCGCAGCAGTGATCCGCGCGGCCGCACCCTTGTGTTCTGTCAGCATCGCCGCATAGTCGGTCAGCCAGGTCAACAGCCGCTCCCGCGCCGATGCATCGAGCGAAAGCGCCCTGTCGACTGCCGCGTTGACCTTCCCCGCCCAGGCCTCGAGGACCGCGTCATACAGCGACTCTTTGGTCGGGAAGTGCCGGTACAGCGTGCCGGGGCCCACTTCGGCCCCTTTGGCGACCTCGTCCATCGAAACGGCGTCGAAGCCTTTGGCGCGGAAAAGCGCACGGGCAACCTCCACGATCCGATCGCGGTTGCGTTGAGCGTCAGCGCGCACAGAAACACCTCTCAAAACATGGTTGCCAAACGGAGAGTGTCTCCGTATAGTTCTAAACGGAGCATCTCTCCTCTTAGTGTACGTCAGCCCTTCGGCTAGAACAGGACACCATCCCATGACATCCACAATCGCCACACGGGCGCCCGCCGGGCTCGGCCGGAGAAGCGGTAATCCGCGCGGCCGCGCCGGCAGCATTGGCCTCTGGCTGGTCATGCTTGCCCAACTCATGCTTGTCCTCGATGCGACCGTCGTAAACGTCGCACTCCCCCACATCGCCACCGACCTCGATTTCACCCCGGCCCAGCTCAGCTGGGTCCTGAACGGCTACGCCGTTGCCTTCGGCGGCCTCTTGCTGCTCGGCGGACGGATCGGAGACGTCTTCGGCCGTCGCCGCACGTTCCTGGTGGGCGTGGCAGTCTTCACGGTCTTCTCGCTGCTCGGCGGCCTGGCCACCTCACCCCTTCTCCTCGTCATCGCACGCGCACTCCAGGGCCTCGGTGCCGCGTTCGCCGCCCCGAGCGTGCTCGCGCTCATCACCACGAGCGCGCGGGACGACGGCGCGCGGAACCGGGCGCTTGCATTGTTCTCCGCCGTCGCCTCGATGGGCGGCGCGCTCGGGCTCATCCTTGGCGGCCTGCTCACCGACATGGCCAACTGGCGGTGGACCCTCTTCATCAATGTGCCGATCGGCGTCGTCGTCCTCCTTGCCGTGCCGCGCCTCGTCGCCGAGACTCCCCGGAGACCCGGGCGCTTCGACGTACTCGGAGCGGTGACCGCAACGGGCGGCGCCGTCGCCATCGTGTGGGCCCTCCTACAGGCGGGCGACGACGGCTGGTCCAGTCCCCGCACGATCGGCGGGCTGGTGGTAGGCGCAGCGCTGCTCACCGTGCTCGCCTTCACCGAGCGGAGGGTGGCCCACCCCCTCCTGCGCCCGCAGCTGCTCCGCAGTCCGAGCCGGGTGGCGGCGCTGGCGGCGATGGCGGCCACCTATGGCGGGATGCTGGCGATGTTCTTCCTCATGGTCCAGTACCTCGAAAACGATCTGCACCTCACGCCACTATTGACGGGGCTGGCTTTCCTGCCGATGCCCCTGAGCATCTTCGCGATGTCGCGGATCGTCCCGCGACTGGTCGAGCGCTTCGGGGCCGTCCGCCTGGTCATCCTCGGCACCGCACTTCGCGTGGTCGCCTTCCTGCCGCTCACGCAACTGAGTCCGGACACCCCCTTCGCCATCGTCATGGTTGCCCTGCTCTTGACGGGAATTTCAGCCGGCATGACGTTCATGCCGCTCACGACGCTTGCCCTTCGCGACGTCGAACCCGAGCACGCAGGGTCCGCCTCCGGGCTTTTCCAGACAATGCAGCAACTTGGCGGCGCCGTTGGACTGGCCATCGTGGCTTCGACCTACGCGGCCTTCGCCATCCCCGGCGACTTCCTGACCGGCGGACGGGCCGGGTTCTGGTCGGCCACCATCCTCTCCGCCCTCGCGCTGGCAGCCGTCGTCGGGCTGGTCATCAGACCTCGGAAGGTGGCATGAGGGCACCCGCTCGCCGGACGCCCTAGGTCCGAAGCCATCGCCGCCATCCTGCAGGAAAACATCTCCGCCCTGCCGGTGAGCGTTGGCAGCAGTTCCGCCGCCGCCGCGGAGATCGACGACGGCGGCACCCTGCTTGCCAGCCTAAACACCCGCTTCGGCCGGGTTCTTGGACCCGGCGAATGCCAGATCAGCCTGAGCCAGGTGGGTCCCAGCCGGGCCAAGCTGCTCGACCTGCGGGCCCCGGATCCGGTCCTCGTGCTCACGCAATACGTCAGGCACGCGAACCGGCCCTTCTACCTGGCGAAGTGCCTGATCGCGGCACGCGCCGGGCACCTCTCCGTGATGCAGTCCATCCAGTCCTGACCGGCCCGGGCGCACTACGGTTCAAGCGGGCCTCTATCTTTCCGGTCGCAGCATGAAAAATAACCTCCATGCGTCACCCCTAATCTGAGACAGCCTCAGCTCAGCGTCAAAGTCATCGAGCTTCCCATTTGCTTCACAAGTGATCTCACTGCTGTTCGTGTACTGGAGCTCGCAGTTTTCCTCGTTGATGACCAGCTTTCCCTGCCACCCGCTGTCACGGATGATCCGTTCCAGGTCTTCCCACTTCATATCCTGACCTTCGCGACCCGACCACTGCCGGTGCAGGTACGGGCAGGGCGCAGTCACGGCCAGGCAGGGAAGGAGTGCTGTGGCTTGAACGATCCGCTCTGACGTCCTTCCCTCCACACTCCCGATTTTGAACCCCTCAGGAACTGCAAGGTCGTCTGCTGCACGTAGCATCTCATTGGTTCTAGCTGCCTCCAGAAAGCCGCTAGCAATTACGAATGCGGTAATCAGCAGCACCGTTGCACTGCTGAGGATCACGGCAATCCGGCGCTTCTTGAGACTGTAGAGGACAAGGGCAATAACGCCGACAACTACGGTGACCATGACAGTCACGAGAATCACCGGGAAGTTTACTGTGAAGGCAGGGTATTCCATGGTTGTCCTTCGACCGGCTGCACCGAGCTTTGTCTAAGCAAAAATACTCCGCCAGTTTTACTGGTGGAGTATTCAGGCTAAGGGCAGTTACCCTCGACGGCCTTGCATGCGTTCACGCGGCCGTACGCCCAGGACGTACCAGTGCCGAGGATCGGGTCAGCGGTTGATTCGATTTTCGCGCGGACTGATGCGTTGTCGGTGACGGCAGGTGTTCTCCACACAAGCGCGGCAACGGCAGCGACAATAGGTGAGGCCATCGAGGTGCCGCTGGCAACGTCATAACCCTGCGACCGGCCGTTCTGCGTACCCAGGACGAAGGGGTGGTTCGGGAAGGTCGAGTAGACGTTGACACCCGGCGCGGCGACATCCACCCACTTTCCGTAGGTTGAGAAGGATGCCTTGTTGTCCTTGTTATCGGTTGCAGCAACGGCAATAACGTTGGGATACGCACCCGGGTAGATCTTGGCCTGGGTACCGGCGTTGCCGGCCGCGGCAACGATCACTACGCCCTTATTCCAGGCGTAATTGACGGCAGCTTCGAGGGTGCGGGAAGCGACGCGCTGTCCAAGGCTCATATTGATGACCTTGGCGCCGTTGTCGGCGGCCCAACTGATGCCGTTTGCAATGACTGAACTGGAGCCGGATCCGCTGTCATTGAGCACTTTGACGTCCAGGATGCTGCACTCCGGGCAGACACCGGCAACACCGATCTTGTTGTTGTACTTGGCGGCAACGATGCCGGCAACGTGGGTGCCGTGACCGTACTTGTCCTCAGGGTTTGCTGTGGGATCCTCCTTGGTGTCCGCAGTGACGAAGTTCGCGTATCCAACAACCTGCGGTGCGATGTCGTCGTGGACGTTTGCCACACCCGTATCCAGAATGGCCACTTTGGTGCCGCCGCCTCTCGTGACGCCCCATGCTTCAACGGCATCCACATCGGCATCCGCCGTGCCGTTGGCCGCTAGCAGCGTGCCGGCGGTGTTGGTAAGGGACTGGCCAACGTTCTGCAGGGCGTACTGTTGCGGGAAATACTGGTCATCGGTGGCGGCAGTAACCACCTCATCCGGCTCGGCGTACTCAACCGCCGGATTTCGGCTTAGAGCTTCAATGAGCTGCAATTCCTTGCCGGCCGGAACTTTGATGAGTTGGGCGCCGGTACTGCCGATGCCAGGTCCCTCGGTGAGTCCATGCTGGCGCAGCACGCCGGCTGCCCCGGCGCGATCACGGAATTTGACCATGATTTGCCCCGCAATATGGGAGGACTGGGAGGTGGCCGCGTTGCCTGGGAGCGCGAAAGTGATCGCGCCAAACCCCATGATGATCACTGTGACAGAAGCTATAAGGATTCTTCTCATGGGGAGTATCTTGCTTCAATCTTCACGGGCTAGATAGTGGGAGCCGGCAAGTGGTTGCCGACTGCCGGATCGAAAGCTGCCGCCGCGCCGTTGGAGAGCGAACGACGACGGCAGCAGCACCCTGCCTGCCAGCCTGAACAAGCGCTTCGGCCGGGTTACCCGGACCGGCTAGTTGTACTGCCCAGGGACGTTGGTCCGGTGAATGTGATGACTCGCGGGAGTCGTTGACTGATGGGTGAGGACCTCCGGTTGCACAGTGGAGTTGCTT
>NZ_JBFBEY010000037.1:0-33879 GCF_040683875.1 Arthrobacter sp. NPDC093128
GGAAGTAGGAGGGCTGTTCCGGGGTGCGGCCGCGCTGGGCTGCCCGGCTGGGGTAGTTGATGTGCACCGCGATGACCTTGCGGGCCGCGGCCAGGGTGTGGTCGGTGACCTGTTCCAAGTATTACTCCTCATCGAGTACGAAATCGTATATGAAAATACTGCATGATGCCCGGAGGCCTGTCAAGGTTGTAAAAGCCTTGACTATTTCCCATGGCCGGAGATACCGTCGCTAGAGCAACCAGTCCCCATCTACTCCAGACGAGGAAGTCAGGACATGAAAGATCTCCAAGACCAAGTAGCAATTGTCACCGGCGCCGGACAGGGCATCGGGCGAGGTATCGCCCTCACGCTTGCAGCGCATGGCGCAAAAGTCGTCGTCACAGACATTGATGAGGCCAGGGCCAAGTCCACTGCTGATGAAATCGAAGCCGCAGGCGGGGCCGCGCTGGCTGTTCAGCAGAACGTAGCGGACCTTGAATCTACGGAACAGGTGCAAGAGAAGGCCATAGCCCGCTTCGGCAAGCTGGACATACTGGTGAACAACGCAGGCGTAGCGATGCAGAAGCCATTTGATGAAGTCACCGAGAAGGACTGGGACTTCATAAATGACATCAACAGCAAGGCCCTGTTTTTTGCATGCCAGACGGCGGGCAAGCACTTCCAGGCACAAAAATCAGGCAAGATCGTCAATGTAGCCTCCTTTGTGGGGAAGCAGGCGATCGTAGATTACGCCCCCTATAACGCCTCTAAGTTCTCGGTCGTCGGGATTACTCAGACCCTCGCGCTGGAGCTCGGACCCTACGGGGTCAACGTCAACGCGGTTTGCCCCGGCGTGGTCAAGACTCCCATGTGGGAGGCGCTTCCGCCTGAGCAGTGGACCATGCAGGAAGAGAAAATCCCGCTTCGCCGCGGCCAGACCGCGGAGGATATTGGCGAGGCCGTTGCTTTCTTGGCGTCCGAACGGGCGCGCAGTATCACTGGGGCGAGCTTGCCCGTAACTGGTGGATTGGCCATGTGGTAGCAGATGAGCAAACTCTTTGAACCGTTCACGCTGCGTGGAATGACTCTCAAGAACCGGGTCGCCATGTCGCCGATGCTCATGTACATGGCGGGGGATGACGGTATCGTGACTGATCGGCACTTCGTCCACTACGGCGCACGGATCCTTGGCGGGGTGGGTCTTGTGATGACCGAGGTCGTCGCCGTTGAGCCGCGTGGCCGCATCAGTCGCCAGGATCTGGGTCTCTGGACAGATGGCCAAATTGAAGGAATGCGCCGCCTGACAGGCTTTGCGCACGACTGCGGAACGCAGATAGGCGTCCAGCTTGCACATGCCGGCCGTAAGTCTGCGTCGCAGGGCACCACTGTGGGTCCGTCCAGCCTCGCTTACGGCGAGTTTCCCGTCCCCCACGCACTTTCGGTCGATGAGCTGCAGGAGATCGTCAGCTCATACCGCGATGCTGCGGTCCGTGCCGACCAGGCGGGTTTTGATTGCCTTGAGATTCATGCAGGACATGGGTACCTTCTCCATGAGTTCCTTTCCCCGATCGCCAATCAAAGGGCGGATGAGTACGGCGGATCCGCGGCCGGCAGGGCGAAGTTGGCACTCGACGTTGTCGCTGCCGTCCGTGCAGTCTGGCCAGAGGATAAGCCCGTCATGGTACGGGTCTCTGCTGAAGACGGTGTCGAGGGCGGAATTACGCTGGAAGAGACCGACGATCTGGTCAAGCAGTTCATCAGCCTTGGCGTCGATCTTGTCGATGCGTCCAGCGGCAACATTACGCCCGGCTATTCCGGCAGTATCTACCCCGGGTACCAGGCCAAATATTCACGCCGGATCCGGGAAGCATGCGGAATCCCGACGGGTGCCGTGGGCTCCATCAGCACGCCGGAGGTCGCTGAAATGGTCATCTCGTCCGGAAGTGCCGACCTTGTTTTCCTGGGCCGGGCGCTCCTGCGCGATCCGTTCTGGACGCTCAACGCGGCGAAGGCTGCAGGAGCCGAGTTGGACCTACCGATACCTACCTACGCCCGGGCAACCGGACCTTACCAACGCGGTTTCTAGTCCGCGCTTTGCAGATCAAACAACACAATTAGCATTCAGGAGTATCAATGTCAGGAAGACTTGAGGGCAAGGTCGCTCTTATCACCGGCGCAACGGGCGGTCAGGGATCGGAAGAGGTCAAACTTTTCGCCGAGGAAGGCGCCAAGGTAGTAATCGCGGATATTTCCAAGGAGCGCGTGGATGCCCTTGCTGATGAAATTCAGGCCGACGGCGGCGAGGCTTTGCCGCTGGTGCTCGATATTTCCAAGGAGGACGCCTGGGAGGCCGCCATCGCAGCAATCGATGAGCGTTTCGGACGCCTTGACGTTCTCGTCAACAATGGGGGTGTCATCAGCCTGGCCGGGATTGAATCCTCTGAACTTGACGAATGGAACTGGATCCTGTCTGTCAATCAGACGGGAACATGGCTGGGTATGAAACATTCGGTCGCGCTGATGCGGCGGAGCGGGCAAGGAGGGTCGATCATCAACCTGTCCTCTATTTACGGAGTGGTTGGGAGCGGGGACTGCGCTGCCTATACGGGCACTAAAGGGGCTGTCCGACTCCTGACCAAAACGGCAGCCGTCGAGTTCGCCAAGGACAATATCCGAGTCAATTCGATCCTTCCGGGCCTGATCGACACGCCCATGACCAAGGCGGTCCTGGAGGAGTTTGGAAATCAGCACCCCGATATTGTGCGGACGCCCCTGGGGCGCGCCGGCAAGCCACGGGAAATCGCCTACGGTGCGCTCTTTCTAGCCAGCGACGAATCTTCGTTCGTCACCGGAACGGATCTGCTCATCGACGGCGGGCGAACGGCAAACTAAGAAGCGGGCTGCCGGCCGGTGACGGGGCAGCCTACCTTTTACAGGAAATGGAAGGACCTGGAATGGCATTTACGGTGGTTTTCTTGACTCGGCGGAAACCTGGATTGACTCTGGAGCAGTTCAGGGAGCACTACTTGACGACTCACTTCGAGTTGGCATCTCGGGTCCCGGGCCTAGTGTCCTACCGGCAACAGCCGGTACGCCACGACGGCGCTCCCCTTATGGAGGAAATCGGACCTGTCTACGACGCCGTGTCGGAATATAGCTTTGCCAGCGACGCTGATGCCCGGGCGGCCTTCACATCGCCAGAGTGGATTGCGTTGAATGAGGACACGGGAGGGTTCATCGACTGGCCCACAGTTGTGACTCTTCCAGTTGAGGATGCCCATGTATACGGTGGAGCAGTCCGGTGACTGGATAAGACCGGCACCATACTGGCCTTGACGAGGGGCGGGAGGCATGGACCTCCCGCCGTCTCTTTCCTCGGCAGGGGGTCTGACAAGTTGATGGTGGTGGCATTCCGCACGTGGATGTCTGGGGCGGTCGAAGCTAATGAAGCGTGGCGAAGCAGGCCCGGGGCAATCCGTCTCTCTACGCCGAAGCCGTGGCCGAAATGTCATGTACTGTCTGGCTCTCGTCAGCAGGCAGGGCTGGTGCCTCGGCGCGGCTGGCATCGAAGATCGCTGCGAGAAGACCCGGAAACGGGACTCGAGATCATCTTGGCGAAGAGAGTTGAAGATCGAAGTACCCCGGTACTTCTGCCAGATCACACCAGCCTCACGCAGCACCCGGAAATGGTGGGTTGCCGTGGACTTCGCGACCGGGAGATCGAAATAAAGACAGGCGCGGTCGCCCACACACTCAGATAATCGGCGTGTCACCGACCGACGCACCGGGTCAGGGAGCGCGGCGAGTATGGCGTCCAGTCGGAGCTCGCTGCGGTCCGGGTGGGGGAGCGTGCGCACATTAGGTCCTTCGGGGATACGACGCGCTCGACGTCGGCCCCCTGGCCGAGGGGTGGCGTTTCCAGCGTGACCTGCCCGCATACACCCGCCCCTACCTGGGCGAGAGTTGGAAAGCGGTCGCCCTCGGTGGCGATTTCAACCCCGGCCCTGGATACCCTGTCTCTCGCGGCCAGCTTGCAGCAGCCCTCTCCGAGGTCAAGCACTACCGCGACCTGTGACCTGCACCTTCGGAGGAGAGAGTTCATGAGCACTATCGGCTTCATCGGCAGCGGCGCGATCGGCAGCGCACTGGCCCGACTATCGGCACAGGCCGGCTATGACGTCATCATCAGCAACTCCCGGGGACCAGCGACCCTCGCGGATCTCGTCGCCGATCTGGGGCCCCGGGCACGAGCGGCCACCCCGGCCGAGGCTGCTCGAAAAGGAGATCTCATCGTAGTCGCGGTGCAGTTCAAGCACCTGACAAGCTGCCCGCCGAAGCGCTCATCGGCAAAACAGTCGTCGACACGACGAATTATTACTCCGAGCTAGACGGCCCCTCCCCGAGCTTGACGACCGATCGACGACCAGTAGCGAACTCGTTCAGGCCCACGTCCCCGGCGCCCACGTCGTAAAGGCCCTCAACAATCTCGATTCCGTCCGCCTACCCCGGGCTGCTCGCCCTGCCGATTCTCCTGAGCGCAGCACCGTGGCGATCACAGGTGACGACCAGGACGCCAAGACCCAGGTAGCCCGGTTCGTGCACGCGATCGGCTACGACACCCTCGACATCGGCCCCCTGACCAACGGCTGGCGCCACGAGGCCGGGACTCCCGTCAACATGCTTCCCTACGCCACCTCAGCCCCCGCAAGCGTTAAGGCGGAAGAGTTCGAGGAGTGGCTCCACACGGCTCCCACTGTGAGGGTAACCGCCGACCGGGTCCGCGACCTGACCGATGCTACTACTCGCACCGGTCGCGTGGGTGGGACGTCCTCTGACTGGCGAGGAGTCCTCGTGGCCGACCCTGCTCATCCCTGACCGCTCCAAGCCGGACCCTCGGGCCTGTCTCCCGAGCCGAGGAGACGCATCATCTCGCCGAAGCCGGGGAACAGGGGTGGCGTGCATCTGGGCGCCCGCCGCGCGGACCGTCTGGCCGCCGCCCCTATCTACGCCGACCTGCGGGGTAGTTCCGCCAGATTGATGCGGTGAGTGAAGTGCTCTCGGTTGTTGACGTGGCGCAAGCCTTGCCTCTGACAGTTTTTGGGCTCCCTACCAGATCGCGACATTTTGCCACCGCGAGAAGAGCGTCGATCTCCGCAGCAAGTCACATCTGAAATAGGAGGTCACAGCTGGGTTCGTTCGCGTAGATGAACCTGGAAGAATCCCGCGAGAAGCCACATGTCCTCACCGACAGTGATGTGGCCGGAATTCGCCGGGTCTACACCGAACAGGCCGGGGACCTTGACCTGTTCGAGGACACCGCAACCCGCTGGGCAGCCCAGAGCAATCTCACCGCCCAACAGCGCACAGGGCTTGAGACCCTCGATAGCAACCTCATCCAGTTGCGGCAACTCAACACGTCCGTTCAGGAACTGGCTGACTACCTTGAAACACGAACCCTCGACCGTGTCCTCGCAACCCCCGACATCGAACTAGGCCTGCATGCTCCTGGCCCATGTGAGAGACGAACGCCCAACCACAACGAACTGACCTACCCGCCGCACGTCCGCACTGTCGCACCGGCCCCGACCGTGTCCAGGTAAGCGTGACTTTTCCGAACGTTGGTCCTCAGTCCTGAACAAAGCCACAAAACGTTAGCGCCGGATCCTGTTCCATTGTTCGTGACGGGCCTATTCGGCGCTGAAGTCATTCATCAAGTTACCCAAGGATGGGGCCGGGCAAGAGATCACTACTACGGCCGCAGCCTTCGAGGACATGCACTTGGCGCGCTCACTCAACTTGAAGGCGATCGCCCGTGCTCATAGTTCGGGGCTGCAATCACCTGAGGTCACGTTCCGGAGCCGCGTCTTCCTGGAGACATTCGCAAAGTCGGTCAGTGAATGGCACGACCATTCGTCTCTCCACTTTGGACTTCGAAACCTCCTGAGAATCGCAACGTGGCGTCCGATCAACTTTAATCGCACCAGGCTGCAACCCTCAAGGGAGCGTCTGCCGGCGCGACTTCGAGCGCCGGCAGACGCGCTGGGTCAGGCCAGGCCGATCTGTTGGCTGAACGAATACTGGTCCCAGAATACGTATTCCTCATTCATGGTTCCTTGCCGGTTGAAGACCCCGACGGTGAGCATGTTCATCGCGAAGGACTTGCCCGTTGGCGGGATGAAGCCTCCGTTCCCGTCTGGCATGGGCTCACTGAAGGTGCCCGTGAACGTGCCGACGACCGCGACCAGGTTGTTCTTTGCCACCCGGAGCGGGTGGGAAACGACCTTGAGGTCGGGCGCCCAGACGAAGAGCCCCTTCGAGTCCTCGATGTGCTGGTCCAGCCCGTCGGTGTGGTGGCCATCGGGCCAGTGCACGCGGACGTCGGGTGCGTGACTCTCCCCGAAGCGTTCCCACCGTTGGTTGCTGAAGACCTCGAAGTCCGCCTCGTCGAACGTCTTCAGGTTTGCGTATTCCTCGGGGGTCAGGTTCGCGGGGAGCGGCTGCCCCTGACCGGTCTCGGCCGGATTGCCCATGATCATTCGGTACACGTCGTCCGATCCCTCGGCGGGAGTCGCGCCTGCTTGCACGGCGGTGATTCCGAGCATGCTTACGGCAGCGCCAGCCTGGATCGTTGTTGGTTCGGACATTGGTCTCCTTCGGGGTGAATGTTTGATCGTCACTACTACTTGGGATGCTACTATCCTTATGACAGTAGTTACCTAGGAGAAAGCGCAGGGCCATGATCGCCGACACAAAACGCGTCAGTCCGGAGGTGCGCCCCGAGGACGCCTGCCCTATTGATGCGGTGGTTGACATGGTGTTTAGCCGCTGGACTGCACCGATCCTATGGACGCTCCACGAGTACGGACGGCAACGATTTATGGAGCTGCAGCGGCGAATCACCACTATCTCGCCCAAAGTCTTGACGCAGCGACTGCGGCAACTGGAGCGCGACGGGCTCGTGGTGCGGACCTACCATGCCGAAGTTCCCCCGCGTGTGGAGTACGAGATCAGCGATCTGGAACGCAGCCTGGGACCCATCTTCGCCAGCCTCGTCAACTGGTCAGAAACCAATATGCGCGACGTCGAACAGGCGCGCGAGCAGTTCGACACCCATGCAGCAAGTCGCCGAGTCGTTTGATGCGTCGCCCCTGAACGCCGGGCCTGTTGCGCTTCGCCGACCATAAACCCCACGAGGGCCGATCGATTCCGGCCCATCCAGGTCTTCTTGTAGACGGCCCCCGCCCTGGCACATCCGGCCGATCCGGCCATTCGCGATGCGTTTCCCACTCACCCTGCCGCTGCGCGACAAAGCCGGTCCGGAGGCCCTTCTGTTCTGGACGAACGGACAGGTCAACACCATGGTGTTCGGTGAGCGTGTCCGGGAGTCGTGGTGGACGACAAGGATGACCTCGAGCCGGATGACGCACCCCCCGACGCCTAGCGCGCACGCGCTGGCGCGGGTTCCGAATTGACCACTTGCGGCGCCTCTCGATGACCTTCCTAAGTCGGGTCTTCCTCAACCAAGCAATGCGTCGGCGTCGACTGTGATGCCAGCAGCTTTGAGCTCACCGAGGATGCGCGACTTCCAAGCCCCGGCAGCATCGAGTGGGTAGTACGCGACACCTGAGATATCGGAGGGAAGGTCAAGTCCATCCTCGTGGAGGATCGCGACTCTTCGTCTGCCGAGGGTTCCCATCGCGTAGCCAAGTTCCAGGACCACGTTCTGCCTTGCGCGCGGCCGATCGTGCTCGCCATCCTCGTTGAGCCGTCCGAGGTCGTCCTCTGTCATGAGACGTGGAACACAGGGACACGCGCTCCTGGATGAGCCGGCGTATGGGCACTGACCTTGAACGGTTCGACATCGATGCGATTGACGTTGACGACATCAGAGGTAAGGACCGTCTGCTAACCAGAGAAATCGCGCGACGGATCTATACGGCAACCGATGATGACGGTGAGCCCACCCTCCGGACGCAGAGGGCCTGTGCAGACGACTACTGAAATTTAGAACCGCAACCTTCGGCATGCGAGCCGGTGGAGATATTTACAGAACCCGTATCACTTCACTCAACCAAACGAGTTCAAGGATTGGCGGATGCAGCCGGTCTGCTCGCTCGCCCTTACAATACATGATTTGATGGTGGCCATGTCGAAATTTTCCCTGGCTCCCGTGCACGCCCTGCTGGTGATCAAGAACTGTGCGAGTTGTGCTTTGATCACGTTTGATCTTGCCATGGTCGATGGAACCGCGCACCCGACGACAAGGCGACGTGGCCCGGCCTGCGCGAGGGATTGCCCAGGACGGGCCTCCCGAAAATCAACCAGCTCGAAACCATTCACCGACGACGTCATCGAGGCTGCCGCGAGCATCCTGGTCATCGGCAACTAATGACAAAGAGCGCCCACAGAAAACCGCCAAAGTGCGCCGGCGCCCACAAATAAGCGGAGTGCATGGGTCTGAAAATAAGAGGGGCGGCCCTGGACTTCAATGTCCGGGGCCGCCTCCATATCTATTGGTGATCTGCGAGTGGACTCATTGGTTTGAGCCCTTAGGACGCCACCGTGAATCGCTCATTCTCGTGCTTGGGGGTGCTGATTTCATCGACAAAGGCCAGCGCGTAGTCGGCCCCGGAAATCGTCGACTTTCCGTCAGAATTTGTGAGTACCGTGTCCTTGCCCGTCTTGTAACCGCCCAGGCGTGGACCCTCAAAGGCCGCACCAAATTGAGCAGGGGGGCTCAGATAGAACCACTGCGCCGTGCTTGTGTTCGAACGCAGCGCCTCAAGGGCCGCTGCGTGTGCGGTGGCATTTGGCTTGAACGCTTCGGGGAACGTGGGTTGTTCAACCAATGTTCCTTCGCCGGTGGCGACCAGGAGAGTACCCGCGCCGCCGACGACGGCAAGCCTCGCGCCGGCCCTTTCCGCAGCTTCTAGGAGGTGCGGAACGGATGCGGCGAGGCTCTCGCCGTCGTCGCTTCTGGACGGCACAGCTGCGACGATTACATCGGCACCGTTGGCTACTTCGTTGACCAGGGGCGCGCTGTGGATGGATCCGCTTTTCCATTGCACGCCGGATTCCGCCGAGCTTTTGTCTGGCGTGCTCCGAGAAATGGCAGTGACGGAGAAACCTCTGGAGACAAGCTCATGAAGGATGTGGCTTCCGGCATAGCCGGTTGCCCCGAAAACGACTGCGTTGGACATAGGTGGACTCTTCTCTGTTGGGGATGTCATGGATCGTGCGATGACAAGCGTTAGTGGTAGGTTGCGCCTTTGTATTGGCGCGTCCAGTAGTCGATTTCTTCGCCGAGTTCGTGGGCGGCGCGGAGCGCGAAGTGGGGGTCCCTTATCATTTCTCGGCCGAGCATAACCGCGTCGGCGCGTCCCGAAGCTACGATTGCCTCTGCTTGGGATGAGGTGGTGATCAGTCCAACGGCGTTGACGGGAACGTCACCGTGTTTGCTGATGTGCTCGCCGAGTTGGACCTGGTAACCGGGTTCCACGGAGATGAAGATTCCGTTCAGGATTCCGCCGCTGGAGATGTCGAAGAAGTCCGCGCCGGCGTCTTTGGCCCAGGCGGCTACCTTGGCGTTCTGGCTTTCGTCCCAGCCGCCCGCGGTCCAGTCGGTTCCGGAGAATCGGACGAACAGGGCGAGGCCCTCGCCGATCCGTTCGCGTACCTCCTTGACGATTCGTAGTAGGAGGCGGGCACGGTTTTCCAGGCTGCCGCCGTATTCGTCGGTGCGGAGGTTGCTCAGGGGGGAGAGGAACTGGTGGATCAGGTAGCCGTGCGCGGCGTGGATTTCGATGACATTGAAGCCCGCCTCCTTGGAGCGCAGGGCGGCGCTGGCGAAGTCTTCAACGACTTTGTCGATTCCGGCTACGTCGAGTTCGGTGGGTATGTCGAATCCTGGGTAGGCGACCGGCGAGGGGGCAAAGGTCCGCCATCCGCCCTCTGACTCTGGTTTGGTAGTGCCGCATTTCTCGGTGAAGAGTTTGTAATCTGAGGCTTTTCGTCCCGCGTGGGATATCTGGATGCCGGCGGATGCGCCCTGGGAATGGATGAACTTCACGATTCGGGTCCAGGCGTCGCGTTGTTTATCGTTCCAGATCCCGGTGTCTTCGCTGGTGATGCGCCCTTCGGGGCTGACGGCGGTGGCTTCGGCAAAGATCAATCCGGCTCCGCCGGCCGCGGTCTGGCCAAGGTTGACGAGATGCCAGTCATGGGGGATCCCGTCGTGTTCGTCGACGGAGTACTGGCACATCGGAGAGACCCAGATACGGTTACGAATGGTGGTTTCCCTGATGGTCAGGGGCCGGAACAAAGCTGAATTCGGCACGAAATTTCTCTCTTCGTTGAGGGGCTGACGTTCCCTTGCGGACGCCCATCGAGTATGGAGGCATCAACCGCCGCTCAGGCCTGCTGGCCAGTGTTGGGGCAGCTGGTTGATAGCTGACCATTCAGCACCTGCCCCGTTTGGTGTAAACACGCACTACCGCGTTGCTGAGGCGCAGATCCCTGTGATGGCTACATTCCATTAGAGACATTCGGGCGTATATTGTCAAGCCTTTTACTAGTTTAGTCCCGGTGGCTCACCCAGGCCTGCTGGCCAGCGGTGTTCAGCTTCTCCAGTAGGTAGATGAATGTCTGCAATTCGTCCGGAGTGAACGGCGAGGCCCACTCCCGCTCCCGGGCATTGTGGTGGAGGAATGCCTTCTCGAAGGACTGCTTGCCCGCCGGCGTCAGCTTCAAGAGCACCCCGCGGCGGTCAGTCGGGTCTGGAGTTCTGGCCATCAGTCCGGACGCTTCGAGGGTGTTGGTCAAGCTGGAAACAGCGGCCCGGCTCATGCCTGCGAGCTTGGCGGCTTTCTTCGATTCGAGTGATCCGGACACCCATACCGTAAACAGGAGCCGGAAGGCTCCCCAACTCCAGCCAGCGGGCCGATGGACAGTCGACTCCAGGTCATAAACAAGTGCATTGGTCACGCGGTGTAGCAAGAGCACCATCTCCATGGCGCCGGGATCCACGCTGGGCAGTCGACGCTGAGTCACCTTTATGGCGACGTCCGAGAACGACAAAAAGTCCCGGTGGGAAACGTCCGGAACTTCGGCCTGGCCCGGAACTTCAGCGGGACCAACCTCGGGCTTCGCCTCGGTTGCTGGGTCGGTTGAAGACGTCTTCATCTTGCTCCATTCGGTGCTTGCTGGTTCCGTCTAGCATCGACGACAGACTCTTGATGGTCAAACATTTGACGGATTCAAGTCTACCTAGGCGGTTGGCGCTGTCTCTGTGCGTGCGGTCCTGACTGGAGTCAGCGCCTTGCCCGACAAGCAGAACAAATTGCCTCTAGCGAGATCTGCTTTGGTGGTCTAGAGTCCTCTCTATAGAAGAAGTAAAGACTTTTACTACTTTGTTAGTTGTGCAGCGTTGCACTGGTCTCAGTCCGGTGCGCACTGCCTGGAAAGTGAGGTCAATGATGACTACTGAAGTACAGACCCCTGTTCCGTCGTGGGGGCGTTCGAATGATTTTGTGCCCGTGGCTGATGTGCCGACCGGGGTGGATGAATTTCAGCTTGCTGATCGCTTGGCGATCCTTGACGCGATGGGCCGCTATTCCTGGGCATACGACGAGCGACAGGTGGTCGCGTTGGGGAATTCGTTTACCGAGGACGCGGTTTGGGAGGGTTCAGTCGCGGGTGAATTCGCGATCGAGCCAATCAGGGGGCGGGATTCGATCTCGTCCTGGCTTCAGGATCACATGGCAAACCAGCCTGACCAACGCCGGCATAACATGACCAACCATGTGTTCGCCGCCCAGAACCGGGAGTCCGCTGAGGTCATTGCGTATCTACTGCTGACCTCTGCCAGCAGTGGTCAGGTCAAGGTTGTGACAACGGGTTTCTATCGGGTCAAGCTCATCAAGGATGCTTCCGGCGCGTGGCTCATCAGCTACATGTTCGGTGGCTTTGATACACCGTTCTAGCGGCTTCGAGGTACTGAAGTGATTCTGCTGCACGCCTGTCATTCCGGACGATATTTGGCGTTCGGAATACGCGCCTCTGGTTCGACCGAGCTGGCTTCGGTGCACCCAAAATTTGTTAGTGAGCCGTGAAAGGTACCCAATGGATACGATTTCTTTCCCGCCGGGCTCGGCGGCCGACGCGCTGCGGATCGAGCGCCTGTCCAAGACTTTTGCCGGGCAGAAGGCCCTGGATGATGTTTCTTTTTCTGTGCCGCGGGGAAAGATTACCGCTCTCTTGGGGATGAACGGCTCTGGTAAATCAACCTTGATCAAAGTTCTTGCAGGGGTATATCAGCCGGATCCTGGCGCCGGTCTTGTCGTGGGGGACGAGGAGGTTTCGCTCCCGTTGACGCCTGAGACGGCCCACCGGCGCGGGTTGCGTTTCCTGCACCAGGACGTTGGTTTGGTGGACAGCCTGTCAATAGCGGACAACTTCGCTTTTGTAGACAGGTTCCGCGCACCGGGTGTCCTGGGACCGATTAATCATCGCATGCAATACGAGCATGTCGCTGCGACGCTGGCCAAGTTCGGCGTGTCGAAGCATCCCTCGACGTTGGTAGGCGAGCTGAATCCCACGCTCCGGACAATGATCGGATTGGCCCGGGCATTCCAGGACGAGGAAGAGGCCGGGCTGAAGGCCTTTGCCCGCAATGTTGTGGTGCTGGATGAACCCACGGCGTCGTTGCCGGCGAGTGAGGTCGATACGATACTGACTTCCCTCGAGGAGCTGAAGGCAAATGGCGGGACGGTGATTTATGTCAGCCACCGGACAGAGGAAGTCAAGCGCATCGCTGACCAGCTCGTAATCCTGCGGGACGGAAAGTTGGTGGCCGATGAGCCCACCGCAGATCTGAGCGTTGATGACATCGTGACCCGTGTTGTGGGTAAGCGGCTGGAGAAGGCGCGCATTCCACGCTCGTCCGAGCGTGAGGGGAGTGTCGTGCTCTCGGCTCAGGGCATATCCGGCCCCAGGTTGCGCGAGGTGGATTTCCACGTCCGCTCCGGGGAGATAGTCGGGGTGGCAGGCCTTGTGGGATGCGGCCGGAGCGAGCTGATCCGGGTCCTGGCCGGCGCCCAGGCGCCGGCGGCGGGGACCATGCTCCTTCAGGGCGAGTCGTATTCACCCAACACACCCGCTGATGCGATCGTCGCCGGAATTGCTTGCGTCCCTCAAGAGCGCCGACGTGAGGGCATTGTTCTGCCGATGACGGTGAAAGAAAACATCACCTTGGGACGGCTGCGTTCCTTCACTGCGAACGGCACGCTCCGGGGGAAGAAGGAAACGACCGGTGCTAGCGACCTCATGGACCGGTTCAGTGTCAAGCCCAATGACCTGTCACGGATCATTGGGCTGCTCTCAGGGGGCAATCAGCAAAAGGTTGTTGTGGCAAGGGCGGCCGGATACGGCGGTGTTGTGTTGCTTCTGGACGAACCCACCCAAGGGGTTGATGCCCTCGCGAAGCAGGAAATCGCCAATATTGTTCGCAAACTCGCTGCAGACGGACTGGCTGTCGTCTTGGCTTCCACCGACTTTGAGGAGTTCGTCGGCCTGTGCGACCGCGTGGTGATTCTGGACCGGGGGAGAGTAGTCGCCACCGCCGAAGGCGATGAGATCAACGAAGAACATCTGGCGCTGCTCTGCGCACGGACCGAAAAGGCAGCATGAACGAATGAAAACCACGGAGTTCCACCCCACCGTCGAATCGACGCCCCCGCATCCTCAGAAGGACATCATGAGCACGACAACAAAATCTCCACAGGGCACACAGGTGCCGCCGAAGCGCAAACTGGACGTCGGGTCCCTGGCAACCTCCTACGGAGTCATTGTCTTTCTGGTCGTGATGGTTATCGCCTTCTCGATCTTGCTGCCAGCTACTTTCCCTTCCATGGACAACGCCAAAGCAATACTCTCTGACCAGTCCATACCGGTCATCCTCGCACTTGCCGCCATACTTCCGCTTGCGGCCGGCGAGTTTGATCTCTCGCTTGGCGCGACACTCGGCTTCAGCGCCATCACAGCCATTTCCGTTTCCAATGCGGGCGCGCCCTTGCCTGTCGTCATACTGGTTTGCGTGTTGGTCGGGGCGTTGGTTGGCACCGTCAATGCTGTGCTGGTTGTCCTAATCAAGGTCAACGCGTTCATCGCCACCCTTGCCTCCGCGACGATCCTTTCAGGCCTGAACCTGCTCGTCACCGGCAGTTCTTTGCTGGTGCTGCAATCGGACGCGTTCAGCGCCCTGACCGTGACGAAGGTCTTTGACCTGCAGATCGTTTTGGCCTACGCCATCGTCCTGGCCATCGGCCTCTACTACGTGCTGGAGAAGACACCCTTCGGGCGTTACCTGCGGGCTACCGGAATGGGCCGTGACGCCGCCCGTCTCAGTGGTGTCAGGGTCGACAGGTACCTTGCCGCTTCATTCATCGCGGCCGGGATCCTGGCAGCACTGGCGGGAGCGCTGGTCGCTTCGCGTGGCGGGACCGCGGCACCGTCGCTGGGCCCGGAATTCCTGTTGCCGGCCTACGCCGCTGCCTTCTTGGGCGCCACCACGATCAAGCCCGGCTACTTCAACGTCTGGGGCACCGTCATAGGCGTTGTCCTGCTGGCCGTTGGCAGTAACGGACTGACCCTGATGGGGGCCCAGACCTGGGTGACCAATATTTTCAATGGCGTCGCGCTCATGATAGCCGTTTCAGCCTCCGTGCTCGTCGGACGACGCCGGCGGAAAAGAACCGCCTAGGCGGCAACACAAGTCCCGCATCAACTATTCGCATGACTAATTTGAGAGGCAATTAAATGAAGAACACCAAACGATCGCATGCCGCGCTGGCGGCGCTGGGCCTAAGCGTGGCCATGTTGCTAACGGCCTGCGGCGGGACTGGTTCGGGTGGCGCAGGCAGTTCGGGCAGCGCCGACACGAGCGCGGCGCAGAAAGTCCTAGCTGAAGCACAGGCGACCGTGACCAAGTTCGACTTCCCGACTGAAACCGTCGATGTGGCCAAGAGCAAGTTCATTGTGACAATTCCCTGCGCCTACGCGGCAGAGGGATGTAAACGCGGCGTTGATGCCGTGGGTGAGGCGGCCAAAGCGCTCGGATGGCGATCGCAAATGATCGATCCGGCCGGTGACCCGGACAAGATGAGGGCAGCGATCCGTACAGCGATCCAGCTCAAGGCTGACGGCATCTTTCTCGGCGCCACGCCTCCGGCCGTGGTCAAAGCCGACGTCGCCGCGGCCCGTGCTGCCGGAATCAAAGTCGTTAATATGTACGAGCCTGCCCCCGGGGACTTCGCAGATGCCAACTCGACTCAGGACCACATCATGGCCGGACGATGGAATGCAGCCCACATCGCTGTTGCGACCCAAGGCACGGCTAAAGTCATCTCAATCAATGACCCGGAGTTCGAGTCTGTCGTCGAGTGGCACCAAGGCTTCGTGGACGGACTGAAGGAACTCTGCCCCTCTTGTCAGGTGGTTAAGGAAGTCAATTTCCAGATCGCCAACCTTCAAACCCAGGTCCCGACAGATTTCCAGGCAGTGCTGCAGGCCAATCCCACAGCCAACGCCGTCTGGACGGCCTATGACCCGGTGGCACTGGCCATCACGCCCGTGATCAAGCGCTCCGCGCAGAACGGCAAACTCACCGTAGTCTCGCACAACGGAGACCCGGCCGCCCTTGACGCCATCAAAGCCGCTGATCAGCCCTTCAAGGCGACCGTGGCCTACAACATCGAATGGCAGTCCTACGCGGCAGTTGACCAGATGGTAAGACTGTTTGCCGGCAAGCTTCCCGACAATCTCAAGACGGTCTATGTCCCGGAGAAACTCATCTCCAAAGACAACGTGACCACCATCCCTTGGGATGGCGACCTTGACTGGAAGTCCGCCTACACCAAACTCTGGAAGACGAGCAGCTGAGCCATTGAGGGGGACCGGGAGGTGCGCTTCCCGGTCTATCTTCGCTTCACCCCAACGAAGGATCGTTGCAAGACACCACGGTGCGGGCAGACACCTGTGCAGCCCAACGGTGCTCCTGGCGGGCCTCATTTCCGGGGGAGCCTGGTCGGTTCGCAGATGGTATCGGGCCTCCTAGCACTCCCCGGCTAAGCGGGCGGGACCACGAAGCACTCGGCGACGAGCAATACCTGCAGGGGAAGACCCTTACCGGACCCGGACGTGTCAAGCTCGTCTTCGACGCCCCGTTCTCCCGCCGACATGCGGCGCCGTCGCCCGACAGATGAAGCGCTGATAACCGCCCGGCCCCCGAACCCCCGCCAACGTGTTTGTGAATTTCGGTGGTGAGGTGTGCAAAACCATACCCTCGACGACAGGTGCCTGTTCTGACTCGAAGGTGATTTGACAGCAGACTCGAAGGAGAATCGAAATGACTGACACCAACCTTGTACCTGAAACTTGTCCTCCGGCCTGGGCGCATTCAGCAGGATTTCTCTCCCTCCGGCATCCCCGCCCTGTTCCCACCACCCTGCAGGAACTTGCTGACCGCGACCTTGCCCGCGAAAGCGCACTGCGCTACAGCTATGCCTATGACGAGCGACGCCTCGACGTGCTGCGTAGCCTGCTAACCGACGACGCGAAGTTCTCCATCAGTGTCAGTGGCGCCGGGGTGCACACCGAGGCGGGCCGGGACACGGTCGTCGAGTGGCTTTCCGGAATCATGGACAGTCAGGATGATCAACGCCGGCATGTAGTAAGCAACGTGATCATTGAAGACCTCACTGTAGAACGCGCTGTGGTGGTTACTTACCTCGCTGTTTTCAGTATCAACGAGTCGGCTCAGCTTGCGACCACTGGTTTCTACCGGTTCGACTTAGCAAAGCAGGACTCTGTCTGGCGCATTAGCCACATTTTCGACGGCTTGGACCGGCCCTTCTAAATGGTCCAATTTCCGCGTTATCAAGTCCTCGGTCATACCGGGCTTCGTTGACCAGAATGAACCGAATGGCTCTGGAAGAGCAAGCCGTACCACCTCGGCGGGGTGTGCCCCGAGAGTACCGAGATAAGCCAAATAACAGGAGGAAGTCCATGACAGTAACATCGCCCGAAAAGAATGCCGACGTCACAACCGGCTGTCTTCTGGACCCCGTAATGGTGGGTCCCTACCTTCTTAAGAACCGATTCGTTCTGCCGCCACTGACCAGGAGCCGAGCGGGAGAGGGGGACGTGCCAACTGAGATGCACGCCGTCTACTACGCTCAGCGGGCACACGCCGCCCTGCAGGTCACGGAGGGTTCGCCCATCAGCCGGCAAGGAACCGGCTTCCCTTGGACCCCCGGCATCTACTCACCGGCCCAAGTGGAGGGCTGGAGGCTCACAACGGCCGAAGTTCGTCGGAGAAACAGCCGGATTTTCCTCCAGCTCTGGCATGTAGGACGTCAGTCCCACACGTCCCTGCAAAAGGACAACGCCTTGCCGGTAGCGCCTTCGGCCATACCGGTCAGGGCTCAGATATTCACGGCAGAGGGCCTGCAGGACTTCGAGACGCCCCGCGCCCTGGAAAATTCGGAAATCGCTGACATAGTTAGGGATTTTGGCGCCGCCGCCCGAAACGCGCAGGAAGCAGGATTCGATGGCGTTGAGATACATGGTGCCAGCGGTTACCTGATTGATCAGTTCCTTTGCGCGGGCTCCAACGCCAGGACGGATGAGTACGGAGGTTCGGTAGAAAACCGTGTTCGGTTCCTCCTCCAGGTTGTGGATGAGGTCGTTTCAGTCTGGGGAGCAGACCGTGTTGGTGTAAGGCTGTCACCGTCCAGCACGTACGGGGACATGTTCAGTAGTGACAAGTTCGAGGTGTACACGGCGGCTGTCAAAGAACTGGACAAGTATGGTCTCGCGTATCTTCACCTTGTGGAGCCGACTATCAGCGGGTCAGAAATCGTGCAGGCCGCTGACGATGCGATTCCGACGAGTCACTTCCGATCGATTTACTCCGGGAAGCTGATCGTCGCTGGTGGCTTGTCTTTTGAAGCGGCTGAACGTGCGGTTAGCGAAGGCGGTGCCGACTTGGTCGGTTTTGGAAAGGCCTTCATGGCCAACCCGGATCTGCCAATTCGATATGTTAACGGCGCCGAAATTAGGGAACCCGATCGCGTCACGTACTACGGAGGTGACGAAACCGGGTACACAGACTATCCCAGCTGTCTCGACGAAGAATACTTCGATCGCCTCAATTCGCAGATCGAAACTGGTCAATTGTCCCGCGATGAAGTATTGGATTCCTTGAACAGCGGCGATCCATTAGAACAAATCGACGGCGGATCCTACTACGCTCGGCTAATGCTGAGCCGCGAAGTCTCCTAGACGTCGTTCCCCTGCTGCGGGCGGTGGTCCTCCCACTGCCCGCAGCCCTCTCGTTCAAGCCTTGTTTACCAAAACCCACGTTCCCAACGACGCTTTTAGAATAGCCATGAGAAGAAAGAGGCCGCTCAATCCAGTGGAACGGCCCGATAGTCGGTCCCCAGAATCTCCTGGTTTTCCGCCTGCCGTCTCTGAGCGTGTCGGTGACTGGAACGCGCTGAAGAAGGGGGACCAAATCGTCATCGTGGGGCCGTCGATTCCCGGATGGCGTGGCAAAGCGGACGTGGTCACGGAAGACGGTCAGATTCTGTGCGTCCACCTCGACGCTGGCCGTGGGAGGATCCGTGTTCAGAAGCCAGACCGAAATTAGATATGGTGCACGTCGATGCCGGTTCCCTGATCGGTCTTCGGCCACTAGGTGCCGGGTCTCCAACGCAGTCTAAGCATGACTTGAACGGAACCTGTGAACGGCGTGGCGTGAGCAAAGAACAGCGGAACTCAGCCGATTGATGCAATGCCAATGACATCGAAAATGGCTCGCAGACGACGCCGGCCTCCTCATCGGCATAGTTGGTATACAGGTGCGCACACGCGGCGGCGTTGGCTTTAACGGCAAGCTAGCGCACGGAAGCCCTATTACCCTCGACTGCTGACAAATGTGGGGCGGCTACCGCAGGGTGAAGTGTTGGGCTGGAGGCGCGCCGCTGGTCTGGCAATGACAGGCGTGGCCGTTTTCGGTTGGCCATAAGCGTGTCGCAGGTTTCCTCCACGCTGTCAGGCCTTCTCCGGCGTCGGCGAAGCCACTCTCATTCGTCCGTCCACGCGTGTGCTCCGGCCGGACGGGGCAGCCAACGACCATCAGGGGCCAGTCGCTTCTCGGGCCACAGCGACGTTACCACCCAGGGTTTGTGCCGGGCTGCGAGGAGTCCGGTCCCGGTGCAGAGGAAATTTTCTTGATGGTAGCCTGTCCGGAACTCTCTGTCGGCGTGGTCACAGCCGGAGCACTCGCCGCTCGGGATGTGCCCGAGGAGTGTCCGGAGGAAACAATGCCCAAGCCTGCGCCGATCGTGTTGCCAACGGGGCGGTGACCGTGGCAGATTTGCAGCGCCAGCCGGAATGCCGTCAGTACCTAGTGTCCGCGCAAACACTGTAGGAGTGAGCACAGGTGGGCGCAGCGATTGGTAGTCGCCATGTCAGTGACCTGTGAGTCCAGCTGGTTTCTGCTGCCTAGCGTCAGTCCCGTCGTTTCCAGTTTGTCTTCGGAAGTGCAAGCTCGTCGAATCGCTACGGTGAAGGCAGAGGCGGTGGGTATCGGTCCCGGCCTGTCCGCCGAAGTATGTCCAGTCGATAATCCCCCCGGCCTCGTTCGGCTGAAGGCTCTGGCGATCGCTAACTTCGCGTGCGATAGCGCAGCACTTGACGCTGCGCAAATGGACTTCTAGTTCTTCGTGGGTTGCCTGTTCGTGGCTGGGTCCTCCAGGCGATCAAGTGCGGCTGTGTCAGGTCAAGACCCGCATCAGGCTGCAGCAGAATCTTTGATCGGAGCTCCACAATCATTTGAACCTGAGGGTCCAGTCTTACGTCGGGCCAGCACCACAACTATCGAGCCTCCTGGCACAACCATCGACCTGTCTGCCGTGACCAGGGCACTGTCTCTACTTGTGACGTCGAGATGACTCCGCGTTGTTTGGTCAGCAGGGCGATGCGCGCAACCTGGGCACGACCGCGCCCGACGCCTTCGGATCGGAGCGCCGGGCGCAATGTGATTGCCCTATTGTGGAAGCGGCAACGAGTTCAGCAGCTCTCTGAGGGCGATGACCTGGCGGGGAACGTACTCAGCGATAGATACGCCAACAAGCTCCGCTGCGTTTGCCAGATCGGTGATGGTGCGCACGAGCGCCTCGCGGCTGAGCCCGTTCGGCTCCTTGCCGAGGCCAAGGATGATGTCGTTGCTATCCACAACGTCCAGGTCCAGGTGGACGGCTATCCGGGAACACCCCGTGGCCTTGAGCCACGCAAGCAATGGCGCGGTTGCCGTGTTGAGCTCATCCGCGCTGAAGCTTTGGATACCCCATTGACGAGCATTCGGCAGATCCCAGTCCGTCCATGCGTGCACTCCGGCAATAGCCACCCGTGACGGGTCAACGGTCTTGGGCAGTGCATCAACAATCTCCGGGTCCCCGTGCCCTGTCAGGTGCGACAGGGCCATTGCATGGTATCCGTCATAAGTATCACCGGGAAGGGTGCAGTCAGCATGCGCGTCGATCCAGATGACCGCAAGATCGTCCCCGTACCTTGCCGCCAAGTGCGCAAACGGGGCGACGCTGACAGAGCATTCGCCGCCCAGCGTGACGATCTTGTCCGGATCCGATTCATCGATCAGTCGCACGGCATCCGTCAGTTGCGATAGCACGACTTCCCGGGCGAAGATCCCATCGGTTGATTTGAGGCCGGTGGTGACCTCCGATACCGGAACGGTGATTGTTGGCCCCGCTCCGGCGGGAAGAAGCTTGTCCAAGATCGTTGACCCCAAGCTGTAGCCGGTCTGCGCTGCCTCCAACGGAAGCTCTGGGGTGAGAATACCGACCATATCCGGCGTTGCTCCCTGCCACTGGGGCCAGAGAAGCCGAAGGGTCCCCGAGCCGGATTCGGAGGATGAAGTTAGTGAACTAGACAAAATGAATTGTTCCTTTCCTAGACCTGAGTGGTGGACGCTAAGGGTTCTGCCTGCCCGATAGTGTTCAGCGGAGCCTGCCGCACGGCATCAAATTCCGTATGGAAATCGTAGCGGCGGGTTAACAGCAGGTAGCTCCCCCCCGAAACAACAAGCCCAACAATGAATGCGAGGTCGGCTCGGTCCATTGCCGCTGCGGCAGGACCTACATAGAGTGCTGTGCTGAAGAACGGGATCATTGCCACGAATCCGACAACGTAGCTGATGATTCCCGGACCGGCCCAGCGGCCATAAATCCCGCCATCTGGCCGGAGGATGTCAGTGATGGAGAAGACGCCCTTGCGGACAATGTAGTAGTCGGTCAGATTGACCGCGGTCCAGGGAATCAGGAAGTAGCCCAGAATGCTGAGGAACGCTGCGAAGGACCCGAGGATGTCGGAGGGAAGGGCGAGCGCCGCGATGATGACCAGGATGCCACCGGTCACGAGCGTCGTCGACCGGAGTCTGGCCGTTGATTTTATGGGGCGGAAGGCCTCCACGGCACTGAGCAACGAGACGGAGCCGCTGTAGAACGACAACGAACAGGTAATTAGGCACGAAACGGCTGCGATCGCCATCGTGACTGAACCGAGCCCGAACCCGAACTGATTGCCCATATCGCGGATTGAAGTAATTACGTCACTGTTCGGGAATGCCGTGGCAAGTGCTGCGCCGAGACTCTCGAGCCAGAGTGCCGAGAGCAGCGTCCCGCCGAAGACTGCTCCTGAAACAGCACGGCCTCCAACATTGGCCGGCAGGTATCGGGTGTAATCGGAAACAATCGGTGCGATTGCAATCTGATAAGTCGCCGCAGCGCCGAACTGGGCAAGGAACGGAACCCAGGCAAATGAGCTATCGCTGAGCATCGACGCCAGGGGCAAAACAGCCAATGCCGCGATGGTGAGGAGCACCAAGTTGGCCAGCATGACGTACGAAGCGTACTTCTCGACCCGCAACAACAGTCGGTAACCGACTATAGCGAGGATGATGGCGGCGACGCCCACACAGATCTGGAAGGCCGCTGGCTGCTCCACGGAGACATCAACGAGCGCAGAAGCACCAGTCTGGATGTAGAAAATGGCAAATCCGAACTGGACGATGGTGGCCGCTGCAATTGGAAGTATCGCCCCCCGGGAACCAAACTGCACCCGGGACTGGATCATCTGGGGAAGGCCCATCCTTGGTCCCTGAGCTCCGTGGAAGGCCTGGAACATTGTCCCGAAAACACTTCCCAGCAAGAGTGCCAGAAGTGTCCACGAAAGGCTTAGACCATACAGAGGGCCCACTGCCCCAGTAAACAGCGTTATGAGGGTTGCGTTAACCATGAACCAGAACTGGACTTGGTTGCGGACGGTACCGTGGCGTTCGCCTGGTGGGACGTAGTCGAATGAACGGGATTCGACGATTTCGATTTGTTGCATAGCGGGCTCCTGCGGAGTTACATGTCGAGACTACTGGGGAGCTAAAGCCTAAGATCCGCCGTTCACCTTGATCCGGCAATCACGGCACGGACCACCTGACGTTTCGGGCATGGGCGGACTGTTGTCTACAAGTTCGCTCTTCATTCCAAAAGCTGTTTCGTATACGATTAGACAATGAAACAGCTCGCCGCCAGCAGCGCGGAGGCGTGGGAAGCCCTGTGCGTGGAACAATTCCAGACTTGCCAAGTCGACTGGGCAGTTCGGTCATTCAACGCTGAGCTGCGTTCCTCCACCCAACTGCCGAACATTTCGTTGACCAGACTAAAATCCGGAGGCTTTGGTGTTTCGCGGACCTTTGCGCACACGCGGAAAAACGATGCTGACGACCTTATGGTGGTCATCCATCATTCCGGCCAGCAAGGAAAGATCGAACACAACGGGAGCCGGAGTATTATTCAGTCCGGAGGGGCTGTCCTGATCGATACCGCCCGTGCATATTGTTTGGATTTCGCGGGGCCAGTCGAACAGACCGTCATTAAGTTACCTCGGTCTGCGACCCGTCTGGTTGCCAAGAATGCTGGCCAGCCCATCGGAGCCGAGGGAAGTGCCAGCCTTCGTGTGTTGGATAGCATTCTGCGCGAGCTGGAACGAATCGATTCAGGCATGCCTGAACACGAGGAAGTCGACGATGTCTCAGATTTAGGCCGCGCTCTCGCTGCGGACGGGATGCGCGAAGCCGATGCCTTGATCAATGCAGCAGTTGAGATGGCGGGCGTAGCGTTTGCCGGGTGGCGGTCCTCGGGGGCAAACTCGGGCCATGAGGCGCTCCTCTATTCGGCCCAAGAGTTTGTTAGAGCACGGTTGTGGGATTCACGCTTGGGACCGGAAACGATTGCGGGGCACCTCGGCGCTTCCCTGAGATTTGTTTCCGGGCTATTCGCGGAGCACGGATCGTCGCCGGCCGCATTCATCCGTGACGCACGGTTGGAGAAAGCCAGGTACCTGCTGACTTCCACGGAGCGGCAGAACACGGCGATTTTTGATGTTGCGGTCCGGGTTGGTTTTGTTGATGCAACAACTTTTTCGCGAGCCTTCCGTCGGAAGTATGGAATGGTGCCGTCGGAGTATCGCAGGGAGGCATGGGCGCAGGCGTCCAACTCCGGCACGCTTGGCTCGGACCAGGGACGCAGTGGGCTGGCGTGGCCAGGAAGCCGCGGCCTGCCGTAAGTTCATCACGCGCACGCACACATGGCGGCGCGAGCGGTCAGTTCTTGGAATGAACGCGTGCTTGACAGCGCCGAACGGCAGGCATGGTCCGAAAAGAGAGTGGCTCGGTGTGGTGAAGAAAAATCCGCATCACTTGCCGCGTAGTCCATAAGGACCTCGGCAAGCTGAAGGCGGAGACTCTCACGCTGAACGTCGGCCGAAAAGTGCGCCGTCGGCCGCGCCGTCCGGTGGGGGTGGCCGAGGACGACGACTTTCGGCGCTGCGGTCGGAGTGGGCTTCTGGGGCTGACATCTTTGGCCGGAGCCTTCAGGCACCTCGCTCCCGCCCCATTCTGCGAGCGTGCGCTCGTTTAGTTCGTCACATCATTGAAAAGTAATAAAATCCTTGACTATCAATGCCTTGAGGCGCAGGCTTTGTCCTGTACAAGGATTTGCCACTTCGGATTGTCCGTCCGTCAGCGGGTGATTGCCCTGGTGAAAACCAAATTCTCACCCCGGGCCCGTGCACTGCCGCAGGAGAAAGCGGCAACCACGAAGATTTCCGCGCTTTGGCCGTGCCCGTTGAGGGGCCGAAGGAACGGCCGTGCATCGAATCAGGAGACGCCAATGAAGTACATATGTTCTGGTACGGAGCCGTGACCGGCCGTCACATGCACTCCAAGACTGGCTGATGGACGTTTTCGCGGCGGGTGCCTGAGAACCGTTCCGGGCCTGACCAACCTCCGCATAAACCGTGCCGTGCCCGAACCGGGAGGCCTTGAACTCTATGGAAACGCCGAGGCCAATACTCCCGACTCTTGTGACGCGATTGTCGAAGTAACCTGCGGCCCTAGGTTGCCTTGTTGGAACTCTTCAATGCAACAGCCTCGCGACCGACATACCTGAGGAGACCGCCTCGCAGGCGAGAGTCGCCTGCGGAGTGCTCGATCTGGTTTGCGCGGGCTTCAACTCTACGACCGGCCCGCGGTCCCCGGAGGAGTGCAGGAAGACTGAAGTACACCTAATGAACTTCATCCTAAGCAAACTCGGCGATCCGACGCTCACTGTGGAACATCGCTTCCTCATTCCACGTGTCAACACGACCCTGAACCGATTGTTCGCGACTGAGGATACGACGGCAGTGCGATGGCAACTGGAGGATGCGTCTGGAAAAGAGCCGCGAAATGCTTGACTCGGGACAGGCGGGGCGGGTCAACGCACTTGCACTGTGGCTTCTCACATTTCACAAAGCATATCCACAGCCGGCCGGCGCCCTCTCCAATCGGGGCACCGGCCGGCTGTGGCCTGACAACGTGGGACGCCGGATAGGTGGCGCTAAAGCCAAGGAACGCCCGCTATCGCCGGACGTGCGTCTCATCGCCGCCGATGACCAACCCATGGCCAAACCGGAATAGTGGCGCCTCGGTGTCAAAGGGTACATCCGACCGGCTGGCAGCTACCGCCCGCATGGATGATGGTAAGTCGAAAGGCAGCGTTCCCCGGGCCGAACGCCGGCCGAACAGCACGTCGAAGAGGGCGCTGTCGGACGCTCCGTAGTTGGCGACAACGGCCGCTGCGCTCCGGGAAATTTCCGGAATGACGGCAGGCCGGTCGAGATAGATGTCCACTACAGTTGGAACCTTCCGGCAAAGTTCCAGAATGGACCGAACCTCCTCAGCGGTGAACTCGAGACTTCCTGCGTGGAAGAACTGCTCAAAAGCCCCTGCGCGGGGTTCGAAGGGTGCCTTGATCCTCACCACGGCAAGTTCAGCTTCTTCCGGTTCGTTAACTACGGTCCCGTACCGGGCGGCAACTGAGCGGTCTACGTTCAACACGTAGATTCTGGGCTGTCCGGCAATCGGAAGTACCTCGCCATGGGTCCCGTTGCTGAGGATGGTCAGAGACTGGCATTGCGCCTCGTACCCCGCTTCGACGAAGGACCGCTGTGCCACGATTCCGTCTGCGGCTTCGGCGTCCACGAAGGGGTTGTCGAATAGCCCGAGAACGAATTTTTCCCGCAGTAGGCGTCTGACAGACGCGTCGAGCCTGGATTCGGAGAGGCGGCCAGAGTTGACCAGTTCGATTAGCAGTTCAGGGCAGTGCTCGCCGCCAAATTGATCAACGCCAGCAGAAACTGCCTTTTCGAGCCTGTCCAAAGGAGAGAGGTGCTCCACGCCCCAGGCCCTGGCCGCCTGCGGTTCGCCCCAGACCACACTGTCATTGATCAGGCACCAATCCGCACAGACTATCCCTGTGAAACCATACTTTTTCCTAAGCAGGCCGGTAATTATGCCTTCATTGAAGCCGAAGGCAACCTCTTCGTACTGAGTGCCGACTGGCATCCCGTAGTAGGGCATTATCTGGGACGTTCCAGCTTCGAAGGCAGCTTCGAAGGGTCGCAGATGGTAGTCGAAGTTCCGCCCCGGGTATACCTGCTCCCGCCCGTACGGGAAATGGGGATCTTCGCCGTCCTTCTGGGGACCCCCGCCGGGGAAATGCTTCGTCATGGTCGCCACGCTGGCGTGCCCTAGCCGGCCCGTCTGGAATCCTCTGATGTAGGCCCTCAGCAACCGGGAGGTCAACTCCGCGTCCTCTCCGAAGGTGCCTCCGATGCGCGCCCACCTAGGCTCGGTGGCAAGGTCAACCTGCGGGTGGAGTGCAACGCGCAGACCTACGGCAAGATACTCCTGCCGTGCAATATCGGCGAAACGCTCAACGACGCCCTCGTCGCGGATGGCAGCTAGTCCTAGAGACTCCGGCCACTGCGAGAAGGATCCGGCTGTGAAGCTGGCCCCGGGATTATCCGTGAAGGCATGGCGGGGATCTGTGGATAAGGTAACCGGTATGCCAAGCCGCGTCGACAGTGCGGACTCCTGGAGACAGTTGTTCCAGCGCGCCATTGTTGCCGGGTCGCTGCCGTGAAGGACGTTGAAGTGGTTAATGTGCTTGTTCAGCAACATGTCCTCGGTCCCGGGAAGGGCGTATGCAGAACTTGGTCCGGCGAGAGTACCCTTCTCGCCGATTTCAATCATTTGATGGAACATGAGTCCGGCCTTTTCGGGCAAGGTCATCCTGGCCAGCAAGTCTTCGACCCGCCCCTCAGTTGCCAGTCGGGCATCCTGATACGGGGCTTTGCGGGTTTGTCCAAGAGTCAACTTGGGTTCTCCTTCTAGTGGGCTGCGGCGGATTCAACCAGCAGAACCGGGTGGTTTTTTAGCCTTCTGGTGTGTGGATCAGCGCGAGCCCCGGACAAAGCGCACTGCTACCGCGCCGACCAAAGCAAACCCCGCAGCCCACAAGTACAGGGCTGTGTAGTTCTCGGACCCAGAGACCACGAACAGGGTGGCAGCGAATGCCGGGGCCACGGATTGAGGCAAGGCATTGGCAATGTTAAAGACTCCGAGGTCCTTGCCGGCGTCCTCCGAGTTGGGGAGCACATCGGTGACAAGAGCAAGGTCCACGGCCATGTGGACACCAATGCCCAGTCCGACGATTGCGACGCCGACATGGAACACCGTGAGGTCCGCGGAAAATGCGATGATCGGGAATCCAACCGCTGCTATGACGGTCGCGACTGCAACGAAAATCTTTCGACGGCCGGTTTTGTCGGAAAGATATCCGCCGCCGGCGGAGCCGATGAGGATACCCGCTACCAGAACCACGGAGGCGGTTGCCACGGCTGGTGCGACCGTGGAGTTAGTAAAGCCGAAACGATTGATCAATAGGAACGACTGATAGGTCAGAAGAGTCATCCAAGCGAGCACGATGAAGAAGCGGCTGACCCAGGCCCAAGCGAAGTCAGCGTGTTTGAGCGGGTTGACCCAAAATGTGCTGAGGAATTCATGGACGCCGAAGGGTTTGCGGACACTTTCATTCTTAGTCTCACGCAAGAACGGGGCGAACACGGCAACAAGAATGAGCCCGATGATGGCGGGAGCTATGAACATGAGCAGAGTGTTGGAGGAAAACCATGCAGCGACGTAGGCAGCGCCGGCGAGAGCACCGTAGTTGCAGACACCGGAAATGCCTGCGACCCGGCCCCGCTGACTCTGTGGGACGTAGTCGGCGATAACAGCCGTCAGGGCTGCAATCGCAGCGTTGTATGCAAGTTGAGCGGCACACCATGCAGCCATAATGACCGGAACAGTGTCACTGACTCCGATAACGGCTACGGCGACGATGCCGGCAACCATGCCCCCAATGAAGAACGTACGCCGGCGTCCAAAGCGGGACCCGGAGCGGTCCGAAAGGCGGCCGAAGAAGGGGTTGCCGAACAAGGCGAACAATGCGGCGACGGCCGTGATCGATCCGTACACGGCGATGGCATCGTCGGGGCGGATCTCTCGGATACGCACGGAAACCGTCACAAGGGCCGGCGCGTAAACTGCCAGCCACAGGCCCAGGTTAGCTAGGGAATAGAGGGCGATGAAGCCCGCGGATCGATGCGTCGGCGACGCAGTTTCCGTCGACTGCAGGGGCGAAGCCATGGTGCTCTCATTTCGTGATGTGACCGCGACCATACGCGATCGGCTGGCAATACACTACAACCAATCCTGAGTGGTTGGTAGGGGTTCAGGCAATTTAATCAAACTTTTTACATACTCGTAACGGGCTGCATGTATCGCCAGGCGCAGGCCGCGCATGCTGATTGGGGGGGAGCATCCAATGTGCGCATATGCTGAGAAGGTGGAAAAAAGAACCCCAACAACTCACCCGCGAGGGCCGTACGCGCCGGGTGAGGCAGCCAGATCAAGAATCCTGACCGAAGCGAAGGCAGCCTTCGGACAGCGTGGGTACAGGGGTGCATCGCTCTCAGAAATAGCCAAAGCCGCGGGCATTACGCAGCAGGGCATCCTCTACCATTTTGGAAACAAAGAGCAGCTCCTCGTCGCCGTGCTAAAGGACCGCGATGAAGAAGACTTGGCGGGTTGGCCGCAAGGGAAACTCGTCGGAACGGCGGTCTTGGACGCCTGGGATCGTGTGGTCGAACGAAACTTCCGCCTCATTGGTCTGGTACGCCTCTCCCACGTCCTCTGCGCCGAATCAACAGGCGACGATCACCCGGCCCGTGGATTCTTCCTGGATCATTTCGACCTCGGACGGACCCTGCTGACGGATGCCTTGGCCGCAGGAGTGGCAGCCGGAGAACTTCGCACCGACGTGGATTATGAGGCCATAGCAACGCAGATAATTGCCATGCACGAAGGACTTGAAAACCAATGGCTTGTCGATCCAGAGGGCGTCGACATTGTGTCGCTGTTCCACTCCTACACCAGGCAGGTGAGGAGAATGATCAAGGCTTCTCCTGTCGGCCCGATCTGAGAGGTCCGGGGGGACTTACCCGGGGAATTTCGCCCACAGAATGACCGCCGTCCGCCGCAACGAGGATTTGGAGGTGTCTCAGATCGGCGCGGTTGGTTCAGTGGCGGAAAAGTCATGACCCGTGGGTAGTGCGTGCTGGCGTTCCGGTGGCCCACCTGCCGTCGCCTGGGCCCGCCCCAAAATCGTGAAGCCAGCGGAATGTTAGGGTTTCCCTATGGGTAGTGAGGCTACAGAGCCTGTTGATTTAGTTGAGGCCATCGATTTTGCTGTGGGGCGAGCCGAGCAGCAGATTCCCTCCATAGATACGCACATGATGCGCTTGGTGCTGATGCTTCATCGTGTGACAAATTTAGTGACGTATGACTTGGAATCCACCGTCCACCGGCCTCGCGGGCTTAGTTGGCCGGCATTTCAGTTGTTGTTCACGCTGTGGACTGGGGGCGAAATGGAATCCAAAGTCGCCGCAGTCCGGAGCGGCATGAGTCGGGCCGCTGTATCAAGTCTCAGCAACACCCTCGAGAACATCGGATTGATCCAGCGGAATGCGGACGCCTCGGATAAGCGCAAGATCCTGTTGTCTCTGACTCTTCAGGGACGCTCGACCTTGCAAGACGCCCTTGAGGCGAACAGTGAACAAGAACAGAAATGGGCACAGGATCTTTCGCAGACTGAGGTCGACCAGTTGAGTCACCTCTTGGGCAAGGTTGGTAAAGTGGCCCAGTCCGAATGGGTGAATCGTCGCGACTAGCTCATCAACTAGCTCGGGGCAATTTTCGAAGCGACAGCTTTGCGGCGAGGCCTGGCCGCCTCTTTTATTGGATTTTGACTGAATCCCAGTCGAATAAATGTGAAGTGGCATCGATCAGGTCCACCCACTCTGTAGATATCTGAGCGGACTTCCAGTGACGCTCTGAGTCAAAATGGAGCTGGAATGAGCCGACGAACGTTCCGTCCAGACCCCGCCGCGGCGCTTCCAGTTCCATGTCTATGAGCGAGGGGAGGCATGAGACGAGACAGCCCAAAAAGTCCGAGTGCGCGGAACCGAAATGCTGCGGCATTACACCGGGCTTACTGGGAACTAGCATGGCGATGTTGTACATGGTGTTACCTTCGAGACTGCGGATGTGTGATGGAGCCCTTTGGATAAGTCTCATCCATCACTAGGGTCGGACTCGTCTAGTTCTGATAACGACAACGGCCGTTCAGAAAATGGAAGCCAGCTCAGCCACGAACCTTGACTTGACTTTTCGGTTACCATTGTGCAATGGACCCAGTTCGCATCACTAACCCTCAAGACTGGGAGGAGCACGTTAGCGATACGATCTTCTCTTTGCTTGTCCAGGGTGTGAATCCCGATTTCGCGGCAACGATAAGGACGATTGATCTTCCCCGGGCATTGCGTATCTCAGAAGTACACGTGGACGCTAACCATCTCAAACGAAGTGAACGTTTGGTGCGGCGCGAGCCCTCAGACAATGTCCTTATTCTTCTGCAGCACGACGGCAGGGCCGTGATGCGCCAGGGGGAGCGCGAGGTGTTCCTCTCAAACGGAGCCGCAACCCTGGCCGATCCGAGCCAACCCTATGAACTGAAGATGACCGCAAAGTCGCACCAGCTGGTCCTCCTATTCCCCGCAGCCGCACTACGTGCCGCTGGAGGCAAAGTGAGTGACATTCGTACGAGGCTTATTCCGGGGGAATCGTTGGCTCTGAGGAGTCTCGCCGCGTTGGCGACTGAACTGGTTTCGTCCGACGGGCTGGGTTCCGAGGCGGAAGGCGTGGCTTCCGCAGCGTTTGAACTCTTACGCGCCGCCCTGAGCAGGTTTGGGACCACGGGCACACCCATTGAATTGAGTCACGGTGCCCAGCTCCGCCTTGTGCAGAATTTCATCCATAAGAACCTCAGTGATCTTGGACTGAGTGTAGAATCCGTGGCGCGTGCACACGGCGTCTCTTCGCGGCATTTGGCGACACTCTTCGGTCCGGATTCAACACCAGGGTCGTATATCCGGCGTGCGAGGCTTGAGCGAGTCTACTCGGATCTGACCAATCCGGAGATGGCGTCGGTCCCCGCTTCCCAGATTGCAGCTCGGTGGGGCTTCGGTAACTATGCGACGTTGAATCGAGCGTTCCATCGCGAGTTCGGGATCTCTCCAAGTCAGACGCGTGAATTCGGTCGTCCTCTCCCTTCCTAGGGGCCGGGGTTCATGACTGATTCCGTCCGCAGGATCCGCAAGGGCACCTTGTGATGGATCCGGCCAAGTTCTCACGAAACCGAGACCCTGCCCAGCCCACGCGTTCCGGGAGTTCCATTATGTCAACGGCACTCTGCGGGACGTGATGACGTGCGGCTGGCCCCTGTGCGGCCCGAGTGAGGTGCGCCTCTGCAGCTGCCTGATAAGCGGCCGTTGAGGTCGGCGGCGATGGACTGCGGATTTTCGTGAGGGTCTGACGCGTATGGTTACGGTGTCGAAGACGACGTTATGGGATCCTCCTTTGCGTCACTTGACCAGCGATGAATTTCGCGGCAGGTATTCAATCGGTCGCCAGTGCACTTGCTTGTGCGCCGGGGCGTTCCGCGGTGTCGCCCGCCTAGCCGAACCAGAGGAAATTGCCTCAGCAATATCGTTCCTTCTATCTGATGAGGCGAGCTTCATAACCGGTCACCTGCTCTCAGTCGACGGCGGTTTCGTGGTCCCCTAAGCATTGCTGCCGTTTCCGTCCCACCTCAGCAGAATGCCGCCGCAGAACCAAAGCGCTTTGAATGGGAACCGAGAAGCCGCGAACAAGGTGAAGTCCAGCAGCGCGACAACGACTGGGAGTGTCCGTTTAGCGATTGATCCACGGTTGGCATTTAGTTGGTTCTTACTTCGAAGGTGATGGCGAAGGGATTCAGTGTCGGCTTCCACCGTGTGGCCCATCGTGCCCTGCTTTTGCCGACTGGGGCCAGTCCAGGGTGGCAGAGCGGTGGAGGCCGGCTGCCTTTTCGATCTCGTCGGCGCCGGCTGAAGCGGCGCTCGCCGAACTGTGGGCAGAACTTGCTGGTGACGACTTTGCAGGCCTCAAGGTGTTGTTGCGCCGCGCGCTAGGTGTACCCGGCCATCAGGTTAGTGTCACTCGCGTGATCGGGGTGCCCTTGATGGCGGCGTGGATGCGTTCAGTGTTGTAGTAGTTCAGCCACGGGTCAAGTGCCCCAGCTCGTTCGGTGTTGCTCGCAAATGGTTTGGCATAGGCCCATTCGGTTGCCATGGTGCGGTTGAAACGCTCGATCTTGCCGTTGGTCCACGGGCAGTGAGGTTTTATGAACCGCTGTTGCGCGCCGAGCTGTGCCGCGGCGGCTTTGAACGCGGCGGACTTCCGGTAGGCGAAGGCGTTGTCGGTGATGATGCGTTCGATTTTCCTGATGCCCTTTGCTTTGAAGAACGCGGCGGCTCGGAGGAGGAAGCCGGCCGCGGTCGCGCCTTTCTCGTCCGGGTGGATTTCTGCGTAGGCCAAGCGGCTGTGGTCATCGATGGCGGCGTGGATGTAGTCGAATCCAATGCCGCGCCCGCGGACCTTCTCCGAGCGGCCATGGGCGCGCCAGCCCCCGCCGTCAGGGATCCGTCCGAGTTTCTTGACGTCCACGTGGATCAGCTCTCCCGGGTACTGGCGTTCGTAACGGACTGCCGTTGACCGTGTGGCCCGGATGACCGCCCCGGTGACGGGGTCGCAGGCAGCAAGAGGCGGGAGGCCGCGTCGGGCGAGGATCCGCGAGATGGTTCGTTCGGGAACCCGGTGGCACGGCTCAACCGCGCCGGCCCGCACCTGAACTCCGTCCTGGCCGCGATGACCGCGTCCTCCCGCTCGGCGCTGGTCTTGGACGGGGTCCGGTGCGGACGGCTGGACCTGTCGAGAAGACCAGACTCAGCCTCCGCCCGGAACCGCTTCACCCAGCGGTGAGCGCACTGCCGGGAGACACCCAATTCCTTCGCCACGTGGGCAACCGGCCGGCGATCACCAATCACTCTTTCAACGAGAAGAAATCTCCCATGAAAGGTCAGACGGGCATTAGCGTGGGACATGAGGACCTCCGTGGCCGTGAAGATGTCAGATACCTCCACTAAGCCCCGGGGGTCCTCCTCACTTCAAGACTGATGTCACCAACGTCATGGCCAAGTACAGCTAGGACGTGAAGTGCAGGAAGCCGAGGTCCCGATCGGGTTGCTGGCCTACCTCGACGACGACGTCGTCGGCTGGACGCGGGTGGTACCGCGCTCGACGTTGCCGGGAGTCGCCGAGAACCGCGCACTCGCCAGGATCCTTGACGACGATCCCGACGCGTGGTGGGTGTCCTGCTTCGTGGTGCGCCGCGAATACCGAGGGAAGGGCATCGGAACTGTGCTGCTCGACGCCGCGGTGGACTGGGCAGCGCAGCATGGTGCCTCCATACTCGAAGGACACCCCATTGACACCAGCGGTCTCGCCGGCGCCCCGTCGCCATCTGCCCTCTTCACTGGAACACTCGCCATGACCCAGATGGACTCACCCATGAGATGGGGGGGTCGCGTCCAAGCCTTTCGGACTACCGACGCAGTTGCTGCGTCTGTATTATGGCGTTCACATTCGACCTCGACACCAACGCGATCATCGCGTATCCCCTCGACGGCAAGGTCTTGGCAGACGACTGCGCTGTGTTGGCAGGAGAAACTAGGTCGAAGGCCCCTGCAGCGTCACATACCGGCCTGACATCTCGTCATGAAGTGTGTTCCAGTTCGTGCTAGGAACTGAGTGGCCACACTCTCGCACTGGGCCAGCCATTTGCCGCCCGTAGCACTCCTATGACCGAACTACGGCCGTACGGTCCGGACACCGCAAGACTCTTTGGACGTCCCGCGAACCGACCGTCATTCGGGCAGTTCCATTTG
>NZ_JBFBEY010000038.1:0-32678 GCF_040683875.1 Arthrobacter sp. NPDC093128
TAGGCGCCCTTGTAGAAGTACTGCCACGCGTCCTCGATGCGGCGTGCGTCGCGGCCGATCAGCAGCGGGCAGAGGTGCTCGGAAAGGTAGGACGCCACGGCCAGTTCGCGGCCGTTGAGGGTGGCGTCGCCGATGCCGGTTATCCCGTCCTCGGTTTCGATTACGAGGGTGACGTAGTTCCGTCCGGGCGACGAAACCACTACCCGTGCGTCGGTGATCTTCACTGGTTTCCTACTTACTTAGGGAGCTGGGGCCGTGGTCTGCATCGGCGCTGGCGGCAACGCTGTAATGGGCGTGCCATTCCGCGTATTCCTTGCCGCCGCGCTGTCCCGGTGCCGTTTCCGGCAGGAGCGCCAAGCACACAATGCTCACCAAAATCAGTGCTGAGATGTAGATCGCAACTCCCGTGATCGATCCTCCTCCAGCGACGAGCAACGCCGTCGCAACCACGGTGAACGGACCGCTGGCGATCATTGCACCGAACTGCCAGACGATCGAGACGCCGGTGTAACGGCCACGGACCGGGAAGAGCTCGGGGTAGAAGGAGGCCTGCGGAGCGTACGTTCCGGCATGTCCCAAAGCCAGACCAGCAACGAGTATGGCAACGATGGGAAGGGTGTCTCCGCTCGCGATGGCAGCGAATGCCGGCCAGATGAGGACGAGGTTGAGGATCGCGGCGCCAAGGAAGACCTTCTTGCGTCCGATCTTGTCCGTCAACCAGCCCCAGACCGGGATCAGGGCCAGCTCGGCAAGGATGGCGATAATAATGGCCTCAAGTACGAAAGCAGAATCGTTGCCGAGATTCTTGGAGTAGGCGACCAGGAAGACGGTGTAGAACGGGAATACGGCGGCCTCGACAAACTTTGAACCCATGCCCAGGAAGACTTCGCGGCGGCTTTCCCGGAAGACAACCTTGATCGGTGCCTGCTGGGCCTTGGCGTTCTCTTTCACTTCCTTGAACACCTCTGATTCGTCGATCCGGAGCCGGATGTAAAGCCCGATCGCGACCACGACAATGCTCAGGAGGAACGGTATGCGCCAGCCCCAGGCGAGGAACTGCTCTTCGGAGAGCTGCGTGGTCAGGTACGCAAAGAGCGCGGAGGGCACAAGGTAGGCGGCAGGTGAGCCCATCTGGACCAGACTGGCGAAGAAGCCACGCCGGTTCGGCGGAGCGGCCTCTGCCGTCAACAGGACGGCACCGCCCTGTTCGCCACCGACTCCGAACCCTTGAAGAAGTCTGACCAAGACCAGGATGACTGCTGCCCAGAGCCCGATTGATTCGTAGGTCGGCATGAGACCGATTGCGAATGTCCCGAGTCCGGTGATGAGAAGCGTCCAGATAAGGGCCTTCTTGCGGCCGATCCTGTCCCCGATGTGCCCCCAGACAATCCCGCCGAGCGGGCGAGCGAAGAAGCCCACGGCGTAAGTGGCAAAAGCGGCAAGAGTGCCCAGTAGGGGATCAATTTCGGGGAAGAAGATCTTGTTGAAAACCAGGGCTGAGGCTGTTCCGTAGATGAAGAAGTCGTAGTACTCAGCCATTGTCCCGATGAAGGAGGCTCCCGCAGTCTTGCGGACCTTCTTCAAATCGTATGTCGGCGCTGCGGTGCTGGCGCTCATCAATTGCTCCTTTGCAGGCGATGAAAATGAAGGGAAAGCTAGAACGGATGGGCCGACCGGTTTTCTTTCGGTGTGACGGGCGGCATCTGCTAACTACTACCATACAAGCACTACCATTCTAGTGTGTCAAGGGCATAGAATGAACCATGGCAACCGATAATCGAGGCGCGGGTCCCCGGCTCTCCGTCAGGGATCAGACCTTGGAGACGCTCCGGCGCCGAATCATTTCCCTGCAGCTCCCGCCGGGTGAGCCACTGTCGGAGAATGAACTGGCGCAGGAACTGGGCGTGAGCCGGACGCCGGTGCGGGAAAGTCTGATCCTGCTGCGGGAGGAAGGCTTGGTCCAGGTCTTCCCACAGATCGGATCGTTTGTTTCCTTGGTGGACCTTGGGCGGGTGTCGGAGGCCCAGTTCGTGCGGGAAGCCATTGAATGCGCGTCCCTGAAAGACGTTGCCGTGGACGCAGCAGGCCTCGCGGGCCTCCGGGAGATCCTGCAGAGCCAGTCAGCTGCCAATGCTGGCGGTGACGTGGAGGAATTCTTCCGCTTGGACGAGGACTTCCACCGCGAACTCCTGCGGCTGGCGGGCCATGAATCCGCCTGGGCCGCCGTCAACTCGGCCAAGGCGCACCTGGACCGCGCCCGCCGCCTGAGCCTGCTGGACACCAGGCCGATCTCAACCCTTATTCAACAGCACACCGCCGTGGTGGACGCGCTGGAAGCGAACAACATGACGGACGCAGACAGCTCGTTGCGCCTTCACCTTCGGGGCGTCTTCGAGGACGTTCAGCGCATCCAAGAGAAGACTCCGGAACTCTTCTCCGACGGCGCAGTGCGTCGCCCCACGCGGCGGAGCGTCGCGCGTCTCTCCTGACCATCGGTCGGACTGGCTCGGATTGCATGTTTTCTGGACTTCCCAGTGACGCTCCTATGGTTGTCAATTCGTCTTTTGAGTGGCTTGCTCCTCGAGCCATTTCCGGTAGCTTGTTGCGAGGTCGTCGTTGCGCATGAGGCCTCGTTCGAGGCGGGATAACGGAGGGCCATTGGCTGAGTTCGGCGGCGACCGCGTTGATGGTCAACCGGAGGCTTTTGCGTTTCTGGCGTAGGTCCGTAACGCTTGGTGGCGGTATCGGGTTGAATATCTGTCGGTATATTTCACGGGACACGTAGCGTTTGAGGCAACGCATGATCTCTCGCTTGCTTTTTCCTTCGGTGGTGCGTTTACTGACATAGTTTTTCGTGCCTGGACACGAAGCCATGCGCGTCAGCACCACTTGATGCAGGGCACGGTTTGCGTTGCGGTCACCGCCTCGGCTGAGCCGGTGGCGGGTCGTTTTTCCTGACGATGCCGGGATGGGTGCAACCCCGACGAGTGCCGCGAACCGGGCTTCGTTTCCGATCCGTCCCCGGTTGTCTCCCACGGTGATGAGGAGCTGGCTGGCAACGTCTGGTCCTACGCCTGAGAGGTCGCAGAGCAAGGGCGCATAGGAATCGAGGATTTCTTGCAGGGCAGTATCGGCGGCGGTGATTTCCTCGGCCAACGCCTGGTAACGGGTGGCCAGGGTTTTCAAGGTCAGCAGCGTCATGTATTCCGGGTCGGCCACATGGCCTGAGGGCCTGCTCCGCTGAAGGGCGGTGATCATGGCAGTTGTGGCCATCCTCCTGTATTTCGCCCGGAGAGCGTCCGGTGCCGACACGAGGAGACCCTTGATCTGATTGATTGCTGCCGTGCGGGCTTTCATTGCCGAGGAACGTGCGGTACGTAGGATCCGCAGGCATTCGACGGGTCCGTCCTTGGCTTTCGGAGTACGCGAGGCCTTGTTGCGCCAGTACTGACTGGGCTGCCTGGTAGGCATCCAGGGGATCGGATTTGCCTTTCAGGCGACGCTGAGCCCGGTTTGGCCGGTTGACCTCCAGGACCGTGAGCGGTTCGCTGCGGAGCACCTTGGACAGCCCGGCACCGTATGAGCCGGTTCCTTCGACCCCCACCGCGGCAACCGTTCCATGACCGGCAATGAAGTCCAGGATTTTGCGGTATCCGGAGCCCACGGCAAGGAACTCCTGATCGGCCAGAGGTTTGCCGTACTCGCTGATGATGGCGACGTGGTGAGTATCGGCATGCGTGTCGACGCCGACGAAGACATTTAGTAGTTCTCTTGCCAAAATGGAAACTGCCCCTGAGATATCAATGATCAGTTGACGGGCACGTGGGCCAGGTGGGCAGACAAAACGGTAGTGGGACTGGTCGAATCAGGCTCCTATGAAGTCATGTCCGCCTGGCTCAACGCGCTAATAGCGGAACCTGAACCGGCGGACAGATCACAGGGAAGACAGCACCCGCAGGCACGTCAGTTTGCAAGTGAGTCACACCGGTTCAAGACCAATTCCAGTATTACCGTTTGCAAGGGCTGGAATGCTTTTCGAGTCCCACCTTGGGCACAGTGTTTCCGCAGGTCAGTGGCATTTTTCTCTGAAATTGGTGCTTTTCCGTGTGCACAATGTGCACACTCTCACCTCTGACCTGGTTCTCCGGGGGTGTGTGGGTTCCCGGAGGCCCGTATTCGGTTTGTGGGGAGCGAGCTCAGTCCGGCGTGCCGCGTCCTGCCTGAACGGGCTTCTTCTGGGAGTTCATCGTTGTTTGTACTTTTCCCTTTGGTTTTTCCGTCTGACCAGTTCATGATGGTTAGGGCCGGATACAACATGACTTGCTGAATACGATCTACCTTGGCGTCGTCCCGCGCCGCTCCGACCTGGCAAACGCTGGTCACCTTTTCGTGAGTGGAGCACACGCAGGAGTGCAATTCGGATTCGGCGCGGCGGGACGCTGCGGTGTTCGATTGACTCCGGAACGTCCCGCCGTCGTCGGTCTCGTCACCCGGGTGATTGGGGTTTAGGTTCTTCAAGGCCTGAGGGCGGAAGGCCCGGTCTTTGTCCATGTTCCAGCCGGCTACGGTCGATCATGGGGGTCAGAATGACAAAAGAATGATAGCCGAACGGAACGCCGCCCGTCAGTCGAAAACACAGCCATTAAGGCCGTAAGGGAAATGCCGGGCGGCGCATTACTGATTGCTTTGCTCGATGGCTTCGGCGATCCGCCTCGCTGCCTCAACAACGCCCTTGCCGAAGTCTCTGCCGGGGGACTCGGCGACCCGGGCGAGGGGCATGGCGAGGCAGACGGCGGCGATGATTCCTTCGTCGGTAGTCACGGGCGCGCTGACGGAACCGAGGCCGGGTGTGCGGACGCCGACCGATTCGATCCAGCCCGTTGAGGCCAGTTCGGCCATAGCCTCCTCCTCGGCCGCGAGCAGGCGTCCGCTGGATCCTTGGGGCAAGGGCAGCCTTGAGCCAGGCGGCAGGATGGCGCGGAGTTCGTGGCGGCTGTCGGCACTGAGGAGGCAGATGCGTTCGTCCCCTCGCCGCACCCAGAGCTGCGCAGTCTCGCCTGTGCGGTCCCGCAGTTCGCGGAGGGCGGGCAGGCCGGCGTTTTCCAATGCCGACCTGACGAAGCGGTCGCCAAGCCGGAAGTTCCCGCTCTCCGTCCGCCGGAGGAAGCCGTATTCGGCCATTTGCAGCGCCAGGCGGTGCGCTGTAGACAAGGACAGTCCGGTCCGCCGGGACAGCTCGCTGGCTGAGGAGGCGGACCGGGCCACTGCGTCCAGGATGGCGGCAGTGCGTTCGAGGGTGCGGTTGGTTCCGTTGGTGTCAGGAGAGGGCATGTGGCCAGCTTACGATGACTGCGGCCGCCTATTTCTTGAGTGCCATGGACTCGGCCATGTATTCGGCCACCACTTTTTGGGAGATCGCTGCGTCCAGGACGAAGACGCCTTCCACGTGGGAGGCCAGCCAGGCCTCGAGTTGATCCAGGTCCGCGAGAGTGTGTGCCTTGGTCCCGGCGGCACCAAGGGCCCGGCCGACGGCGGCGAAGTCCACTTCGTCGATGAGCATCGCCTGGTCGTGGAGGCCTTTTGCTGCATATTGGTGCAGCTCGGCGCCGTAGGCGGAGTCATTGAGCACCACCACCACACCCTTGCGGGTGACGCGGATAAACGTCTCGAAGTCGGCCAAGCCCATCAGCCCGCCGCCGTCCCCACTGACCAGGACGGTGGTGCGCTCGGGCCGGGCGACCGAGACGCCCGCGGCGGAACCAAAGCCCAGCCCGATGGACTGGAACGCTGTCCCCACCAGGATCATGGCCCGGGGATCGGGCACGGAGAGGTACATCGGTGCCCAGCCGATGAAGTGCCCGCCGTCCATGACCACCGAGCGTTCGGCGGGCAGGATCCGGTCCAGGGCGGCGACGACCGCGCGCGGGTTGAGCCGGCCGTCCGGACCGAACTCGCCTGAGTCCTCGTTCGGATCGGAGGAACGGAATTCCGCCTCAGCGACCTCCGGCACGCGGTTCCGCCAGGTAGAAGTGGCGGCGGGTACCTTTTCCAGAAGCCCGTCAACGAACGGGCGAATGTCGGCGCGGACGTACTCTGCTCCTGCCGGGAGTCCGGTGTCCGGTTCGTTATCGATCCGGATGATCCGGGTGCCGGCCGGGAACAGTGTTCCGTAGCGTGTCTGGAAGGTGTTGAGGCTGGCCCCGACAACCAGGACGACGTCCGCCTGGCGTGCGACTGCGAGGCGGTGGACTCGAGTGAAGCCGCCGGCAATGCCCAGGTCCCATTCGCTGTTGAAGGCGTTGGCTGCCATGACGGAGGTCATGAAGAGTGCGCCGAGCCGGTCACCCAATTTGCGTAGGGGAGTGGCTGCGTCGGCCAGGACAACGCCGCGTCCGGCCAGGATCAGGGGCCGTTCCGCCGCGGCGAGCACGGCTGCTACGCCGTCCAGTTCGCCGGGTTCCGCGGGCCAGACGGGCTTGGCGGGCAGCGGTTGCAGCGGCTGTGGTGTTGCCGGCGGCGTGGTGGCCAGGTCATAGGGGATGGCAAGGACAACGGGTTGGACGGTCTGGAGGGCGAGGTCGAAAGCGCGGTGGGTGATTTCGGCGGCGTTTTCTGGACGGGCGACCAGAGTGGTCACTCCGGCTGCGTCAGCGGCTTTAACCTGGTCGATGTCGAAGGGCCGAGAGCCGGTGGATGGGGCATCGCCCACGACGAGGACCAGCGGGATGCGCGCAATCCGTGCTTCGGCGAGGGTGGTGTAGGTGTTCGTGAAACCGGCCCCGTAGGTGGTGCTGGCGGCCGCGATGCTCCCGGTCGCCCGGTGGTAGGCGTCTGCCATCGCGACGGTGGACGCTTCGTGCCGGGCGGCTGTGAACGGGAAACCGCAGCGGGTCAGTCGGCTGACCAAGTGGGCGTTTCCGTTGCCCAGGATTCCAAACATGTGGCCTGCGCGCTCGGCCACCACGTCCGCGACTATGGCGGACACATGCCCTTCGTCAGGGAGGGTGGAGGCCTGGTCGCCGGGCAGGAGATCGGTGCTGGTGCTCGTCATGGCTGTTCTCATGTTCCTAAGTCTGGGAAGGGGTCCGGGCGTCAAACTGTTTATGGGGACAGGACCACCGGAGCGGCGTCGAGGTGCTTTCGGGTGAGTGTGGTGTACGTGGCGGCGTTCTGCCGGCAGTGCTCGATTTCCTCCGGCGTGAGCGGACGGCGCACTTTGCCGGGAACCCCGGCCACGAGTGATCCCGCCGGGACGTGGGTGCCCTCGGGAACCACGGCGTTATCTGCAATGAGGGAACCTGCGCCGATCACGGCGCAGTGAGAACCGTCGCATTCATGCCGATGAGGGCCCCGTCGTCCACCGTGCAGCCGTGCAGCACTGCGCCGTGTCCCACGCTGACGTTGCCGATCCGCACCGGGTAGCCGGGATCGGCGTGGGCGCCGGCGGTGTCCTGGATGTTGCTGCCCGCGCCAATGCTGATGTTCTCCGTGTCCGCCCGCTCGACGGCGCCGTAGAAGATGCCAGTTCCGGCGCCGACGGTTGCTAAGCCGACGACGGCGGCGGTGGGAGCAACCCAGGCGTCGCCGTCGATCTCGGGGGTGCGGCCGTCAACGGCCAGGATGGTGGGGGTCATAGTGGTCCTTAGGTGATCTGGAAAGCGGTGCCCCGCGCTGTTGCGGGGGCACCGCCGTCGTAATTTGTGCTGGTGACTGCGGAACCGCTGTTAGGTGAGGAACGGCACGATCAGGGACGTCACGAAAAGGACGAGTGCTCCGCCGAGGCGGTTGGTGAGGGCTGCGAAAGGCATGAGGTGCATGCGGTTTGCTGCGCTGAGGACCGATACGTCGCCGCTGCCTCCGGTGTCCGCCATGACCAGACCTGGTGTGATGGATGCTTCGACGAAGTTGAACTTGACCAGCCATCCGAGGAAACCGGAAGTCAGGGTCGCGATGACGACGGTGCAGATGGTCAGGAGGATGAACAGGGGGTTGCTTAGCGAGGCGAGGACATCGGTGATGTCGATGTAGGTGAGGCTGACTCCCACGAGAAGGGCGGGGACCAGGACGGCGCCGATCAGGTCGCCCCAGTCCGCTGTGGAGTCCTCAACATCCTTTGGGAGCAGGCCGAAGATCTTGACAGCGGCGGCGGCGATGATGGCCCAGGCGTAGGGGTGCATGCCGGGGAGGAAGGCGGCCATCAGGTTGCCGAAAACGAACAGGCTGCCGGCGATGAGCAATCCCTTGCCCAGGGCGATGAAGGAGGACGTATCGCGCTTGGGCGGCAGGGTGAGCTCGTCCGAGCGGCCCTTGATCCGCAGCAGCTGGCCGTGGCCGTTGAAGCCGACGAAGAGCTGTTTCTTGCGCTTGCCCAAGCCATTGTAGATGCCGGCGATGAGGATGCACACAACGTTGGCCATGACTACGGCGGACATCAGGTCGCCCATGAAGGTGGCGGAGTCGCCGCCCGTGGCCGAGGCGTACATCTGGGACATCGGCAGGGCTCCGACACCCAGGCCACCGGCCATGATGGGCGCGGCGACAAAAAGGATTCCTTCGATGAACCCGAAGCCGGTCAGGGCGGCGATAAGCCCAACCAGGCCGAATGTAGCGATGAGGCAACCCACGACTGGTACTGCAAAGCGCGGTCCTGCCTTCAGCAGGAGCGCACGCGGCATGCCGAGTATGGAGCCTGCGATGATGCCGACGACGAAGAAGTCAAGGAAGCCATGACCGTCGATGAAATTCTGCACCACGGTGACCAAGTTCTCGGGCATCAGGCCGAGGAAAGCCAGGGTGGCGGGAGCGAACGTACACAGGATGGTCGGCAGCCCAAAGTCGCGGACCACCGGGAAGAGGTTGCCGATCCAGATGAAGAGTCCGCCGAGCAGGATGGTGGTGGCAAAGCCGACCACCATGGTGTCCGGCAGGTTGCCTGTGAGGGCGGCGGTGAGGACCAGGGCTGCGAGGACCAGGTAGAGGGGGGCGGGAATGCCGGCGATTTTGAAACCTAAACGGCCAGGATAGTGGGTCCCGGGCCGGGAGCCGACGGTGCGGGCCACCGGGTGTTCGATGCCCGCGGCGGGGCCGGGGGTGGTCTCGCTCATGGCGTCGTCCGTTGTTTCGTTGGTGAATTCCGTGGTGCGTGGGCTTGTAGACATCATCGTCTCCAAAACGGTGAGTAGGAATAGTTATTTTGCTAAATGCTGATTCACGGGTAGACGTAACAAACTAGCGGGCAGGGTCGAGCAGCCCGGTTGCAGGGGAATGGGTGACCACGTCGCGGGCGAGCCGCACGGCCTCCGCGAGCCGGTCCTCGTCGATGCCGGTCTGGTGCCCGGCCTCGTGCAGATGCCGGACGAGTTCCTCGGTGGCGATGTTGCCATGCGCGCCGGGAGCGAACGGGCAGCCGCCGAACCCGCCGAGAGCGGAGTCGAAACGGACGACGCCGGTTTCCACTGCCGCGCTCGCCGTGGCCAGAGCCTGGCCGTGCGCGTTGTGCAGGTGAAGGTAGTAGGTAAGGTCGGGTTCGGCCTCGCGGACGTGCTGCATGCTGGCCAGCACCTGGTCTGTGGGGGTGGTGCCCACGGTGTCAGCGAAGCCGATGTCGCTGATTCCCATATCTTTGAAGGCCCGGACAACGCGCAACAGATAGTCGGGGTCGATGTTGCCCTCAAACGGGCAGGTGAAGGCAGTGGAGATGCCGGCGAAGAACCGTATTTCCGGATAGCCGGACACAGCTACCGCGAGGCTGGCCAGGGCGTCATCGATGGCTTGGCCGGCGTTGGCGTTGCTGTGCGCCTGACTTGCTGATGTGACTACCGAGATGTCGGTGGCTCCGGCGGCGACGGCGCGTTCGACACCTTTGCCGTTGAGGGCCAGACAGGTGTACGTCACGTCAGGTACCGCCCGTAGGGAACCGATGACTTCGGCGGCGTCGCCCATTTGCGGCACCCGCCGGGGGTTGACGAAGGATGCGGCTTCGATGCGTTTCACGCCGGCGCCGATAAGGGCTTCTGCTATTTCGAGTTTGTGCGCAGTCGAGACGATGACCGGTTCGTCCTGCAGTCCGTCCCGCAGGAAGACGTCAGTAATTTCCACCTTCATTTAGCGCACCTCCTGCAGTCCGAGCCCGGCGATTTCTCCCGCATCCATGCCGGCGAGTTCCTGAAGGACTTCAACAGTGTGTTCGCCAAGCTCCGGGCCGACCCATTTGACGCGGCCTTCATGGCCGGGGATCTTCGGGACGACGCCGGGGAAGCGGATAAACTCGGGCTCGTTCTCGATGACGACCTCATGGGTCTGGATCATGTCGCGGGCCAGGTAATGCTTGTCCACGGCGATGCTCGGGGCGTCGTAAACGGGACCGGCGGGGACGCCAGCCTCATCGAGTTTGTCGAGGACTTCGGTGAGGGGCATGCTGCCCGTCCATGCGCAGATGGCTCCGTTGAGTTCCCCTTCGCGGGCGCCGCGTGCCTCGGTGGCCAGGAGTGTGGCGTCTTCGGCGAGGTCGTCGCGGCCGATGGCTTTCATGAGGCGGACGAAGACGGAGTTCGAGTTGCCGCCGATGACAATCTCAAGGTTGTCCCCGCAGAGGTACGAGCCGGTCGGGACGACGCCGGGCAGGGCACCGCCGCTGCGCTGGCGGATCATGCCGTAGGCGTCGTAGTCGGGAACGAGCGATTCGAGCAGGCTGAACACGCCTTCGTAGAGGGCGACGTCCACCACCTGGGAGGTGCCGGCACCGAGCCCACGGGCCTTCTGGAACATGAGCATGAGAGCGCCGATGACGCCGTAGAGTCCGGCTACGGTATCGCCCATGCTGGCGGCTGCCCGACCGGCGGGGCGGTCGGGTTCGCCCGTGATGTAACGCAGGCCGGCGAAGGATTCCGCGCTGCTGCCGAAGCCGGCACGGTTCTTGTAGGGGCCGGTCTGACCGTAGCCGGAGATCCGGACCATCACCAGTTCGGGGTTGAGTTCCTGAAGGACATCCGGTCCGAGGCCCCACTTTTCCAGCGTGCCGGGGCGGAAGTTCTCGATGACCACATCGCACTGGCCTGCGATCTTCTTGACCGCTTCGCGTCCTGCCTCGGAGCGCAGGTCCAGGACTACGGACTTCTTGTTGCGGCCGATGGTGCGGAACAGCATGGACGTCGCACCGCGGCTCTTGCGCCAGTCACGGAGTTCGTCACCGCCCTGGGGCTTTTCGATCTTGATGACCTCAGCGCCGAAGTCACCGAAAAGGCGGGCTGCGAAGGGGGCGGCGATGAAGCTGCCGAGCTCCAGCACGCGAATGCCTTGGAGGGGGAGGGTGTTTCCCTCCAGTTGGGGTTCGTGCGTCATGTCAATCCTGCCTGGGTCATTGAGTGCACGTCTTCCCATCTAGTGGGAGGCGTTGTTCATTGGGCGGTTAGACAGTAGCACTGCCGTGTGACTTGGGCAACACATCGGGACTGAAAGACTTGAGAGGTTTCCTGAGGGGTACGACTGCTCCTCCAGGTGGCTACCTGGGGGGATCTTCGGCCTGAGTGCCAGGCTCAAGGAGGTGCTGGTCGCGGCAACGTGACGTGACGTTACCCGGGTCACCCACCATGGGCAAGGTGACCCAGATTGGCTCGCCCATGCGTTTTTCGCGAACTCACGCGGTGAAGCGGGGCGTCGGTCCATCTTGGCGCCCATACCGAGGAGATCCTTGTGGGATTGGAGCCTTGCACGAAGCCCGCCCGGCGTGACATGGGCGGCCTGCGATTCCGGTGTGACGCCCTTGCGACTGGACATGTCAGTCTTTAGCGGCACGAGCGCGTACCGGGCGGCTGCCACAGCTGCGGCCAGGGAATTGCCAAGTCGGTTCGCGTTCACGTGGCCAAGGCCATGCGTGCCCCTGAGGGGCTCTTCAACCGTGCCGCCTACTACAAACGGGCACGCGTGGTCCTTCGCGGTGGTGTTTCGCTGCCCCCGTTGACCTGCAGCAGGTGAACGGCCCCCGTTTGGCCTCCCCGAAGCTCACTGCCGGCAAAGTGCTCTCAACTATGGTCCTCAACCCTCGCCAGTACCTGCATTTTGCTTGGAACTGGGGCGGTTAATCCCCTTGTGATCTGACTCACCGCTTGCTATTGTCTTCCTGCTAAATAGTAAGCGTTTCTCACTAGGCGGGAATCCATAGGGAGGACATCTCGTAGATGAAGCAGTCAACCTGGGGGCGAAGACCCCTGCGCTGTAGCGCGATAAACGCAGGTAGGAGAACCATGACGGAATACGAAATTGCTGTAATGCCGGGTGACGGAATCGGCACTGAGGTCATTGATGCCGCTCTGGCCGTACTGAAGGAATGCGAAACGCGGTACGGGCTAAAGCTCAAGTACACGTTTCATGACTTCAGCGCAGACCTGTATCGCCGCACCGGCAGAAAGATCACTGCCGCCGATATGGATGAGATCGGAAAGTCGGACGCTGTGCTGTTCGGCGCCATGGGACTGCCCGACGTCCGCGGACCAGAGGGCCTTGAATTGGGCGCACAGGTTGAAATGCGGGCGCACTACGGACTCTTCGCAAGCCTTCGACCGGTTCGGCTCTTTCCCGGACTTGAGAGCCCTGTAAAGGCGAAGAACGTCGATATGCTCGTCATCCGTGAAACGTCCGAAGGAATGTTCGCGGGATTGTCGGATGTGCATGAGCCGAGCGACGAGACTGCGAGTGATCGAATGACGATCACTCGGACCACGTGCGAGAAGCTCTTCGACGTCGCATTTTCACAGGCGCGAGAGCGGCGCAAGCGGGGCACGCCGGGACACGTAACGCTCCTGCATAAATCGAATGCATTGCGAAGCAACGTTCTGATGGAGAAGGTGTTCGACGAGGTCGCCGCGAAAAACAACGATGTTGGAAGCGCGAAATATTACATCGACGCGGGATCGATGTACATGGTTATGGACCCGGAACGATACGACGTGATCGTCTCGGAGAACATTTTTGGCGACATCCTTTCAGAGATCGCCGCCGGACTCGTGGGCGGCCTTGGCGTCGCACCTTCTGCCGACGTCAGTCTGACGCACGGTGTGTTCCAGCCTTCGCATGGCAGCGCACCCGATATCGCAGGCAAGGGGATCGCAAACCCGACGGCGATGATTCTGTCGGCCGCGATGATGCTGGCGTGGTTGGGCGAGCGTCGCGAAGATGAGCTTTGCACCAAGGCAGCGGAATACATACAAACCGCCGTCGAGGCAGCGCTGGCAGCAGGCCCTCGGGGGCGGGATTTGGGCGGGACGGCGGGAACCCAAGAGGTGGTTGACGCGATCATAAAATACTTGCCGGCGTAATTGCGGCCTGGGTGGCTGGTCCACCGAGCCGTGGCCGTGACCGGCGGACAATCTCATGGCGACACGTCCGTGATCTGTCGAGGCAGATCATCGTGTCGCAGGTGAAAGACAGTGACTCAAGAAAGATGCGCACTTATGACGTATAAGGTTTTGTTCATTAATCCCCTCAAGGATTACATCGACCGTTTAGTGGATTCGACGCCGGACGGCTTCATTGTAAAAGTGATGCCGCCGGAGGCGGCTGTGTCGGATATTTGCCGTGAGGCCGCGGATGCCGATTTCCTCATTTCGGGCGTCAACGTCCCCGAGGAGGTGTTCCGGGCTGCCAAGAACGTGAAGTTCATTCAGTACATGAGTTCCGGCTATGGGCAGCTTCCGGTTAGCGTCCTGGATGACCTGGGCGTTCCGGTGGCCCAGATGAAGACGCATTCCATATCTGTCGCGGAACATGCGCTCACGCTGACGCTGACGGTGCTCCGCCGGATTCCAGCCTCTACGCAGTTGCTGCGCGATGGAAAATGGCGCGAAGACCTGGCCGAAACGTCCTATTCCGAGCTGTACAACAAAACAGTCGGGATTGTTGGACTGGGGAATATCGGACGCTGGGTTGGCAAGATCGTACACCACGGCTTTGGTGCCAATGTGGTCTTCTACGACAATGCGGAGATCCCGCTGACCGTTTCCGAACTGGTCCCTGCCCGTCCCGTGTCGTTGGAGGAGCTGATGACCGCGTCCGACGTCGTCTGCTTGAGTCTTCCGCTCAATGCGCAGTCGGACAAGTTGATCGGGCGGGACGAACTTGCCCTGATGAAGCGAAGCGGCGTTCTCGTCAATGTCGGTCGCGGTGAAGTCGTAGATGAGAGGGCGCTCATCGAATGCTTGCGAGAGGGGCGCATCGCAGGTGCCGGACTTGATGTCTTTGACCGAGAGCCGTTAGACACCGCCAGCGAGCTTCTCGATATGGAGCAGGTGGTGTGTACGCCCCATATGGCCGGCGTCGGCTGGGAAAACGTCCAGCGCAGGATCGCGACCGTGTGGGAGAACTTCGATGCGGTCCTAGATGGCGGTATCCCACGTGGGGTCGTCACAGTGACGAAGAGAGCGGCGAACATTCCGGTCTCTCAGCTCGTAGGTTAAGCTCTGATTTGCTGGTGCACTGCGCAAGCAGAGCACCAAGACTGTGATGACGCTCTGAATACTGGTCTGGGAACAGCCACTGCCCGAGTCAGCGGGAGTTGTTTTGAAGCGTTTGCACGGGAGGGCAGCCATCTTGGCGGGTGAACCCGTTTGCGGGATCAGGGCGTTGCCAGAAGTCCCGCCGCTGGCACTGAAGCCAGTGGCGGGACTCTTCCATGACTTACCGGTTGAGGCTTTTTGAGTCTGCTTGGATGTTCCCGGAGCCGATTGGTCCTCCTGGCCTTGGGCCCCTATTGTTTGCTGTGGTGATGGCCGCTGCCGGCGGCGTCGCTTGGACATGGTCGGCATTGAGCCGGACTGCACTGCTTCATGGTCTGCGATGTGGTCGAGGCCTTTTGTCAGGGCTTCCCGACGTTGGGCCGAGTCACAGGATGCGTCGGCTTGGCGGGTTAGCTCTTGGGGCCGTACGCTGTCTGCTTCTACGTCCTTGTGCCGAGCCTTGTCCGCGCGTTCTGCATCTGCCAGCGGCCGATCGCCCCCAGGATATGACTCCGGAGCCTAGTAGCTCGGAGCGGAACGAATTCATGCAAAAGATGAACTGCCGCGCTCGGACCTGCGCGGCAGTCAGCTGGGGAGTGGCGGAAAATGGGCAAAAAGGGGGTGTGCACAATGTGCACACCCTGGGCGTCGGATCGGGTCGTACATCGGCCGCACCGGGCCGGATTGGCGATGTTTTCAAGAGTTCCCAGTGTTTGCAGGGGCTGGAGTCCGGTTCGAGTCCCACCTCGGGCACGCATAACCCCTCGTCAGAGGGGTTTTTGCTTTAATGTGTGAACATTGTCCCTCGGAGGGTCCCTCTGACACTGTCCGCGGTCTGTGCCTGGCGCCGCGGTCGCCTGTTCGGTTATGTGGGTGGCGGGATCAGGGTCCTGGCCTTTGGGCCGTCCGCTTGCTGGGATGTGGGGTATGTGCCGTCCTATCTGGCTGTTCCGGTGGCCAGTTTTGGCCCTCACTCATTCATGGCAAAGAGTTGTGGTGACGACATGACGAAGGCGAATTCTCTTCGACGATCTTCCTTGGATAGCTGCTTCTGCGAACCAAGCAGAGTCCGCTCATCGTGAGTTTGTCCGGCCAAAGGGGGTGTGCACACTGTGCACACTTTTGTGCACTGGCGACTTTTGGACCTGCATTTTGATCCCTTCCTCCCGGTTCTGCCGACACCACTTCATGAAGTTCTCTGTTTCCGGCGACATGACTTTGCGGCCCAGACCGACGGTTTCGTAGGACGTTCCTGTCAGCGGGAGCGTGTAAAAGGGAGTCTCTGTAGCTGACGTCCGATCCGTCGACAGAGTCCAGGTGTGTGGGATCCGGACTCTTCTTCCGGGGCAGGTCCTGGTTTGGTTGATCAGTGCGACCTGTCCATAGTTGGACGCGCGGCTATCGTCTTCCTCCCATAGGGTCAGTGCCGTTCCCGCTAAGAAGGGCGTCCCGAGCAGACTTGCGGTAGACGAGGCGGCTGCCGCGCCGCTCAGAGACGGGCCCGTCGCCGACGGTCATTCCGCTGAACACGGCGACGATCACGTTGGCGGCATTGGCGTCGTGGACGAGGTAGTCGGCCGCTGGCGGGCACCGGGTGTGTCTGTCAGATTTGTGTGTCGTTCTGGTAGCGGAGTCACCGCTGGGTTTGAGGGTCCGGAGTGCAACTTGGGGAACCGGGAGCGATCCAAAGTTTCGAGAGGAAATAAGCGACGTAGGAGCGCCGAACGAAACTTTGGATCGTGAGCGGCGCATAGCGCCCTGGTTGCGTGGAGGACCCGCCCAGCGATCATGGGGGATCAGAATGACAAACAGCGAAGTTGCTTCTGATGGTTCATGGACGTGGGGGAGCGGGGCGGCATGACGACCGGAACCTCCCATAAATCGGCATGTCAGGCGGCTACGACGTTGCCTTCACCTACGCTCCAAACGACCTTCGGGGCAACGGGATCTCAACGCAGCGTTTGCATTCCTGTCGACCTCTGCCGCGCTCCTTGTAGGTGCGTGCTTCATCGTCCTAGCCGGTGCTCCGTCTGACTGCATCGGCCGCCGCACCGTGTTCCTTCTCGCCGTCGGGCAAGGTGCCGTGGCTGGGATGGGCGGCAGCTGAACCCCCAGTCCATATTAGTAAAACCCTTGACTATCAAGGCGCTGGGTAGGAAGATTCATCGTACGTAACTTGTCCAAGGCCGAAGACGACGTGGTTCAAAACCCTGGGCGGGTAACGACATAGCCAATTGGACCGGCCGGCTACCCCGTCTTTCTGTGACTGACGCCGACAGCCGCCGACCCTGACGATATTCCAACTCGTCGCAGACCCGGGACACCGCCTGGGTTTGACGTAAAAATACCTCTACTCAGGAGTCACTACATTGAAATACATGCTCTGGTATACAGCGGTCCCCGGGCGGAAGTACGCGCTGCAGGAATGGCTCGTTGCAGAGTTTGCGGAGGCCGCCCTGCAACTAGTTCAGGGGTTGACCAGCGTTCGCGTCAACACCGCGGTGCCGGAGCCTGTTGGACTCGAGCTTTATGGAAATAGTGAGACCAATGGCGCCGTCTCGTCCGATGCCATTGTCGAAGTGACCCTCAATGGAGAAAGGGCGGCCGCCCAGCTACTCATGTTTAATGAGTCGGCGGGCAAATCGCTCATCCAATCCTGCCATGTATACGAAGTCGAGGAAGACGAAGTCTTCAGCTCGCTTGATTCGGCCGGTGGTGTCCCCTCCCAGGGTTTAAAGCTGATGCGCGGACTGTTCTTCCTTTCGGACCTGCCAGATTCGGCGATCCGCCGGAGCTGGAAGCACCATCAGGACCTCGCGGTGAAAGTGCACACGGGGTTGGTCAGGTACGCCTGCATATGGGTACACCGTTCGCTGACACCTGGAGCCCCGCCGATACAAGGCGTGTCCGTCCTCCACTTCCCTAGCATTGAGGACATGCGTGAGAACTACTTCGACTCCGCGCGGGGCCGCAGCGAGATCATCCACGATATTGGGCACTTTATTTCCGGGGGAACTTCGCGCATGTTTGCCAAGGAATTTGTCTATCGCCGCGACAACGCCGTAAGTGAAGCGGCGTGGTCACTGTGGCCAATGCCGTGATCAGCTTTCAGAGCCTTAGGACGCTATGTCAACTCTGACATTTGACACCAAGTCCATTAGGGACGGCGCGGAGCGCTTCGCGTATTGGAACGATGCAATTGAACGTTCATTTTGCGCAGCTGAGAGCCAAGCAACGGATGAGCAAAATTTCTCTGCCCGGATGACTTCTCGCGACATCGGAGGCATCCGAATCTACGAGATCGAATCAAGTCCTCTGCGGGTGCATCGTTCCAGCACCGCCTTGAAAAGCGACCCATGCGATGATTTTCTATTTGGTTACATCCGGTCCGGTCACTGGTATTTGGAACAGAACGAACGGCAAGGCATCGTCGGCCCGGGTGACATGTCTTTAGTCGACATGGGTCGGCCATACCGACACACATTGCCAACGCACTATCAGGCCATCTTCTTACGCATACCGCGCCGAATGGTTCTGTCGCGCTTCGCTAATGTTGAGAGGATGCCCGCTTTCGTACTGCCCAAAAGCTCAGCATTGGGCCCGCTTATCGGAAACTTGCTTTCGAGCAGCCTTACAACGGATATACCGACGGAGGCATCCGTTGAAGCGAGGGTGGCCTCAGGCGTGCTCGACCTCGTTTGTGCCGGATTCGGCTCCGCTGTCGGCTCAGAGCCCATCGAAGACAACCGACGGACTGAGCTGCTGGCGACGGTAAAAAACTTCGTACAAAGCAGACTCGGTGATCCTGGGCTCACAGTGGAACAAATAGCGTCCGAATTCCATATATCAACGCGGACGCTAAATCGGCTATTCGCGATCGAGGACACTACGGCGGTGCAATGGTTGTGGAAGATGCGCCTTGAAAAGAGCCGTCAGATGCTTGACGACGGACAGGTGGAGCGGGTCACTGCGTTAGCGATCGAATGCGGATTCTCCGACTTTTCCCATTTCAGCAGATGCTTTCGCAAGACATACGGCACTAATCCGAGTTCACTTCTTCCCCGAGCCAGGGCACGTCTGACGCCCTGAAGCGAAGCCACGTGCAGCCGGTGAATGCGCGGATGCCATCACGGCTGCCTCGGCTCCGATCAAGACACATGCACTTCAAACTCCCTTTCACTGTCTGCTGTCCTCCTGGTCGGGGGTGTCGCGCCGAGACCATTAAAGTTGGCGCACTTGTCACAGAAATCCCCTCGGTGCTGGCCCTAAATTTAAGAAACTTCCCCAACAACGGGTAGATCCAGAACGCTCGGGCGGGGAACTGGCTGAAGGGTCAACCTCCGTCAGTCCGTCCACTCACAGCCGAACGCCCGGAAGGAGACTATGAAATGACGTCTGCCGTAATACCTACTACCAACCGCGCGAAACCTCCCTTGCTCGACCTTCCCTTGTCGGATGAATTCCAAATGGTGGGATTCGACACTACCGAGATGAACCACGCCAACCAGTACAAGCTCTTTTCCAGCACTGTGATTCCCCGGCCCATTGCCTTGGTTACCACTCTTGGGCCCGCAGGGCTTAATGCAGCTCCGTTTAGTTTCTTTAACGCAGCCGCAATCGGGCCGCCGATGGTGATGTTCTCTGTTGGCCCGACCATGTTCGACAGAAAAAACGAGGAGAAAGACACCCTAGTCAACATCAGGGCGACTGGGGAATTTGTCGTACACATGGTGGACGACGCCAACAAGGAAAAAATGAACCTCTGCGGGCCGGAATACGGGAAGCTAACCAACGAGATGACTCTCGCAGGTTTTAGATGTGCGCCGTCCCGAAGGGTTGCACCTCCCCGCATCATCGATTGCCCTGTTCAGTTGGAATGCAAACTAACGGCAATCCACCCCCTTGGTCAGATGCCCTACCACCTGGTAATCGGGGAAGTAGTTTTCGCGCATTACAAAGAAGGCATCGTCGACAACCGCCTACGCGTGGACATGACAGCGATGAACCCAATCGCGCGCTTGGTCAACCCAGGAATCTACTGCCGAATCACCGACCACTTCCACATGCCCGCACCGGAGGCCAGCCTCCAGCCAATTGACACGAAACATCCGAAAACCGATTGAAGTCGGAGCCGGCCCAACGCTCCTTCGAACAAGCTACCAAGGTCTCCGCTGCTGAAGACCGACAAAGGACAAACAATGAGAATACATCCCAGAAGTACACACAAACTCATGGCCGTGGGAATTGTGGTCTGCACGCTCACGGCTACGACGGCTTGCGGTGAGCTCCAGAGCACGGGAAGTGAGGCCGGTGGCGCGACGACCACTGAAGTAACCAGCGCCCCATTTGAGGGACGACCGTCCATCACAGATTTCTGCGGCGACAAACCCATTCAGGTTGCGTTGGCAGACGGCTTTGGAGGCAACTCCCTCCGAAAAATCATGCGACGCCAGTTCGAGCTGGAGGCCGCGAAATGCGCAAATATCACTAAAACCTTCTACACGGACGCCAACGCGGATCCACAGAAGTATGCCTCGGACATTAACGGTCTCGTAGCCCAAGGGGTTAACGCGATTATCACCCTGAACGACTTCGGTCCGGCTGCCCTTCCCGCGCTTCGAAAAGCAACCAAAGCAGGCGTCGTCGTAGTCCCATACAAGTCCAATCCGGGAGGGACTCCGGGCAGTGATTATGAAGTGTTCGTCAGCGAAGATTCCGATGCGGTCGGAAAGGAATGGGCCGAATGGGGCGCGGATATCCTCCACGGGAACGGGCAAGTTGCCATGCTTGGGGGCACTCCTGGCAATGCCCTCAGTACGGCATTCCTCGACGGGTACAAGAAGGCAGCCCCTGACGGGCTCAGGCTGGTCCAGGACGATCCAATCACAACCAACTGGACGATTGCCGGGATGCAGCAGGCGGTTACCGGTTTGCTCACGAAGCACGCCGACACCGGACTTCTGCTGGCCGACTATGGGGCGACGATCCCTGCAATCGCCAGGGCCTACGCCGCCGCCGGCAAGCCCCTAGTGCCTATTGCCGTCACGGCCAGCTCCAACGAAGTTGGTTGCGCCTGGGAAGGTCTCAAGGCCCAGAACCCTGACTTCGAGCTGCTTTCTATCGACGGAACGGGCAACGTCCCGAAGATTGCTCTCCGCAAGGCCGTCGCCGCAGCTCAGGGCCTAGAAAATCCCGAATCTCCGCTCGTGAAGCTCTCGGTCTTCATCGATACGAAAAACGGCAAAATGCCCACCTGCAACCCGGCTCTGCCACCGGATGCCGATCTTTCGGCAGACCTCACCCCGGAACAGATGAAAGAAGTCTTCGCCCGCTGACGCTGGCGTACCTAAGTAAAGGAACATCATGACAGTCTTTGGACCCACGTTCGGCGACCTGAACGAAACAAATGATCACCTTGGTCTGGAAAGCTCCCCGGCCGAACTCGACGCCTTCCAGGAGGTTATTGAAGGGATGCTCGGAGCGTATCATCGGCTTGACGAGATGGAAGAGCCGCTCGTGGCGCCAAAATACTTGCGTTCCGACGGGCGGCGTCCGGCGGAAGATGAGAATCGTTTGGGGGCGTGGGCTTGGAAAGCAGAGATTGCCGGCGCACCGGACGGTCCCCTCGCGGGTAGGACTGTGGTCATCAAGGACTCCATTGCCGTTGCCGGCCTTCCGATGAGGAATGGGTCGGCAGCGCTCGAAGGGTTTGTGCCTGCTGAAGACGCGACCGTTGTCAAGCGTCTTCTGGACGCCGGTGCGACAATTGTCGGAAAGTCGACTTGCGAAAGCTTTTGCTTGTCGGGTGCCAGCCACACGTCCGATCCCGGGCCGGTGCGCAATCCTCATGATCCGTTGCGGTCCAGTGGGGGATCCTCGAGTGGATCGGCCGTTCTTGTTGCCACCGGTGAGGTGGATCTGGCCGTGGGCAGTGACCAGGGTGGTTCGGTTCGTATGCCCGCTGGTTGGTCCGGGGTCTATGGGCATAAGCCAACGTGGGGTCTTGTGCCGTACACGGGTGGAATAACCATTGACCAGACGGTCGATACGTTGGGTCCGCTCGCCCGGACACCAGCGGATCTTGCCTTGATGCTGGACGTCATGGCGGGTCCGGACGGGCTGGATCCCCGTCAACAGTGGGACTTGCGCGTGGATGCTTACCGGGAAGCGCTGACAGGCCATGTGGAGGGGCTCCGGATCGGGATCGTCACGGAAGGATTCGGTTGGCCCGGCCACTCAGAGGAGGACGTTGACGATATCGTCCGTGAAACTGCTTATGGTCTGCGTTCGCTGGGTTGCATTGTCGGGGAGGTCAGTATTCCGGCGCACCGGGATGCGCAGTCGATCGCCATGCCCATTTTTGTCGAGGGAGGCATCCACGCCATGGCCACCGGTGAAGGGGTTGGCCTGAATTTCCGGGGCCACTATGCAACGGACATGATGGATGCGGTCCGGGAGGCACTCAAGTCCCGCGGAGGAAAGCTGTCGGTCACCCATAAGCTTTATGCCTACTTGGCCGATTCCATGTACCAGAAACATGGACTGCATTACTACGCCAAGGCGCAGAACCTCTCATACTGGCTCCGCGCAGCCTATGACAGCGCTTTTGCCGACTATGATGTGCTCGTCATGCCGACGCTGCCGAAGAAGGCGACCCTTATCCCGCCAGCCGATGCCTCCATTGGCAGTGTTGTCTCAAGCGCTTTGGATATGTTGCAAAATACGTGCGCCTTCAATATTACCGGGCACCCGGCGACCGCGATGCCCGTCGGGATGTCGGAGGGGCTGCCTGTGAGCATGATGATTGTTGCTCCGCACTGGGAGGATGCACGGCTCCTTCGGCTCGCTGATGCTTGGCACCAGCAGTCAGCGGCGGATGTCAGTACCAGCCTGGGGGTCAGCGAACATGCGTGATGTCCTGTCGGAGACCGCTTCCGTGGAGGAACCTGCCCTGGTTTCCGCCGGGGTTCAGTTTTTGGGCGGAACTGCGGGGGACGCCGCTCCGGTACTGCAGCTGTCCGCTATCGAGAAGCATTTTGGTCCTGTCCACGCGCTCAAGGCCGTGAGCCTGGAACTTTTTGCGGGTGAAGTCCTCGGCCTTGTCGGTGAGAACGGAGCCGGGAAATCGACGCTTATGTCTGTGGCTGCGGGTTCGCTGATGCCCGACTCAGGAACCGTCACCATTGCTGGCCACCGTATGGATGGCAGCGATCCGGAGGCCTCGCGCAGGGCGGGCCTAGCGATCGTCTATCAGGATCCGGCGCTGATTCCCGACTTACGTGTCGATGAGAATTGCTACCTTGGCGTCGCTGAGGAACATCGGCCTAGGTTCGGGGGCCTTGCGGCGTGGTCTCGGAAGCTGACTGCTTCGTTCTCTTCTGAGAGTCCGCTGCCGCCGGCCGTCCCGGTGCGCGACCTTCAACCGGACAAGCGCTTCGTGCTCGAGATCTCCAAGGCCCTGGCGGGGAATCCCAAGGTTGTCATCCTGGACGAACCCACGGAGCATCTGAGCAAAGAGGATGTCGAGATTCTCATGGCGAACGTCCGCCAGTTGGCCAAGCAAGGCTGCGCGGTCGTCTATATCTCCCACCGCATTCACGAGGTTAAGACGATTGCGGACCGGATTGCCGTACTCCGTGACGGCGCGATCCAGGACGTTTTTCCGGCCGGGCAGAAAACGGATCGTGAGATCGTCAACATGGTGGCCGGAAAGCAGTTGGCCGCTTTGTTTCCGGAAAAGCAGATATTTAGTGACGACAGGCAAACGGCCGTCGAAATTCAAAACTTCGTCGGGGAGAATTTTTCCGTGGATTCCCTTGCGCTGCACAGGGGCGAAATCGTCGGATTGGCGGGTATTGAGGGGCAGGGCCAGCGCGATTTCCTCCGGGCCTTGGCCGGTCTCGGAAAGGCCCGGGGGCGGTTTTCCGTCGGCGAAGGTGAGGTACCCCTGGGTAAGCCGTGGAAAGCGGCCGAGCACGGGGTGGCCTTCGTTCCGAACGACCGCCATGGCGAGGGAATATTCACTTCCCTGCCTATTTTGGCGAACCTCACGGCGCGGACGCTGCCAAAATTCTCCCGGGCATCCATCGTTGACCAGAAGCAGGAAGCCGCCGCCGCCGAAGATTTGCGTGCGGCGCTGGGCATCAAGATGAGCTCGCTTGGTGCACCCATTGAGAGCCTCTCAGGAGGAAACCAGCAAAAGGTAGTGATGGCCCGCAGCCTTGCATCCAAGCCGACGCTCCTTCTGGCCGATGAGTTGACCCAGGGCGTTGACGTCGGTGCGCGGTTGGACATTTACGAGATCCTCCGCTCAACAGCGGACTCCGGCGGGACTGCCCTGGTCCTTTCCTCCGACGCGATGGAACTCAGCGGGCTTTGCGACAGGGTCCTGGTGTTCTCCAGAGGTCAGGTCGCGGCAGAACTCGAGGGCGACGAACTGACGGAAGAAGCCATCACCCACGCGGTCCTGACGTCGACCACCACGCGGTCGGTTGCGGCAGCGACAGAACGATCACGTGCGAAACGGTTTCTGAGCGGTGACTACTTCCCCGCCGTAATCCTCGGCCTGGCCTCACTCGTCTTGGGCGGTGTGGCAGCGTCCCAAAACGCGTTCTACCTCACCGCTTTCAACCTCAATTCCCTGCTGCTTCTCTTCGCCGCCTATGCTTTTGTTGCACTGGCGCAACAACTGGTTATGATGACCGGCGGAATCGACCTGTCGGTGGGTCCACTGGCCGGTGTCGTGGTCGTGGCGGCCTCGTTCGTCCTGCCGGCCAGCCTCTCCAGTTACGGGGGATTGGCGCTCGGCCTGCTGATTGTGTGCGCCGTCGGCCTCGTCACCGGCGTGGCCAATTGGGTGCTCATCGAATTTACGAAGATTCCTCCAGTAATCGGCACACTCATCACGTTTACCTTGCTCCAAGGCGTTTCCCTGGTGCTCCGCCCTGAACCGGGTGGGGCCATCAACGGGACCTTCCTTGGGTGGCTCGAAGCCTCCGTTGGATTCGTGCCCGTGGCCGCCATCGCCGCCGTTGCCCTCGGGCTGGGGCTGGAGCTCGCAATGCGGCGCACGGCCTGGGGCCTAAAGCTCCGTGCTGTCGGCTCGCGCCCCGCCGCCGCGAAGCGCCTCGGCATCAGGATCCGCTGGACACTGCTGACCGCATACGTTGGCGCTTCAACCATCGTCGTGTTCGCAGCGCTGGTCTTGATGACACAGACAGGATCGGGAGATGCCAGCGCGGGGATCAGCTTCACGTTGCCCAGCGTCACCGCCGTCGTTCTGGCCGGTGCCAGCGTCTTTGGAGGCCGGGGTTCATTCATCGGAGCCCTTACGGGTGCGCTGCTAATCCAGCAACTGAATACTGTCACCGTCTTTCTGGCCCTTGACGAGGCATGGCAACACTATCTGCTGGGCGGACTAACCATCCTGGCCGCCGGTTTCTACTCAAAACTGAGGTCGAAGGCATGAACATCGCAACAAAGAAGACAGTAAAGCGCAGCTCTGGAGCGGTTCGAGCGCCGGGCGCGGCAGGAGGCGGCTATTCGCTGATCCTCTGGGCGACGCTCGCACTGCTCGCAATCACCCTCTCATCGGGGGTCCTGACCCTCGCCTCGTTGCTCTCCCTCCTGCCCTTCGCCAGCATCCTGGCGGTAGCAGCGGTAGGGCAAATGCTTGTCGTTCAACAACGTGGACTGGACTTCTCCGTAGCGGGTATCTTCTCCCTCTCCACCATCATCGTGACAGTGATACCTTCCTGGCTCGGCATCGGCGTGGCCGAAAGCATCGTCATAGCCGTCCTAGTGGCGGCCGTCATCGGCTGGGCGACCGGCTTCTGCGTGACAAGATTCGGGATTACTCCACTTATTGCCACGCTGGGAGTCAACGCGCTCCTCCTGGGTGTCTGCCACTCCATCTCCGGCGGCAGCCCGACCAGGGCATCGGAGTCGCTTACCGCATTCGCGTCGGCCCGCCCGTTGGGCCTACCCGCCACCCTGCTCGTTGCCGTGCTCTTCATCGGGACTGCGGCGTGGCTGTTCCGGCGGAGCACCTTTGGTAAGTGGACGACGCTAGTGGGCGCGAATCCGCTTACGTCGCGAGCGAGCGGTTTCCCGGTTCAGCGGTACCAGGTAGGAGCCTACATCCTCGCCGCCGTCTGCTACTGCGTCGCCGGGATCATGTTCGCCGGCTACGTCGGGACCCCTCCCACAGATTCAGGGAACGCGTACTTACTGGCATCAGTGACTGCGGTCGTCCTCGGCGGGACACCGCTGACGGGCGGCCGGGCGAGCGTCATCGCAACAGCGATCGGTGCACTATTCATCACCAGTCTCGGCCAGTCCGTCCTCGCGCTGGGTGCGCCCCCATCGGTCCAGCTCCTCGTGCAGGGCGCAGCAATCGCCGTGGCCATGACACTAAAGGTCGTCCCATTCCACCGACTCCGAACCCGCAAGCCCGAACCGGTGTCGGGCTGACTGGTGGCCGGTATCCGGATGCCGGCCACCGTCGTCCTTCGCCAGAGGACGTCGGGTGAACTCGGATGCCGACGGCGTGTGGAACGTCGAGGCGTTACCTCGTTTCGATTCAGTCGAACTGCTCGCTGATCCGCCGAGCGGCCTCCACCAGTGACGTCCCGACCCGATCCGCGGGACGCTCATCGCCAACGTAAACCACGGCGATGGCCGCCGGCTGCAGTCCCTGCCCTAGGCTCAGTGGGGCGGCCACTCCGGTCACGCCCGGCAGGACTTCGTGGTGGGTGACGGCGAATCCCTGCTCCCGCACCGAAGCCATTTCGGGCCGACGGGGGCGCTGTGGGGAAATTGCCTCCCACTGGGAATCGTCCAAGATCGCTTGGAGCGCCAGCCCTGGCGCCCCGGCGTCAATGGGGTGGCGTGTGCCAGGGCGCTGTACAACGGCCGAACCACTGTGTCGTGGTTCAACACTGGTCAGAGTCGTGCAGTCCCCGCGGTCGAGGACGACAAGGAAAGCGGTCATCCGGAGCTCGTTGGCGATGGACGTCAATTCCGGCAGTGCCGCCGTCTGCAGGTCGCGGGCAACGGCGCGGGCAAGCGTAGCCAAGCCGGTTCCGAGGACCAGTCCTCCCGCCGGGTCCCTGGCGATGAGTCCGTGGTCCTCGAGGGTGCGCAATATTCTATAGGCGACAGACCGGTGCACCCCAGCCGGTCTGAGACCTCGCCAATGCTAAGGGCCTTCGTCGCCTCGCTAAGGATTTCAAGCATTCTGATGCCGCGCGAGAGCGTCTGGGAATGTGCCGCGGCCGTCTTTTGGCCTGAAGCTGCTGCGTTTGCCATGTGGTCTTTCGCTCCGTCCTTCTCATGACTCAATGCGCCTAACTGTGGCTGGAGTCACGAAATATTTGCATTTTCCCCCTGCTGCTCTTACTGTCAGACTATTGGTTCTATAATAGAACATCAAATTCTATTATAGAACACCGATTATTGCGGCAGTGAGCCCTACAACGAAGTGAGGAACCCCGTGCATTTCCACCACCACGGTTACGTATCCGGTGACCCGAGGGTCCAGCCGGCCGCCGGCGTCGGCATTGACCGGCCCACACAGCTTCCCGATGAAGTGGACGTGCTCATCGTGGGCACCGGCCCTGCCGGCATGCTCACCGCCGCGCAGCTCTCGCAGTTCCCGGGTGTCACCACCCGGATCGTGGAGCGGCGCGGAGGGCGGCTCGCCATCGGCCAGGCTGACGGCATCCAGGCCCGCAGCGTCGAAACTTTCCAGGCCTTCGGCTTCGCCGAGCGGATCATCGCAGAGGCCTACCGCATCACCGAGATGGCGTTCTGGAAGCCGGACCCCGCGGACCATTCCCGCATCGTCCGCGCAGCCCGCGCCGTCGACGACCCGGCGGGCATCAGCGAATTCCCGCACCTCATCGTCAACCAGGCCCGCGTGCTGGACTACTTCGCCGAGTTCATGGCCAACTCGCCCACCCGCATGGCGCCGGACTACGGCTATGAGTTCCGGAGCCTCGAGGTCGGCGAGGGGAAGTACCCCGTCACCGTGACGCTCCTGCACACTGCCGGCCCGCTTGAAGGGCAGGAGCGCGTGGTCCGGGCCAAGTACGTCGTTGGTGCGGACGGCGCGCGGAGCAAAGTGCGGGAGTCCATCGGCTGCACGCTGGCCGGCGACCAGGCCAACCATGCCTGGGGTGTGATGGACGTCCTCGCCACCACGGACTTCCCCGACATCCGTTTGAAGTGTGCCATCCAGTCCGGCGAGGGCGGCAGCATCCTGCTGATCCCCCGCGAAGGCGGCCACCTCTTCCGCATGTACGTTGACCTGGGGGAAGTGAACCCCAGCGACAAGGGCGCCGTCCGCAACACCACCATCGAACAGATCATCGCCAAAGCGAACGACATACTGCACCCCTACACACTCGATGTGCGCAACGTCGCCTGGCACAGCGTGTACGAGGTGGGCCACCGCCTCACCGACCGGTTCGACGACGTCCTCCCCGAAGAAATCGGCACCCGCACGCCGCGGGTGTTCATCACCGGCGACGCCTGCCACACGCACAGCGCCAAGGCCGGCCAGGGCATGAATGTGTCCATGCAGGACGGTTTCAACCTGGGCTGGAAGCTCGGCCATGTGCTGGAGGGCCGGAGCCCGGAGGGCCTGCTGTCCACCTACTCGGCGGAGCGCCAGGTCATCGCTAAGAACCTGATCGACTTCGACAAGGAGTGGTCAACACTTATGGCGAAGAAGCCCGAGGAGTTCGAGAGCCCCTCTGAGCTCGAGGACTTCTACACCAGCACCGCAGAATTCCCGGCAGGCTTCATGACCCAGTACGCCCCGTCCATGCTCATCGGAGAGCAGGCACACCAGGACTTGGCCACCGGCTTCACCGTCGGCAAGCGGTTCAAGTCCGCGCCCGTGGTGCGGGTCTGCGACACAAACCCGTTGCAGCTCGGACACCAGGCGAAGGCGGACGGCCGCTGGCGGATCTACGTCTTCGCGGATCCGTCCGTTGCGGGGTCCGCTTCCCCGACCAACGACCTGGCCGAGTGGCTGGCGAACGCGCCCGACTCACCGCTGGCCGCAACGCCGTCGGGCCTTGACCGCGACGCATGGTTCGACGTGAAGGTCATCTACCAGCAGGAGCACACAGGCATCGACATCAGCGCCGTCCCGGCGGCGTTCACGCCGGAAGTCGGCCCGTTCAGGCTCACCTACCTGGAAAACGTCTACGGCACCGGTCCGGCGGCAGACATCTTCGAGCTGCGCGGCGTCGCCCGCGGCGGGGCCGTTGTCGTCGTCCGCCCGGACCAGTACGTGGCGAACGTGCTGCCGCTGACGGCGACGGCGGAGCTCGCCGCGTTCTTCGCGCCGCTGCTGCCGACCCGGAAGCCCGAACCGGCACGATCGTAACGGAGCTCCGAAGCCTCGGAATAGGAACCAGGATGGTATGACGGGGCGGCATGAAAGCATGCGCTCGGGCCGCCAAGACCCTCCGAAAACCAGGGCCGGTTACTGCCTTCAAGAGCGATCCCGTCCCTCGCGTGGGGTTCTTGGAGTCTGTGGGTAATTTGGACATCCGGGCTGTGACCGCTGGTCGATGGACCGCGGTCACAGCCCTGACATGTCCGCGGTGTCGTCTTCTTGGCTGCGTTCGGGAACGGGTGGTAAACCACGACAAGATCACAGAGACGCGTCGCGAGGTGGACGCCATGCTCATTCGTTGGCAGGCAGCTTCATTTTCATGTTGGTCGTGGCGCCTACCGTGACGTAGAACAGCTACGGTCCAACAGCACGAACGGTGGTCCCTTGGCGGCGTCAGGGAGGAGTTGAAGCGCCTGACTTTCCGGCTGCTTTGCTCACTTGGCGCGTCAGTCGCCGTCGTTGGGGCGCTGTTGGACGTCCGTGGCCCGTGCAGATTTCTCGCGAGTGAGGCGCAGTGATTGTTCATGTTGGGCAATGAAGGGGACGCTGGCGTGCTGCGGGGGTGTTCCATAACGCAGATGGTGGCCACGGGCAACTAGGCGGGGAGGAATAGAGCTCGATTTCGAACCACGTCCCCGACTGTTAAATAGCCGTACTCGAAGTTGGGCCTGAGACCGCATCGCTGGTCGACGGATGTTCGGTAGTTTCGGATGCTCTGCTTGGTGCAGGCCGTTGCGGTAGCTCTCCGGTGTATTGAAATTGCCTTGGTCAAACGGCCGATGGGTCGGTAAGGCCTTGTTTACTGTCTCTGTGGCGACGTGCGTCGTAGGTTGTGTGGCGAGAACTTCAGCGGCTTGCCCTGGCCGCACACAGTTTCGCATTCGGCCCGTGTACGGCTACTGATCGGCGGCGTCGTCCTCTTCCTGACCCGCGCGGTGTATGAACAATTCGCCCACAGCTTCGGCCAGGCCCTGGACTACAGCCGCGATGACCTCCAAAAGGACCGACATGGAGGCACGCTACCGCGAACGGACCCTATCCTGAAGAGGCTAATGGACCGCAGACCGAGCCTTCCGGGATCGGGGGTATCGACAGGCCCAACCGCCGGGGTCGCCGTGTTGGTGATTGGGCCTGTCGAGATTCGCGTCCGTCAGTCGGTGTAGGGGTCGGCGATGCCGATGTACTGCGTGGTGGTGTATTCGGCGATGCCTTCCGAACCGCCTTCACGGCCGAGGCCGGACTGCTTAACGCCGCCGAAGGGGGCGGCGGCGTTGGAGATGACGCCGGCGTTGAAGCCCACCATGCCGAACTCGATCTGTTCGGCCACGCGCAGGAGCCGGTTGAAGTCGCGGCTGTAGAGGTAGGATGCGAGGCCGTATTCGCTGGCGTTGGCGAGCCGGATGGCGTCTGCCTCGGTGCTGAAGGTGGTGACCGGGGCAACGGGGCCGAAGATTTCCTGGCGCAGGATTTCCGCGTCGTTCGGGACGTTGGCGAGCACGGTGGGCGGGTAGAAGTAGCCGGGTCCATCCAGGGGTGTCCCGCCGGTGACCGCGGATGCGCCGGCGTCGACGGCGGCGGTCACCAGGGCGTGCACGTCGTCGCGGGCTCCGGCATCGATCAGCGGGCCAACCTTGGCGTCCGGCTCCGTGCCGCGGCCGGTGGCCAGGGCGCCCATGGCCGCGGCGAACTTTTGCGTGAACTCGGCTGCCACGGATTCCTGGACCAGGAAGCGGTTGGCCGCGGTGCAGGCCTCGCCCATGTTCCGCATCTTCGCTGCCATGGCGCCTTCGACGGCCTTGTCCAGGTCGGCGTCCTCGAACACGATGAACGGTGCGTTGCCGCCGAGCTCCATGGAGGTGCGCAGCACGTTCTGCGCAGCGTCGGCGATGAGTCGTTTGCCCACCGGGGTGGAGCCGGTGAAGGAGACCTTCCGCAGCCGTGAGTCCTTCATGAGCGGTCCGGAGATGCCGGAGGCGCTGGAGGAGGAGACCACGTTCAGGACCCCTGCGGGCAGGCCGGCGTCGAGCATGGTCTGCGCGAAGTACTGCGCGGTGAGCGGTGTGAGCTTGGCGGGCTTGAGGACCATGGTGCAGCCTGCGGCGACGGCCGGGGCGACCTTGCGGGTGGCCGTCGCCAGCGGGAAGTTCCAGGGCGTGATCAGCAGGCACGGGCCCACCGGCTTGTGCTGGACGAGGATCTTGTTCTTGCCCTCGGGGGTGGTGAGGTAGCGGCCGTAGTCCCGGACTGCTTCTTCGGAGAACCAGCGCAGGAATTCAGCGCCGTACGTGACTTCTCCACGGGCTTCGGCCAGCGGCTTGCCCATTTCCAGGGTCATCAGCAGCGCGAAGTCCTCGGCCCGTTCGGTGACCAGGTCGAAGGCGCGGCGGAGGATTTCGGCGCGCTCCCGTGGTGCCGTCCGGGCCCAGGAAGCCTGGGCGTTGTCTGCGGCGCCCAGCGCGGCGAGGGCGTCCTCGCTGGTGGCGGAGGAGAGGGTTGCGAGTACCTCGCCGGTGGCGGGGTCGTGGACGTCGAAGGTGCCGCCGTCGGACGCGTCCCGCCACTGGCCGCCGATCAGCAGGCCGGTGGGGACGGAAGCGACGAGCGCGGCTTCACGCTCGTTGGAGACGGTAGTGTGCTGTGCTGATGAAACTGTCATCGAGGGTGTCCTTACAGGGGTCAGTAGCTGGTGGGCGGTTCGGCCGGTTCAACCGCCGGGTCCGGGATAAACGCTGTGGCGAGGGCTTCTGAGCCGCGGGCCAGGATGGCGACGTCGGCGCCCACCAGCACAAAGGAGGCGCCGGCAGCGAGGTAGCTGCGGGCGGTGTCCTTGTTGAAGGCGTTGACGCCTGCGGGTTTGCCGGCCGCTGTGGCGGCGGCGAGGCAGTGTTCGACGGCGGCGCGCACTTTGGGGTGTTCCTGTTGTCCCAGCATGCCCATGGACGCCGCGAGGTCGGAGGGCCCCAGGAAGATGGCGTCCACGCCGTCGACCGCGAGGATGTTCTCCACGGCAGTGACGGCTGCTTCGGATTCGATCTGGACGGTGAGGCTGACGGTTTCCGAGGCGCGGGCGAGGTAGTCCGGGATGCGGTTCCAGCGCGAGGCCCGGGCGAGGGCCGAGCCCACGCCGCGGACGCCGTGCGGCGGGTAGCGGGTGGCGGCCACAGCGGCTTCGGCCTCTGCGGCGGAGTTCACCATGGGCACCAGGAGGTTCTGCACGCCGAGGTCCAGGTACTGCTTGATCAGCACGGTGTCGTTGACCGGCGGCCGGACCAGTACCTGGACCGGGTAGCCGTGGACGGCTTGGAGCTGGGCGAGGACGGATTCGAGCCCGTTGGGGCTGTGTTCGGCGTCGATCAGCAGCCAGTCGAGGCCGGCCCCGGCGCACAGCTCGGCCACCAGCGGGCTGCCGGAGCACACCCACATCCCCGCCAAGGACCGGTCCGCGGAGGCCAGTGCGTCCCGGAAGGTGTCTTCTATTCGAAGCGGCATGTCACGGCTCCCAGCGGTCCGTAGTCGGCGTGGACGGTGTCGCCCTTGTAGACCCAGAGGGGCCGGGTGAAGGAGCCGGCGAGGATGATGTCGCCGGCCTTGAGGCTGTCGCCGTGCGCGGCGATTTTGTTGGCCAGCCAGTGGACGCCGTTGGCCGGGTGGTCCAGGACGCCGGCGGCCACGCCTGTTTCCTCTACGGTCTGGTTCTTGTAGAGGATGGCGGAGACCCAGCGGAGGTCGACGGCGTCAGGCTTCACCGGGCGGCCGCCCACCACCATGGCGCCCATCGC
>NZ_JBFBEY010000039.1:0-27560 GCF_040683875.1 Arthrobacter sp. NPDC093128
TTCCTCCGGCAGGCCCGCCGCGGCCTGCAGCACATCGAAATCTTCGCGACCCCGGATCAATGCGAACCCCTCCTGACCGTGATGAACACTGCCACGAACCCCCGGACCCGGGAGGGCTGCACGGACGCTGCGCCCGATGATGCCCTGGACCTGCGGACCCGCCCGCAGCGGCTCCTCGACGGCCTGGTCGGCGCCTGCAAAGCAGCCCTCACCACCGGAGGTCTGCCGGCGGCGGGCGGGCTGAAGCCCCAGGTCATGGTCACCATCGACTACCGGGACCTGATGGACCGCCTCAACACGGGCACCGGAACCACCGGCATCCCCGGCATCCCCGGCATCCCCGGCACGGGGTCGTTCGCGTTCACCGGCCCCGTCCCGGCGTCCATCGTCCGGAAGATCGCCTGCGACGCCGACATCATCCCCGTCCTGCTCGGCAGCGAAGGACGCATCCTCGACATCGGCCACACCACCCGGATCTTCCCGCCCCACATCCGCAAAGCCATCACCAGCCGCGACCAGGGCTGCGCCTTCCCCGGCTGCACCATCCCGGCACCCTGGTGCGAAGCCCACCACATCACCTACTGGTCACACGGCGGACCCACCAGTACAGACAACGGAACCCTGCTCTGCTCCCATCACCACCATTTGATCCATAAGGAACAGTGGCACATTCAGGTCAAAACCGGGGTCCCCTGGTTCATCCCGCCACCCCACATTGACCCACGCCAAAAACCCCGGCAAAACACCTACTTCAAATGCTGACTACCGGCTGAGGCCAGGCGCCGCCATGCACTGATCCAGCGCGCGAACGCAGCAGGTCCGGTCGCGGATCGAGCCGAAATCGGCAGACCTCCCGGTCGCCGGGGCGCGTTTTCTAACAGGTCGCGCATATCCCCCGCGGCTGCACAAGGCTATGGCGTCCGCGCTATGGGTCCGCGACCTGCGCTCCGGGGTTCTTAGCGTGGGGGCGTCCGCAGCGAATGACGCTCAGACTGCTTCGCCAAGACGGGCCACGTCGAGGGCCAGCGCGAAGGGCTGGCGATGCAGTCGCGTGAGGGCGGCGGCGGCTTCGCTGCCTTCTTCTGCGATGTACGTGAGGATGCGGTGGCCGGAATCGTCCGGCATGGTCAGGACCTCGAACCCGAGCTCCAGGCACCCAAGCCGGGGATGGTTCAGTGTCTTGTGCCCTGACATGCAGTTGTCGACCGGATGTTCTGCCCACATGGTTGCGAACTCAGGGCTTTTCAGGGTCAGTTCCCCGACGAGTGCGGCGAGTTCGATGTCATCGGCGAACCGTCCGGAGAGCAGCCGCAGGGATGCGACGGCACGGGCAGCCTCGGAGCGCCAGTGCGGGTAGAGGCTGCGTGTGGCCTCATCCAGGAAGAGCATTCGGGTCATGTTCGGCCGCTGCGACGGCGTGTCCGGGGCGTCGAGGTCCAAATGCGAAGCGACCAGCCAGTGCCCCGCCCTGTTCCAGGCCAGGACTTCGGTGCGTTTGCCCAGCACTACCGACGGAACACTGCCCATGGAATCAACCAGACGTTTCGTCCCGGGCCGCGCCTGGTCGGGCCGGTTCCTAGTGGTCTTGGGGCTTCGGCGTTTGATGCCGGAGAGGTCGGAGAGGTGTTTCCGTTCGACCTCGGTCAGGGCCAGGGCCCGGGCGAGGGAGTCGATGATCGCGTCGGAGGCGTTGACGTGCTGGCCTTGTTCCAGCCGGGCGTAGTAGGTCACGCTCATCCCGGCCAGCATGGCCACTTCCTCACGCCGCAGCCCGGGAACACGGCGGGTGCCATAATCCATCAGCCCGACGTCGGCCGGGCTCAGGGCGGCCCGTCGTTTGCGGAGAAAATCGCCCATCGCTGCTGGTTGGTTCATACCTGTGAGTATTCACGAACATTCCCGGACGTGGGTAGCACTGCCAGTGCTACCCACAACACGGCGTGGCTGTTCCCGCCTGGCATCGGCAGGCTGGAGAGGAAAACCCGCCCACGCACTCAGTGATTGGACACTTCCGCGATGACAACGCACGACGCCGCCCCTCTCCCCCAGCTTGAAGCACTACCAGCACCGCCTGCACCGCCGGCTGAACAAGGTTCTGTCCGGATGACCGGGCGGCAGCGGCTGATCATGACGCTGCTGCTGACAGCCAGTTTCACCCTCGCGGTCGACTTCTCCATCCTGAACGTCGCGCTGCCCCGGATCGGGAGGGACGTCGGCTTCGCCCTGGAGCACCTGCAATGGATCGCCACCTCCTTCGCACTGTGCGCGGCAGGATTCACCCTGTTCTTCGGCCGGGTCGCTGACCTGTTCGGACGCAAACGGCTCTTCATCGCCGGCATGGCGCTGCTCGGGATCGGCTCGCTCGTCGGCGGCCTCGCCACCGACCCCGGTGTGCTGCTCATCGCCCGTGTTGCCCAGGGCCTGGCCACCGCGGCCGTCACCCCGGCCGCGCTGTCGCTGCTCACCACGTCCTTCCTGGAAGGGCCGCTGAGGGAAAAGGCCTTAGGTTTGAATGGTTCCTTGATGGCCGCGGGGTTCACTGCCGGTGCGATCCTCGGTGGGCTGCTCACCGATCTGCTGTCCTGGCGGTGGGCATTCTTCATCAACATCCCCATCGCCCTGTTCGTCCTCATCCTTGCCCCGAAACTCCTGACCGAGTCCGCCCGCGGGAACCGGACGAAACTGGATGTGCCGGGAGCGTTCACTGTGACCCTTGCCCTGCTGCTGCTCGTCTTCGGTCTGACTACCGCCGGCGAAAAGGGCTGGGCCGAACCGTTGGCGTGGGGACCGCTGGCAGCGGGCGTGATCTTGTCCGTGCTCTTTTTCTTCATCGAGAAGAACACGCCGCATGCGCTGGTGCCCGTGGCGATCCTGCGGCGGAACAACATCGCCTGGGGCAACATCGCCGGGATCCTGGCGTTCGCCACCGAAACGTCCCTGGTGTTCGTCCTGACCCTCTACCTTCAGCAGGTCCTCGGCTACACCCCGCTCGGAGCCGGGCTGGCCTTCGCAGTCCTCGGCATCGGCACCGTCGTCGGCGGGATCATCGCCCCGAAACTCATCGGCAGACTCGGCAACAAGAACACCATCCTCGCCGGCCTCACCGTCCAGGCAGCTGCCACCGGCTCGCTGCTCTTCATCAACACAGGTCAGACCTCACTGATCCTCGTCCTGATCGCCACGTTCATCGGCGGCGTCGCGAACCTCGCCGCCATCGTCGGGTTTATGGTCACCGCCACCACCGGTCTCCCCGACACCGAACAGGGACTTGCCACCGGGCTGACGACTATGAGCCAGCAAATCGGCATCACCATGGGAATCCCCTTCATGAGCAGCATCATCGCCGCGTCCCTGGTCCACGGCGGCATCGGTGATGCACCGGATCAGGTACTGCACTCGATACTGCCGGCCATCGGGCTCAACGCCGCTCTCTGCCTGACGGCGGCAGTCCTGACAGCCCTGTTCCTTCGCCGGCCTGCCCGCGTCGCGGATTAAACCTTCCCCAACTGTGACGTCCGGCAGGCCAAGGCAAACGCGCCGTTCCAGTTTCTTCACCGCTCAGGCTGGCCGTGTCCGGCCATGACGTTCACGGCGTCCCGCGTTAGTCCAGGAAAGCGTCGGCTTCCGCCAGTGCCTCGTCCAGGATTGCCAGGCCCGCGGCGGCGTCGGAGTCGTTCACGTTGAGGGGAGGGGCGACATGGACGCGGTTGCCCAAGGTCAGAGGCAGCAAGCCCCGGCTCAGGCACGCCTTAGTGAAGGAGACCATCGGAGCGTTCGCCGCACCGGTGGCTCCTACCGGCACGAGCGGCTCTTTGGTCAGCCGGTTGCGGACCAGTTCGACGGTCCAGAGGCCGCCGATGCCGCGAACGTCGCCGACGGACTCGTGCTTCCCGGCAAGATCCCTGAGTCCTGGCCCCAGGATGTCCGTGCCGAGGCGGGCAGCTGCCGCGACTGTGCCCTCCTCGCGCATCGCGCTGATGGCGGCGACCGCCGCTGCGCAGGCGAGCGGGTGGCCGCTGTACGTCAATCCCGCCGGGTAAGGGCGTTTGGTGAACATCTCGTAGATTGCGTCGCCGACCAGCACACCGCCCAGCGGCACGTACCCGGAATTCACGCCCTTCGCGAACGCCAGCAAGTCCGGCGCCACGCCATCGTGGTCGACGCCGAACCAGGCTCCCGTCCGGCCGAAACCGACCATGACCTCGTCGGCGATGTAGACGATGCCGTGGCGGTCGCACAGCTCGCGGACCCCGCGCAGGTAGCCGGCCGGTGGCACGATTACCCCCGAGCTGCCGGTCACCGATTCCAGGACCAGGCCGGCGATCGTCGACGGGCCCTCCAGGAGGATCACCTGCTCGAGATGAGCCAGCGCCCGTTCGCACTCTTCCTCCGGGGTCCCTGACCCGAACGCCGACCTGTACAGGAAAGGTCCGAAGAAGTGCACGGCACCCGCCGCGCCGGTGTCCGAGGCCCAGCGGCGCGGGTCGCCGGTGAGGTGGATCGAGGTCGATGTCGAGCCATGGTAGGAGCGGTACGCGGCGAGCACTTTCGGTCGGCCCGTGAAAAGGCGCGCCATCCGGACCGCATGCTCGATGGCCTCGGTTCCACCGTTGGTGAACAGCACGTGCCCCAGGCCCTCCGGCGAGACCTCCACAATCAGCCGCGCCGCTTCGCCCCGGACATCGGACGCGTGGCCGGGTGCGAGCGTGCAGAGACGGTCTGCTTGCTCCTTGATTGCAGCCACGATGCGCGGATGCTGGTGACCAAGGTTGGTGAACACCAGCTGCGAGCTGAAGTCCAGGTAGCGCCGTCCGCCGGAGTCGATGATGTAGCTCCCCGAGCCACCAACAAAGGTGGGCACGTCCCGCGGCCCCTGGACAGCCCAGGGGTGGAAGACAAGTTCGTCGAGATTCATGGCCAACCTCCGTTGCTCCAGTGCCGGGCTGTTCCCCTCCACAGCTTCACCATGGCACCGTCACCCGGCAGCGTCCATAGCACCACCGCTCCCGACGACAGCTGATGACCAGCGTCCCGGAAACAGAGTCGTGCGCCGCTTTGCCACCCCGCACGTCAGGAACGGGAAACGCGGTGAGGCAAGTGAACCCGTTCGAACCGCCTAGCTGAGGCAGAGGCAGAACGGGTGGCCGGCGGGGTCGAGGAACACGCGGAAGGTTGTGCCGGGCTGCGTCTCCGCTTTGCTGGCTCCCAGCTTGATAGCCTCTTTTTCGCCGTCGTCCAGGTCCTGCACCACCAGGTCCAGGTGCATCTGCTGTGGGTGGGACTGGCCGGGCCATGCGGGGGCCTGGTAGCCGTCCACCTGCTGGAACGAAATGCAGTTGCTGCCGTCGTCGGGCCGGATCTCGGTCCAGTCGCCGTCATCCTTCACGTTCCAGCCGAGAAGGGCGCCGTAAAACACGGCAAGGGCCCCGGCGTCGGGGCAGTCGATGACGAGGGTGGGGAAGCGCGCGATAGCCATATGGGCATGCTACCGCCGGAACGTGAGCCTGTCCCTGGAGTTCGCGGGCAAATGGTTTTGACTACGACGCTGCCCCCTGGCCCGGTCGCCTTTAGCCCCGGTCCCGCATCCATCGCCTGATGATGACCTCAAGCGCCGGCTTCTTGGCCTCAAAATCCGCCGCGTCGAGGAAGCGTGCAACCCTGGACACCTCGCCGTCGCCTTCCAGGAGGCACCCGTGTGGAACAAGAGCGTCACGGTTTTCTTCGACTTGGGAAAGAAGAGGCGATGTTGCCTTTGTACATAAAGGTGGGCGCCTGCCATTTGATGGCCTCGGTCACGGCCGGGTCGGTCGCAAGGATAAACTCGCGGACGCTGGCCACCAGGTCCCCCGCTGCGGGTTGTCGTAGTTTTGGAACCACTCATCAACGGCAGGGTTGCGGTTAGTCCCATGTTCCGGCTTGTCCATGCGTACAGACTAGGCCCGCGGCGTCCGGCCTCAAGCCGACGCAGCCGCGGGCCGGGCACGCGTCCTACCGGGCTGACCCCACCGCCAGGTGCTGCACCCGACCGTCCACGAACGTAGCCAGAACCTGCGCAGCAGCCAGGTCATCCGGGGCAACCGATAGCGGATCGGCGTCGAACACCGTGAAATCCGCGCGCTTGCCGACGGTGATGGACCCGGAGACCGCCCACTCCCCCGCAGCCCTCGCAGCATGCGAGGTGTAGCCTTCGAGCGCCTGCAGGGCAGTGAGGGCCTGGCCCGGAATCACCGGTTGTTCGTCCCGGTGGCCGGACCGCCGTCGTAATTGCGCGTCCGCCAGGATGGGCAGCGGTTCGAACGGGGCGATCGGCCAGTCGGACCCGAGCCCCAGGGTGGTTCCCGCCGCGCGGAGGTCCGCGCACCGCCAGGCGTTGTTCGCGCGTTCCGTCCCCAGCCGCGTGGACCAATTGTCGCGGTGGTCGGCGCGGGAGTAGTGGGTGCAGTGCGTCGGCTGCATGCTCGCCACCAGGCCCGCCCGGGAGAATCTCTCAATGAGGGCGTCCGGGACGGTTTCGAGGTGTTCGATCCGGTGAACGGCCTCCGGTGCAACCGACTGCACCTCGGGAGGCAGGGACTCGAAGGCGTCCAGGACTGCGGCCACTCCGGCGTCGCCGATCGCGTGCGTGGCCGTGGGAATCCCGCGGCCGGCGAAGAAGCGAACCGCCGCCGCGTACTCCTCCGGGCGGGGCCAGAACGGGGCCACCGACTCCCCATAGATATCGGGCTCAAACAGCCACGCGGTGCCGTTGTCCACGGTGCCGTCCACGAACAGCTTGATGCCGGCCACCTCCCAGCGCCGTCCGCCCAGCCCGATCTGCTCCGCGAGCCGGCGCCAGTCTTCCTCTCCGCTGCCGGGCATGCACCAGGGTGAGATCCGCAGGCGCAGCGGCAGGCCGCCGTCCATGTCGTCTTCGAGGGCACGGAAGAGCTCCAGCGAGCCCTCCCCGCAGTCCATCACGTGCGCCCCCGTCAGCCCGGCCCGGGAGAACTGCGTGAAGAGTTCGGCCAGCCTCGCCTTCCGCTCCTGGAAGGGCTCAGCCGGCATCAGCTGCGCCACGAGCTCAATGGCAGCGGCCTCCAGCAGGAGTCCGGTGGGCCTGCCGCTGCCGTCGCAGACCACTTCCGAGGCCTGGTCGAACTTCCGCGGGCCGGTGACGCCCCCCAGTTCGAGGGCCCGCGAACTGGCCAGTGCGGAATGCCCGTCGAAGAGGCGGATGAGGCACGGCAGCCCGGAGACGACGTCGTCAATCAGCTCGCGGTGGGCAGCGGCGGTTCCGAACACGTTTGGGTCCAGGCCCCAGCCCCGCACCCAGTCCCCCGCGGCGGTAGCTGCCGCTTCAGCGCGCAACAGCGCGCGCACCTCGGCAAGGTCCGTGGCGCCGGACAGGTCGCAGCCGCGGGTCAGTTCCAGGCCGAAGACAGGGTGGATGTGGCAGTCCACCAGGCCGGGCGTCAGCACGGCGGCACCGAAGTCGATGACCTCCGCGGCCGGCCATTTTTCGGCATCGTCACGGCTTCCGACGGCGGCAATCACGCCGTCCTGGACGGCCACCGCCTGCGGCGCGGGGCTTCCGGGCGTCCGGTCCTCCATCGTGTGGATGGTGTCGGCCAGGATGATCACATCAGGATTCATGGGTTTCGAAGCTTCCAATCTGCGCGAAGGTCGCGGGACGGTGGCGGCGCACCCAGCGGGCGGCCAGGAGCCCGGCGATGAAGACAAGGGGCGTTACCAGGATGAGGATGGTGTTGGTCAGCGCGTCGGCGAAGGTGAGCAGCTCGATGTTCAGGCCGATCAGCAGCACCACGCCAAAGAGCAGGATGGCGGAGGCCAGGCTGAGCGGCACCATCAGTTTGTGCGTCGCTGCGGCGGGGTTCCGGCGCAGGTAGAGGAAGGCCGCAACCGAAACCAGGCCCTGGAGCCCGACGATGCCGAAGATTCCGGGGGTGTTCACCCAGATCAGCAGCTGCTGGTACGGGTCGGCGTTGAGCAGGGCACAGATGGTGATGACCACGGCGGCGAGGACTGTCTGCAGCTGGCCGGCGCGGTGCGGGGACTGGAATTTGGGATGCGTACGGCCGAGGAAGGCGGGCAGCACGCCGTCGCGGGCCAGCATGTAGACGTAGCGGTTGATCGCGTTGTGGAAGGCCAGCTGCGACGCGTAGACGCTGGTGACGATCAGGATGTACATCACCACCTCGGCCCACGGGCCCACATAGTGGTTGATTGTCTGGAAGAACATCCCGCCGGCCATTTCGCCCGCGGCTTCGACGGCGCGGTCTTCGCCGTAGGCCTGGACCACCGTCCAGACAATGAAGGCGTAGAACACGGACATAAAGCCGACGGCGATGTACATGGCCCGCGGCACGGATTTGTCCGGGTTACGGGCCTCGGAGCGGTACAGCACGGTGGACTCGAAGCCCATGAAGGCGGCGAAGCAGATGCCAAGGATCGCCAGGACGCCCGGGCCGAACGCGTGCTCCGGGCTGAAGGAACCCACGCTGATCCCGTGGGCTCCGCCGCTGCCCAGGATGCCCACTCCCATCACGGCCAGGATGCCCGTCTCCGCAACCAGGAGCACGCCGAGAACCTTCGCGCCGACGTCGATCCCCCGGTAGCCGAGGAACCATACGGCTACGACGGCGGCGAGCGCGATGGCCGGCCACGGCACCTCGAGCCCGAACAGCACCTTGAACATGTCGTGGGTCTGGACCGCGAAGAGGCCGTAGACGCCGATCTGGAGGCAGTTGTAGGAGACGATCGCCAGGATGGCGGAGGCCAGCCCGACGGTCTTGCCCATGGCCAGTGAAATGTAGGTGTAGAAGCCGCCGGATGCCTTGACGTGGCGGGTCATGGCCATGAACCCGATGGCAAAGAGGGTGAGCACGATGCCCGCGAGTAGGTAGCCGGCCGGGGCGCCGATGCCGCCGACGCCGATGGCTACCGGGGCCACGCCTGCCATGACGGTGAGGGGTGCTGCTGCCGAGATGACGAGGAAGGCGATGCCGCCCGTCCCCAAGGCGTTGCGCTTGAGGGAGCCGTCAGCGGACGACGTCGGTGGTCTGGTTTGGGTATCCGGCACTGGTCCGTCCTTTCTTGGGAGCCCTGCTAAACGAAAGGCTTTCGTTTATTATGAGTGCGTGTGGCGCAGAGCACAATAGTTTTCCCAAAACGGCGTCGCGGAGCCCCGCCGACTAGGCTGGGCATGACCTTCAAAAGCTGCAGTCAGGAGAACCTATGGGGCGCCCGCTCCTCCCGCTGATATCCGTGGAGGCCCTCACCACGGCCGCCCTGGAGCTGGTTGATGAGGGCGGTGACTTCAGCTTCCCGAAACTGGCGAAGAAGATCGGCGTCAGCCAGTCCTCCATCTACAACCACGTCAGCGGCAGGGACGAGATCCTGGAGCACCTGCGCCACCGGATCATCACCGAAGAGCCGTACGCCCCGGTGGACCATAGCGACTGGGAAGCCGCCCTGCGGGTCCTGATCCGCGCCTACCGGGACGCATTCGTGCGCCACCCGCGGCTGGCGCCGCTCCTGGTCCTTCAAACGATCACTGATCCCGACGTCATCGGGCTCTACGAAGACTTGGCACTGGCCCTTGAGGCAGCAGGATTCCGCGGCCGGGACGTCGTGGCGGCCATCTCCACCATCGACAGCTTTGCCCTGGGCGCGGCGCTGGACCTGGCGGCCCCGGAAGTCGTCTGGGACCCGCCGGCGGAGGGCTACCCCACGCTCAAGCGCGCACTCGGCAATGCCGGCCCGTCGGAGGAACGGGGCGGGCACGCCTTCGACTTCGGCCTGGATGTGATAATCGGAGGGCTCCGGGCGAAGCTGGCCGGGTAACGCCTTCGGGGAAAATTCCAGGCGTCAGTTCCGCGACACCGGGTCCCGCTCGGCCGAGCTCAGCCGAGGTCCGCCGGTAACGCGCCGGCAGCGAGGTTCCGGGTGGCGGGGCCTTGGATGACGGTACCGTCTGTGCTGAACCGGGAGCCGTGGCACGGGCAGTCCCAGGTCACGTCCGCCGGGTTGAACTCCACGGTGCAGCCCAAGTGGGTGCAGACGGCCGATACGGCGCTGACGTTCCCCGTTGGCCCGACGTAGACGGCGGTCGTGGCCCCGTCCACGTCCACAACGCTCCCTGCACCCCGAACAAGGTCCGACCTGATCGGAACAGCGCCGCTCGACGCGGGGGCAGTCTCGGTGGCGTCCTCCGTTACGGCCGGTGCAGCGTCCGGGGCAGCTGCGGCCGGCGTGCTTTCGGAGGCTCGCGTGCTGTCAAACACTGCCGCCCACGGGTTGGGCCGGCCGCACAGGGTATCCCGGAGGACCAGTGCTGCGGCGGTGCCGTTGGTCAGGCCCCATTTGCGCAGTCCGGTGATCACGTGAATGTGCCGGGCGTCCGTTGACATGAGCCCCACGTAGGGCAGCCCGTCAGCAGGCATGGCGTCCTGGGTGGACCAGCGGTAGACGATCTCGTCCACACCCAGGCGGTCACGGGCAAACCCGCTGAGCCGCCGGTACCGCTCGGCGGAATCGGTGCGCTCCGACGCGGGGTGTCCCTCACCGCCGGCAAGGACATAGCTTGCGCCATCAAGGTCGATGGTCAGGATGGAGCGCATCGGTTCGTCCACGCTGAGGAATGTCGAATCCAACGGGGGAAGGGCCGTGCGGGCGGCAACGATATAGGAGCGGTGCAGGTAGCACCGCTCATCAAAGATTCCCTTGTCCTCAATGGGCATATTCGTCGCCACGATGATCTCCCGGGCACGAATGGAGCCATGCTCCGCGTCGACCACTGCCGGTACCCCGTCCCGCAACCCGGTGGCGGGCGAGTCCTCGAAGACAAAGCTCCTGTCCCCGTCCACGGCGCGGGCCAGGCCCTGCACGTATCTGAGCGCGTGGATCTGCGCCTGGCCGTCGAAGCGGACCGCGCCCTTGACCGCAAAGGGCAGCGGCACTTCGGTGGTGAAGGACGCCGGAAGTCCCAGCCTGCCGGCCAGTGCCGCTTCCTCCCGGACGCGGGCGAGCGCCTCCTCCGATTCGGCGTAGGTGTAGTTGGATACGCGACGGAAGCCGCAGTCGATGCCTTCTTCGGCCACCGTGCCGGCCACATGCTGAATCGCGGCTTCGTTCGCCTCCCCGTACAGGCGGGCTGCCTCTACGCCGTGCCGGCCCGCCAGCTCCGTGTAGGCCAGCCGGTGCAGGGAAGTGACCTTGCCGGTGGTGTTCCCGGTGACTCCGGTGCCCACCCGTGCCGCCTCCAGCACGGCCACCGTCTGGCCTGCCCGCTTCAGGGCAAGTGCAGCGGTCAGGCCTGCGATGCCGCCACCGATCACGGCCACATCGACGTCGAGGTCCGCGTTGAGGGCAGCGTAGCCAGTGGATGCGCTCGTGGCCACCCAGAGGGAAGCGAACGTACCTGCTGGCTGCTCACTCACGGTATCCGCCCTCCATCCAGTAGTGCTTGACTGTGCCGGCTGTCAGTCCCCGGCGGTCTTCGCAGCCTTGGCAGCGGCCTTCGCGGCCTGCTTGCTGGCGCGCACCTTACTCAGCGATTCCGGATCCACGATGTCGGCGACGGACAGGAACGCGTCCTCCTGGCCGTAGTGGCCGGCGGCCTCGCGCCAGCCTTCCGCCTGGAGGCCGCATTGCTTCCCCAGGAGCGCCAGGAAGATCTTCGCCTTTTGCTCACCGAATCCCGGCAGGGCTTTGAGCCGGCGCAGCACCTCCGGGCCGTCGGGGTTGCCCTGCGTCCAGATGGCGGTGGCGTCCCCGTTCCAATCACTGTGCACGGTTTCAGCGAGGGCCTGGACGCGTCCGGCCATGGATCCCGGGAAGCGGTGCACCGCCGGACGTTCCTTGAACATCTCGACGAAGCCCTGCGGGTCGTACCCGGCGATCTCCGCAGGATCCATGGATCCGATGCGCGTCCGGATCTTTTCGGGACCGGCAAAGGCCGATTCCATCGTCACCTGCTGGTCCAGCAGCATGCCGGTGAGCAGCGCAAACGCGTCATCGCTGAGTAGTTTGTCGGCGGCGGGGTCCCCTGTGATGTGCAGTTCCATGCGTCCTATCCTGCCACCCGCTCCGGCGCGCGTCATGGGGGTGGCGGCTGCGTTGACGCTAGGCGGCTTGCGAACGGCCCTTCATCCGCCCGCGCAGCGCGGCAATGCCCCACACCGCCAGCAGCACAGCCACGAGCAGCAGCCCGGCGTCGCCCAGGTCCACCGCCCCCAGCCAGGTGGTCAGGGGATCCTCCAGACCAAAGGCCGTATTGAAGAATCCGCCCAGGGTGATGGCCGACACGAACAGGGCGGACACGGCCGAGATGCCGGTGATCAGGGTGTTGAAGCCGAGCTTCCGTTGCGGATTGTGGATGGCTGATCTGTACATGCGCATCATGGCGACGCCGTTGGTGGTGTCGCAGAGCGTCATGGCGGCCGTGAATGCCAGCGGGAGCGCCAGGAGCGCCAGCGGGGACACTCCGGCGAGGGACGCCGCCGTCGTCATCACCAGGAGCCCGATGGTGGTGGCTGTATCGAAACCCAGCCCGAACAGGAAACCGATCACGTAGATATTCCGCGGCCGCTGGACCCGGGCCAGCGGTTTGGCCAGCAGGCGCGCCACGAACCCCTTCGCTTCAAGGTCCCCGTCCCGCACTTCGCCGCCGCCCTGAACGTTCCGGTACGCCTGCGCGGCCCGCAGGAACGCCGAGCCGTTGAACAGGCCCATGGCCAGCAGGAACAGCCCGGAGACGCCGCTGCCGATCAGGCCCAGCACCATGTTTCCTGTGGTGCCGTCCTCCATAAACTGGCCCACCACGGCTGCGCCGCCCACCACCAGGATCCCTGCCAGGATCACCACCGAGCTGTGCCCCAGGCTGAACGCGAACCCGACGCTCACGGGATCCTTCCGCTGCGCCACGAACTTCCGCGTCGAGTTGTCAATGGCGGCGATGTGGTCCCAGTCGTAGCTGTGTTTGATGCCGGCCAGGTAGGCGGTGAACACAAGCCCCAGAGCCAGCGGCTGTCCCGCCGCCGCTGTTCCGGTGCCAGGGCTTCCGGCTCCAAAGCTTCCGGCCCCAAGGCTTCCGGACAGGAGGAGTACGACGGCGGCAACGTGCAGCGCGGCCACCGCACCGAAGGCGAAGAGCATCCGGGTCCGGAGCGGCAGCTGCTCACGTTCCCTGTACATCGCGGCGAACTGGGTCAGCGTGGTCATCAGTACTTCCTCAGGTTCAGGGGCGCCCGCCCGTGCCAGCGTTCACGCAGCAGGGCGGTACAGGCGCCCAGCAGCCGGTTGAGTTCCTCCGTGGAGTCGGACAGCGACCGCAGCACCAGGCCGGTTGTTCCGCCGATTGACGCGGTCAGGGATACTCCGGTGTAGGCGTCGTGGCCGGCCGTGAGCGCATGGAGCTCGTCGGCCAGGGCTTGGTCCACCCGCGGATCCACCACCACCAGCGAGCCCAGGTGGCTGCGGCCTTCCATAAACCCCATCCCGGTGACGTCGTTGAGGGACGGCCGGATCAGCAGGTTGTCCAGGGCCAGCAGTTCGGTGCCGCCGGGTGCCTCCACGTGGATCTCGGTGCGGAGCCGCAGTTCCTCGTACCGGAACGACGCTCCGTCGGGGGACCACCCCGGCGTGACCACTTCAGCCATCACCAGGCTCGACGACGGCCGCACGGTGACGTGCGTGTTCTGCCGGTAGCTGGCCTCCCGGTAGGCGATCAGCTGGTCCGGAGCCAGCTCCAGCTGCGCCCGCTCCCCCAGCCGCAGGGTCATCCGCTGCTCGGCAAACGACCCCGGAGTCCGGTAGATCTTCGTGGCCGACTGTGTGGTCAGCACCAATGAAGCCCCGTCACCAACCTCCACGTCCATGACATAAAGATCAGCCCCCAAATACGCCCCGCCCGGATTCACAACGACATAACAAACCTGCCCCGACTCATCCAGGTAGTGCGGCCGCAAAATCCTCAAGGCGCCCTGATGGTACTGATGCGCGGCCACGGACTTGCCGCCGCGATGCTCGATGCGCAGCTCAAGCTCCCCCATCGGCGACTTCACAGCAGGGGCGGCCGCAGTCTCCAGAGCCGCCTCAGCCGCCGTCGTGCTCACGGCGCGAGGTCGAGCATCAGGACGTCGCGCCGCACCCATTCGATGACAGCGTCCAGCCCTTCGTCGGTTTTGAGGTTGGTGAAGCAGAACGGCTTCTCGCCCCTGAACTCCTTGGAGTCCCGTTCCATGACAGAGAGGTCCGCCCCGACGTGCGGGGCGAGATCGGTTTTGTTGATGATGAAGAGGTCGGACTTGATCATGCCCTGGCCGGCCTTGCGCGGGATCTTTTCACCCTGGGCCACGTCGATGATGTAGATCGAAAAATCGACGAGCTCGGGGCTGAATGTGGCGGAGAGGTTGTCGCCGCCGGATTCCACGAAGATGACCTGCAGGTCCGGGTGGCGTTTCTTGAGCTCCTCGATGGCCGCGGTGTTCATGGACGTGTCTTCGCGGATGGCCGTGTGCGGACAGCCGCCCGTTTCGACGCCGATGATCCGGTCCTCGGGCAGGATGCCGTTGGCGGCCAGGATCTTGGCGTCCTCGATCGTGTAGATGTCGTTCGTGATCGCGGCCATGGAGATCTCGCGGCTCATGTGCCGGGTGAGCCGCTCCACGAGCTGCGTTTTGCCGGCGCCGACCGGTCCGCCGATGCCGATCTTGATGGGTTCAGACATTCTGTCCTCCTGCTAGCTCATGAACATTCGGGCACGTTGACGTTCGTGCCGCATCTGCGAAATTTCCAGTCCGGGGCTGACCGCCCCGAAGTCGTCCGGCGCCAGGCGGGCGATCCGCCCGACGGCGGCAGCGACGTCGTCGGCCGCCTTCCTCAGCAGCCGCTGGCCGGCGTTCTGCCCCAGCGGGATGGCGCGGACGGCGTTCTGGGTCAGTGAGGTGACGGCCGCAAAAAGGTACGCGGCGAGCGCTTCGGTCAGCGGGACGCCGAGGGAACGGGCGACGACGGCGAACGCCAGCGGCTGGTGGCCGACGGCGCGGCCGGTGGCCACCAGCTCCCGGTATGCGGCCAGCTCCGGGGACGGGAAGACTTCGGAGCCGATCTCCAGCAGCCGCGTCCCCATCTTGATGCTCGCCTCCCGCAGCTGCCGCGGCAGGAGCTGTGCCGTCAGCAGCGCATCCAGCTCTGCAACGAGGACACCCTCATACAGAAACCGGATGGCCAGCCCGTCGGAATAGGAAAGCTGCTGCCCCACAAAAGCAGCAAGCCACACCCCGAAGCCCGCCTCATCCTGGACCAGCCCGCGCTCGATATAGGTCTCAAACCCCAGCGAGTGCGCAAACGCCCCGGTGGGCAGCGCCGAGTCCGTCAGCTGCTGCAGGGCGAGCTGGTAGCTGTTCGCTGAAGCCGACGGCGCGTCAGTGCGAGTGTTCAGCATGGCGGAAGGGGACGGGCATCACGCGTTCCTGGCGGTCGTAGGGCACTCCGACGTGTTTGAGGTAGTCCTCCACCGTGTGATCGTACTGGCACACCATGACTTCGGCACCGTACTCGGATGCGGCGTCGAAGAACTGGGCCTGCAGGTGCCGGTTGCCGAGCGAGTGCGCCACCACACCCATCTCATGGATGGTCCGGGGAGCCACCACCAGGACATCGGTGGGCAGCACGGACACCACGATCATGTTGGTTTCGGCGATGTGCAGGATGTCGCCGTCGCGGAGGTCCCCGGAACCGGACGGCAGCCGGATGCCGAGCTCCTTTCCGTGATCCGTGGTGACGCGCTGGATGCGCTTGACCAGCTGGGCGCTGGGCAGCACCACTTTTTCCTGGTGCAGTCCGGCGACGGCCCCGGCCTCCGAGGCGGGGAGGTCGTGCAGGTTGCCGAGGATTTTCTCGATGATCACGCGGGGCTCCGGGGGTCGGGAACAGAAGAGGTCGGGAACTTAGAAGAGGAAGTAGCGCTGGGCCATGGGCAGCACGTCCGCCGGTTCGCAGGTGACGTCCTCGCCGTCCACGGTCACCTTGTAGGTTTCCGGGTCCACCTGGATGTCCGGGGTGGCGTCGTTGTACTTGAGGTCGCCCTTGGTCAGCGAACGGATCCCGGACACGGGCCGGATGACCTTCTGCAGGCCCAGCTCTTCGGGCACCCCGGCGTCGATGGCGGCCTGGGACAGGAAGGTGATGGAGGACTGCTGCACGGCCTTGCCGAACGCGGCGAACATCGGGCGCATGGTGCGCGGCTGCGGGGTGGGGATGGAGGCGTTGGCGTCGCCCATCAGCGCATAGGCAATCTGCCCGCCCTTGAGGACCAGCTCGGGCTTGACCCCGAAGAACGCGGGGTCCCAGAGCACCAGGTCCGCGAACTTGCCTTCCTCGACGGAGCCGATGGAGTCGGCCATGCCCTGGGCGATGGCGGCGTTGATGGTGTACTTCGCCACGTAGCGTTTGAGCCGGAAGTTGTCGCTCTCCGATCCCAAACCGGCAGCCGAACCGTGCGCCCCACCGGCAGCGTCCTTGAGCACGCCCCGCTGCTTCTTCATCTTGTCCGCCACCTGCCAGGTGCGGGTGATCACCTCGCCCACCCGGCCCATGGCCTGCGAGTCGGAGGAGGTGATGGCGAAGATGCCCAGGTCCTGCAGGACATCCTCCGCGGCGATGGTCTCGGCGCGGATGCGGGAATCGGCGAACGCCACGTCTTCCGGGATGTCCGGGTTGAGGTGGTGGCACACCATCAGCATGTCCAGGTGCTCTTCGATGGTGTTGCGCGTGTACGGCAGCGTGGGATTGGTGGAGGCCGGCAGGACGTTGGGGAGTCCGGCGATCTTGATGATGTCCGGTGCGTGGCCGCCGCCGGCGCCTTCCGTGTGGAAGGTGTGGATGACCCGGCCGCCGATGGCCCGGATGGTGTCCTCCACGAAGCCGCACTCGTTGAGGGTGTCGGTGTGGATGGCCACCTGGACGTCGTATTCGTCCGCCACCTTCAGCGAGTTGTCGATCGAGGAGGTGGTGGATCCCCAGTCCTCATGGACCTTGAGCCCGATGGCACCGGCCCGGATCTGCTCGGCCAACGGTTCGACGGCGGAGGCGTGTCCCTTGCCGAAGAGGCCGATATTGATCGGCATCCCTTCTGTGGCCTGGAGCATCCGCTGGATGTGCCATTTCCCGGGGGTGACGGTGGTGGCCTTGGTACCTTCGGCCGGCCCGGTTCCGCCGCCCACCATGGTGGTCACGCCGCTGGCGAGGGCAGTGGGCACCTGATCCGGGGAGATGAAATGGATGTGCGTGTCCACGCCGCCGGCCGTGAGGATCTTCCGCTCTCCGGCGATGATTTCGGTGCTGGCGCCGATGACGATGTCCACGCCGTCGGTGATCTGCGGGTTGCCCGCCTTGCCGATCTTGAAGATGTGGCCGTCCCTGAGCGCGACGTCGGCCTTGTAGATGCCGGTGTAGTCCAGGATGACGGCGTTGGTGATTACGGTGTCCGGAACGTCCTCATCCCGCAGGACCTGGCCGTTCTGGCCCATGCCGTCGCGGATCACCTTGCCGCCGCCGAACACCACTTCCTCGCCGTACACGGTGAGGTCCTTTTCGATCTCGAGGAACAGTTCGGTGTCCGCGAGGCGGATGGCGTCACCCGTCGTCGGGCCGTACAGGTCCGCATACTGCCTGCGTGTCAGCTCGAAGCTCATTTGGCCTCCCCCTTGGCTTCCTGCCGGGGATTGCCGGCGTCGAGCGGCCCGTTGACCGCGTTGCTGAGGCCGTGAACCTCGCGGCTGCCTGCCAGTTCGATCAGCCGGACGGTCTTGCTGTCCCCCGGTTCGAACCGGGCTGCAGTGCCGGCCGGAATGTCCAGCCGGCGGCCGTAGGCAGCCTTGCGGTCAAATTTAAGCGCGGCGTTCACTTCGGCAAAATGGTAGTGCGAGCCCACCTGCACGGGCCGGTCGCCGGTGTTAACAACCACGACGTCGATTGCCTCGCGTCCGGCATTAATCACCACAGGCGCTGAGCCCAGAACGTACTCGCCCGGAATCATGGCCCGCCCCTATCGGATCGGATCGTGGACGGTGACAAGCTTGGTGCCGTCCGGGAACGTGGCCTCGATCTGGACGTCGTGGATCATCTCGGGCACGCCTTCCATCACGTCGTCGCGGCTCAGCACGGTGGTGCCATAGCTCATAAGTTCAGCGACAGTGCGGCCGTCCCGGGCGCCCTCGATCAGTTCGTAGCTGATGATCGCCACGGATTCAGGGAAGTTCAGCTTCAGCCCGCGGGCCTGGCGGCGCCGGGCAAGGTCCGCGGCGACCACGATCATGAGCTTTTCCTGCTCACGGGGCATCAGATGCATCAGAAAATCCCTTCAACAGCCCGGCTCGGTCCTATGTTTATAGACCCGAAGCATCGGGCTTAGCCAGACCTGCCGGCGCACTCCTGTCAGAGCACCTACGACTATGGTTCGTGACCACAGTAGGCCGGTCAGGTTTCCGTGAGATTTCCTGGGTCCGTCTCCCGGCTTCAGGGATGCGGGGAGACTGTGGCGGTGCTTAGCCTTCGCAATCAACGCAATAGGCGTGGCCGTTCTTTTCGCGGGCGATCTGGGACCGGTGCCGGACCAGGAAACAGGAGTAGCAGGTGAATTCGTCCTGCGCCTGCGGGATGACCTGGACCACCAGTTCCTCCGCGACGAATTCGCCGCCGGGGACCATGCCATCGTCGAGTGCGTCGGCCTCATCCAGCTCTCGGACAACGCTTCGTGCATCAGGGGCGTTCGCGGACTGGAGCGCTTCCAGGGAGTTGTCCTGGGATTCCTTGACGTCGGATCGGACTTCGTCGTAATCGGTTGCCACTTAGGGGGTTCTCTTTTCTAATGTTCTTGTCTGACGGCAATGCAACATACACCATCGCGCCCTTATTCCCTGCCAGTAAGACAGACTGCGTCGGAGATACGCGGGGGACCCGTCAAGTTTAGAGTGCTTTCCCGCAGGTTAAGTACAGGCGCCTTTAGTACAGACGCTGGATGCACAGCCGCCGAAGTTCAGGTAGCGGCAGGTCAGGCGGCGGGCGCCGCCGTCGAGTCCCTGACCACCAGTTCGGTGGCCAATTCAACGTGTGTTGATTCCAGGGTTTCCCCGTTGGCCAGCCGCAGGATGGAGCGGAGGGCCGTCCGCCCCATTTCCTGAAGGGGCTGCGCCACGGACGTCAGGCGGGGGACCGACTGTTCGGTGATGTCCGTCCCGTCGAAGCCCACCAGGCTCAGCTGCTCAGGCACACGGATGCCCTGCAGGCGGGCCTCGTCCAGGACGCCGAGCGCTATTGCATCGTTGCCGGCGAAAATTGCGGTGGGCCGGTCCGCGAGGGCGAACAGCTGGCGGGCACCGGCGACGCCAAAATAGCGCTGGAACTGGCCGGTCACGATGTAGTCCGGATTCGCCGGGATACTGGCGGCACGCAGGGCCGCCAGGTAGCCATGGAGCCGGGCCACGCTGCATTCGGCGGCCTCAGGGCCACCCAGGAACGCAATTTTCCGGTGCCCCAAGGAGATCAGGTGCTCGGCGGCCGCCTTGCCACCGGCCCAGTTGGTGGCGCCGACGCTGACAAACCCGGAACGGGGCGGGTTGAGCGGGTCGATGACCACCACGGGGATGTTCCGGCGCCGGAAGGATTCCAGCTGGCCGGGCGTGACTTCGGATGTCACCAGGATGAGTCCCTTACGGCCTGCATCGAAAAGCCGCTGGGACCATTGCTCGTGGTCCGTGTTCTGCAACTTGTCCGGAGTCACGCTGCTCAGGACCACCTCCACGCCCTCCTCGGCGGCGCAGCCGACAATCCCTGACATCACTTCCAGTGAATACGAACTGTTCAGGCCGTCAAAGACCAGGTCCACGAGCGCCGGTCCGGTGGACCTGACCCTGCGCTGCATCGGCGACTCGTAACCCAGCTTTGCCAGGGCCTTCTGGACGCGGACGCGGGTGGCCTCCGCCACGTCGTCCCGGCCGTTGATGACCTTGGAAACGGTGGGAGTGGACACCCCGGCAAGCGCCGCGACGTCGGCCAGGTTCAGCTTGGCCTTCGGTGTCTTTGCAGGCATTCCAGCAACTTTCTCGAAAAATTTCGGTAGCTGAAGTCTGCACCAGCGGAGGCGCCGACGTCAAGATTCGCCCGAAACCCCTTGACGCCGGGTCGCCATCGGCGCTAACTTCTATTTCAGTCAACGAATTAGTTGCGAAACATTTCGAAACACGTTCCGAGTCCCTGCCGCCTCACCGGCCGCACCCAACCAGCGCCGCAACGCCGCGGCTCTTTTCAATGGAGATCAGAATGGAACCACGCCTTTCCTCCCGCAGGTCATTCCTTGCCCTTGCGGCCCTCACTCCCCTGGCAGCCTGGACGGTGACCGCCTGCGGCACCTCGGGCCCCGGCACAGCGCCCGCCGGCGGCGCCACCTTCTGGTCCCTGACCGGAGAACCCAATGAGTCCATCCGGAAAAAGAGCCTGGATGCGTTCAATGCGGCTCATCCGGACGCCAAGATTGTGGCCACCGTCTTCCAGAACGATGCCTACAAAACCAAAATCAAAACCGCCATCGGTGCGGGCCAGGCTCCCACCATCATCTACGGCTGGGGCGGCGGAACGCTGAAGACCTACGCGCAGGCCGGACAGGTGGAGGACCTCACCGGCTGGTTCGACGCGAATCCGGACGTCAAGGCCAAGCTGTTCCCGTCCTCCTTTGCGGCCGCCACCGTCGACGGCAAGATCTACGCCGTCCCCACGCAGACCGTGGCCCCGATCGTCTTCTACTACAACAAGGAGCTCTTCGCGAAGGCCAATGCCCAGCCGCCCAAGACCTGGGACGATCTCATTGCCCTGACCAGGACCTTCAATGACATGGGGGTTGCCCCCTTGTCGCTCGGCGGCCAGTCGCGCTGGACGTCCATGATGTGGCTGGAGTACCTGCTGGACCGCATCGGCGGACCGGAAGTCTTCCAGGCGATCTTCGACGGCAAGGCCAAGGCCTGGTCCGATCCGGCAGTACTCGAAACCTGCGCCAAGATCCAGGAGCTGGTCACGGCCAACGGATTCATCAAGGGATTCTCCTCCATCACGGCGGACAGCAACGCCGACCAGGCGCTGCTGTTTACCGGCAAGGCGGCCATGATGCTGCACGGGGCGTGGACCTACGGCGGGATGAAGCACGACGGCGGCACCTTCGTCCAGGACGGAAAGCTTGGCTGGTTCGATTTCCCCGCCGTCAGCGGCGGCAAGGGCGATCCCCTGAACACCGTGGGCAACCCCGCCCAGTACCTGTCGATCTCCGCCAAGGCGAGCGACGCGGAAAAGGATGCGGCGAAGAAGTTCTTCAAGGACGGCCTGCTCACCACGGACGAGATCACTTCTTACATTTCCTCCGGCGCCGTGCCCATCGTGCAGGGCATCGAGGACAAGCTCGCATCCAGCGAGGACAAGGACTTCCTGAACTACGTGTACACGCTGAGCAAGAACGCGCCGAGCCTGCAGCAGTCCTGGGACCAGGCCCTGAGCCCCACCGCCGCCGAGGCACTGCTGAGCAACATCGACCAGCTGTTCCTCAAGTCCATCACCCCGGCGCAGTTCGCCGAAAACATGAATGCGACGCTTGGGAAATGAGCGCCGCCCCACTCACAACGCGGAAGCCTGCAGCATCGGACGGTGCAGCCCGGGAACGTACAGGCCGGGAACGTACAGGCCGGGACCGTACTTCCGGTGAGGGCAGGGCCCACCCCGGGTCCCTGGGCTGGATGGTCCTCCCCGCCCTCCTGTTCTTCGCGGTCTTCGCCGTCCTTCCGCTCCTTGGCGTCGTTGCCCTGAGCTTCACCAACTGGGACGGCATCGGCGCGATCAGCATGGCCGGCGCGGACAACTGGCTCGCCGTCCTGTCCGATCCCGTCATGTACAACGCGGTCTGGCTGACCTTCGTGATCATGGTGGTCTCCTGGCTGGTGCAGACGCCGATCAGCCTGCTGCTGGGCACTTTCACTGCCGGCAGCCAGAAGTACCGGGCAGTACTGGCCGTGCTCTACTTCCTGCCGCTGTTGCTCTCCTCGGCGGCCATCGCCATCGCCTACAAGGCACTCCTGGACCCCAACTTCGGGCTGGCGGAAGGCCTCGGACTGCCGTTCCTGGCACAGGACTGGCTCGGCCAGCCCCAGCTGGTGCTGTTCCTGGTGATCTTCGTGATTGCATGGCAGTTTGTTCCGTTCCACACCCTGATCTACCAGGGCGGTGTCCGGCAGATCCCCAAATCCCTCTACGAGGCTGCCGAGATCGACGGCGCGGGCCGGGTGAAGCAGTTTTTCTACATCACGGTGCCGCAGCTGAAATACACCATCATCACGTCCTCCACCCTCATGGTGGTGGGATCGCTGACCTACTTCGACCTGATCTTCGTGCTCACCGCCGGCGGGCCGGGCAACTCCACCAGGATCCTCGCCCTGGACATGTACCTGACCGGGTTCCGGGCCAACCTGATGGGCCCCGCCAGCGTCATCGCCGTCATCCTGGTGGCGGTGGGACTCGGCCTTGCCCTGCTGCTGCAACGGCTGGGCGGCAAGAACTCCGGCGGCAGCCAGCTGGAAGGACTCTAACCATGAGCGTCACCCTCACTAAAGCAACGCCCGCAGCCCTCGCCCACACGGAGCCGAAACCCAACCGGGGCATCGGCCGCCGCATCCGGAAACTGAATCTCCCGGGCGGACTGGGCGGCTGGATCTGGCTTGCCGTCATCATCATCCCCATCTATTACATCGTCATCACCAGCTTCAAGAGCCAGGCGGGATACTTCAGCCAAAATCCGCTTGCACCGCCGTCGAATCCCACGCTGGACAATTACCGGATGGTGCTGGAGGCCGATTTCGCGCGGTACTTCCTCAACAGCACACTGGTCACGGCGGGAGCCGTGCTGCCCACGGTGCTGTTTTCCTTCATGGCGGCCTTCGCGATTGTCCGCGGGCGCGGCCGGTTCCTGAAGCTGGTCAACGGCCTGTTCCTCATGGGCCTGGCCATTCCGCTGCAGGCCACCATCATTCCGGTATACCTGCTGATCATCCGGCTCAACCTCTACGACAGCCTGCTGGCCCTGATCCTGCCGTCCATCGCGTTCGGCATCCCGCTCACGGTGCTGATCCTGGCCAACTTCATCCGGGACGTGCCGGACGAGCTCTTCGAGTCCATGCGCCTGGACGGCTGCAACGAATGGCAGACCATGTGGCGGCTCGCGCTGCCGCTGGTGAAGCCCGCCATCGTCACCGTGGCCATCTACAACGGACTGGGCGTGTGGAACGGCTTCCTGCTCCCGCTGATCCTCACCCAGAGCCCGGAACTGCGGGTGCTTCCGCTGGCGCTCTGGACCTTCCAGGGCCAATACAGCGTGAACATCCCCGCGGTGCTGGCGTCCGTGGTCCTCACCACCCTGCCCATCCTCGTCCTGTACGTCGTGGGCCGCCGCCAGCTGCTGAGCGGGCTCACCGCCGGTTTCAGTAAGTAGCCCGTCAATGGAGAACACACCTATGAGTACGCCCGAACACACAGACGCCCCACCGATCCGGGTAGGCATGGTGGGCCACGCCTTTATGGGCGCCGCCCACTCGCACGCCTGGCGGACTGCGCCGAGATTTTTCGACCTTCCGCTGGTCCCCGAGCTGAGTGTGCTTGCCGGCCGGGACAGCGTCCGGGTGGCCGCCGCCGCCCGCCGCCTGGGCTGGGCCAGCACCGAAACGGACTGGCGCGCGCTGGTGGAACGCGACGACGTCGACCTCGTGGACATCTGCACCCCCGGCGACACCCACGCCGAAATTGCCATTGCCGCCCTGCGGGCCGGCAAGCACGTACTCTGCGAGAAGCCGCTGGCCAACAGCGTTGCGGAGGCCGAGGAGATGGCAGAGGTTGCCGCCGAGGCCGCGGCCCGCGGCGTCTTCGCGATGTGCGGGTACTCGTACCGGCGCACCCCGGCCCTCGCCCTGGCCCGGTCTATGGTGCGCGACGGCAAGCTGGGGACCATCCGCCAGGTGCGCGCACAGTACCTGCAGGACTGGCTTTCGGATGAGAACGCCCCGCTGACGTGGCGGATGGACAAGGCAAAATCGGGATCCGGCGCCCTCGGCGACATCGGCGCGCACAGCATCGACGCCGCCCAGTTCGTCACCGGCCAGAGCATCACCGGTGTCTCGGCCATCATGGAGACCTTCACCAAGGAACGTCCCGTGGGCGGCGACTTCGTGGGCCTGGGCGGGAACGGCGCGGCGGGTGCCGACGTCGAGCGCGGACCGGTGACAGTGGACGATGCGGTGATCTTCAGTGCACGGTTCGACGGCGGCCCCATCGGCGTCTTCGAGGCAAGCCGGGCGGCGCTCGGCAGGAAGAACGCCATGCGCCTGGAAGTGAACGGCTCCCAGGGGTCCATCGCCTTTGACTTCGAGGACATGAACTACCTGAACTACTACGACGGCGGCAGCGGCGCCGACCCGGAATCCCTTGGGTTCCGCCGGATCAACGTCACGGAGGCCCACCACCCCTACACCGGCAACTGGTGGCCGGTGGGCCACGGGCTCGGCTACGAGCACGGCTTCACGCACCAGGTGGTGGACCTGGTGACAGCCATCGGGGCCGGAACCCAGCCCACGCCGTCGTTCTCCGATGCCCTCCAGGTGCAGCGGGTGCTGGCGGCAGTGGAACACAGTGCAGGCAAGGATTCCCGCTGGACTTCAGTGGACTGACGAGAAGGAACATAACAATGACTGCTACAAAAAATGCTTTGGTGGTGCGGGGCGGCTGGGACGGCCACCAGCCCGTCGAAGCCACCGATCTCTTTATTCCGTTCCTCCGCGAAGAGGGCTTCACCGTGCGGGTGGAGGAGTCGACGGCGGTGTACGCGGACGCCGCGTACATGGCCGGCGTGGACCTGATCGTGCAGTGCAACACCATGACCACCATCGAGAAGGCCGAATTCGAGGGGCTCCGCTCCGCGATCGAGGCCGGCACCGGAATGGCGGGCTGGCACGGCGGCATCGCCGATTCGTACCGGAACAACTCCGACTACCTGCACCTGGTCGGCGGGCAGTTCGCCTGCCATCCGGTCAAGGACCACGGCGAGCTGCACGGGGACGCCACGGACAATTTCCGGACGTACACCGTGAACATGCTCCCCGCCGCGGCCGAACATCCGATCACCGCGGGAATCGGCGATTTTGACCTTTTCACGGAACAGTACTGGGTGCTGTCCGACGACTACATCGACGTTTTGGCCACCACCACGCTGCCCGCCCGGGCAAAGGACGCCTGGCACAGGGACGTGGTCGCACCCGCGGTGTGGACGCGGTCGTGGGGCGAAGGCCGGATCTTCGTGGCCACCCCCGGCCACAGCGTGGAGATCCTCAAGGACAACAACGTCCGCACCATCATCGAAAGGGGCATGCTGTGGGCGAGCCGCTAGCAAACACCACAAGGGAACCCGTGTCCGCGGCACCGCTGAGGATCGGAGTGGTTGGCTGCGGCAACATCATCGCCGCGTACCTGGCCACGTTCCCGCGGCTGACCACCGTCCGGCTGGTGGCCGTGGCGGACCTCGATTACTCCCGCGCGGAGGCCGTGGCGGCCGGGCAACCGGGTGTGCGGGCGCTGGGTGTGGACCAGCTGCTCGCGGACCCGGAGGTTGATCTGGTCCTGAACCTGACCATCCCGGCAGCCCACGCGGACATCGCGATGCGTGCCATCGCCGCCGGCAAGGCGGTCTACGGCGAAAAGCCGCTGGCCGCCACTACCGAGGAAGCGCGCAAGGTGCTCGAGGCCGCAGCGGCGGCGGGCGTCGTCGTCGGCTGCGCGCCGGACACGGTCCTGGGGACGGGCATCCAGACCGCGCGCAAGGCGATCGACGACGGCCGGATCGGGGCGCCGATTTCAGCGACGGCCACCATGGTGACGCCCGGGCATGAGCGCTGGCATCCGCACCCGGACTTCTACTACGTTCCCGGCGGCGGGCCGCTGCTGGACATGGGCCCGTACTACGTTTCCGCGCTGGTCACGCTGCTGGGGCCGGTGGCCTCCGTGATCGGCGCGGCAAGCCACACCCGCGGCACCCGGACCATCGGCACCGGGCCGCGTGCCGGCGAAACCGTTCCGGTCAGCACGGACACGCATGTGACGGGGGTGCTGGTGCATGAATCCGGTGCACTCTCCACGCTGGTGATGAGCTTCGATGCGGTGGCCACGCAGTCAGCCAACCTGGAGATCCACGGCGAGACCGGGTCGCTGATCGTGCCCGATCCCAACCACTTCGACGGCGACGTCAAGCTCCGCACGCTCGGCGGCGACGGCTGGGATGTACTTCCTGTCTCGGCCGGATATGTGGATTCCGCCCGCGGTTACGGGCTGCACGACCTCGCCCGGACTCCGGCCGGCGAGGAGCCGCGGGCCGGCGGCGAGCTGGCCTTCCATGTGCTCGAGGTGATGGAGTCCGTGCTGGAATCAGCTGCCCTGGGACAGGCCGTGAAGGTGGCCAGCCGGTGCCCGCGGCCCGAAGCGGTGTCGCTGACTGACCTCGGCGCCTAGCTGTCCTTGCATCAACCCAGCCCTCCGGGTTGATGTTGCCTTGTCCGACCTGCATGCCGATCTGCACGCCGATCTGGAACGTGGCGCGGTGAAGGCATGCCGTTCCCAAACTACGTCATTCGAGAGCTGTGTCATTCGAGCCTGAAGTAGTTGTTGCGTTGGGGTTTTTGGCGCGGGTCGATGTGGGGTGGCGGGATGAACCAGGGCACGCCGGTTATTACCTGGATGGTCCATTGTTCCTTGTGGATGAGGTGGTGGTGATGGGAGCACAGCAGGGTTCCGTTGTCCGTGCTCGTGCTCCCGCCATGCGACCAGTAGGTGATGTGGTGGGCTTCGCACCAGGGGGCCGGGATCGTGCAGCCGGGGAAGGCACAGCCTTGGTCGCGGGCGGTGATGGCTTTGCGGATGTGGGGAGGGAAGATCCTGGTGGTGCGGCCGATGTCCAGGATGCGTCCTTCGCTGCCGAGCAGGACCGGGATGATGTCGGCATCGCAGGCGATCTTCCGGACCGTGGAGGCGTTGACCGGCCCGGTGAACGCGAACGAGCCTGTGCCGGGGATGCCGGGGATGCTGGTGGCTTCGGTGGTGTGTTCGAGGCGGTCCAGCAGGTCGCGGTAGTCGATGGTGACCATGACCTGGGGCTTCAGCCCGCCCGCCGCCGGCAGACCTCCGGCGGTGAGGGCTGCTTTGCAGGCGCCGACCAGGCCGTCGAGGAGCCGCTGCGGGCGGGTCCGCAGGTCCAGGGCTTCATCGGGCGCGGCGCCCGCGCCGTCCAACTCGCGGGTGCGGGGGTTGGTGGCAGTGTTCATCACGGTCAGGAGGGGTTCGCATTGGTCCGGGGTCGCGAAGATTTCGATGTGCTGCAGGCCGCGGCGGGTCTGGCGGAGGAACACACCCTGGCGGCGGCGGAGTTCTTCCTCCGACGGTTCGGACCCGTCCTGGTCGATCCCCTCGATCCAGCGCCGGGCGACCCGGGA
>NZ_JBFBEY010000040.1:0-27331 GCF_040683875.1 Arthrobacter sp. NPDC093128
ACCATCAGGTACGCCCCCACCGAATCGGCGATCCGGCGGAACTCGGCGAAGTCCAGCTGCCGGGCGTACGCGGACCAGCCGGCAACGATCAGCTGAGGTTTGTGCTCCTGTGCCAGGCGTTCGACCTCGGCCATGTCGATCCGGTGGTCCTCTTCCCGGACCTGGTACGGGATCACGTTGTACAGCCGGCCGGAGAAGTTGATCTTCATGCCGTGGGTCAGGTGCCCGCCGTGCGCCAGGTTCAGGCCCATGATCGTGTCGCCGGGCTTGATCAGCGCGTGCATCACCGAGGCGTTCGCCTGCGCGCCGGAGTGCGGCTGCACGTTCGCGAACCCGGCCCCGAACAGGGCCTTGACCCGGTCGATGGCCAGCTGCTCGATCACGTCAACGTGCTCGCAGCCGCCGTAGTACCGCTTGCCCGGGTACCCCTCGGCGTACTTGTTCGTCAGCACCGAACCCTGCGCCTGCATCACCGCCGCGGCCGTGTGGTTCTCCGAGGCGATCATCTCCAGACCGGTGCGCTGGCGGCCCAGTTCGTCGTCGATCTTCGCCGCGATCTCCGGATCCAGCACAGACAGGTCAGCGTCCAGGCTCGCGGAGACCACCTGCTCGAAAGCCGCCGTTGCGGTGCCTGCGGCACCTGCCCCGCTCACAGCTCGCCGCCGTTCTTGGACGCGTATTCCTGGGCCGACATGAGCGGCCCCTCGGACTCGGCAGCCACCTTGAAGAGCCAGCCGGCGCCGTACGGATCGCTGTTGATCAGGGCCGGATCGTCGACGACGGCGGGGTTGATCTCCGTGACCTCGCCGGTCACCGGGGAGTACAAATCCGAAACGGACTTGGTGGACTCCACCTCACCGCAGGTCTCCCCCGCGGTCACCGCGGAACCGACCTCGGGCAGGTCCACATACACGATGTCGCCCAGGGCATCGGTGGCCACGGCGGAGATACCGATGGACACAAGGTTCCCGGCCTCGCGCGCAACCCACTCGTGCTCGTCGGAGTACTGCAGTTCAAGGGCAACTTTTGCCATGTTTTTTCCTTACGTTTGAAATCTGTTGGTTCCGTACAGCGACAGGAAACCGAATTCCTCCGCGTGCTCGCTCGCGAAGGCGCCCGCTGAGCGGACGCGACGCTCCCTTGGACGCACGCTTCCGGAATCCACTTCCCCGCCGCCTAATGCCAGTGCTTTCTCCGAAAAGAAACCTGGCCGTTCAAATCACTAGGTCCCAGCCCCAAGTTGGTTGCAAGCGTTTCAACAAGCTCAACCCCCAATGATCGAGCTTGTCGAGGTACCAGAACCCACCTGCGGCAGGCGGTCCATCCCCCAGCACCTTGGCTTGCGAAGGCGGGAAGCCAAAGCGGTCTTGCCTTGTCCGTTTGTCCAAAAGATGAGCTGCCGGCCCCCTTCGGGGCTGGCATCCGGAAGCGTGCGTCTAAGGGAGCGTCACGTCCGCCCAGCGGGCGTCTACGCGACCGAGCACGCGGAGGATGTCAGCCCCGACGGGGCCAAACGCTCCCGGGGCCAGCCACGGCCCCGGCCGGAGCAGGGACTACTTAGCGCGCTTGTAGAAAGGCAGTGCGACCACTTCGAACGCCTCCGCCTTGCCCCGGAGGTCGATGTCCAGGGCGGTGCCGGGCTCGGTGAACTCGACATCGACGTAGGCCATCGCGACCGGGTAGCCGAGGCTCGGGCTGGGCTGGCCGGAGGTCACTTCGCCTACGACGTTGCCGTCTTTGAGGACCGGGTAGTGGCCACGGCCGGCACGGCGTCCGAGGCCCTTGAGGCCCACAAGCTTGCGGCCGCTGGTTGATCCTGCGCCGGCTTCCTTCTTGGCTGCCAGTGCCGCCTTGCCCACGAAGTCGCCTTCCTTGGAAAGCGCGACGACGGGTCCCAGGCCGGCGGCGAACGGGTCGCCGTCGATGGAGAGTTCGTTGCCGTACAGCGGCATGCCGGCCTCCAGCCGGAGCGAATCGCGGGAGGCCAGGCCGGCAGGCGTCAGCTCCCCTTCGTCCGCGATGGCGACGATGGCCTGCCAGAGGGGGGCGGCGTCGTCGTTCTCCACGAAGATCTCGAAACCGTCCTCGCCGGTGTAACCGGTGCGGGCCAGCAGGAGGTCGGTGCTGCGTCCGGCCACCATAAAGGGAACCTCGACAGCGGCGTAGTACTTCAGGCCGGTGACCAGCTCGTGCTGCGCCGCGGGAACCAGGCGGAGCAGGATGCCTTCGGCCTTGGGACCCTGGACGGCGATCAGCGAAGTGGCTGCCGAAACGTCGTCGACGACAACGTCGAAGCCTGCAGCCCGCTCAGCCAGGGCATCGGCCACCACCTTGGCGTTGCCGGCGTTCGGCACCACGAGGAACCTGTCAGTGCTGTCCTGTCCGGCCTCCGCCGGAGCGGGCCGACGGTAGGTGATGAGGTCGTCAATGATGCCGCCCTCCTCGTTGCAGATCAGCGAGTACTTGGCCTTGCCGACGGCCATCGCCGAAATCTTGCCCACCAGGGCATAGTCGAGGAAGGCCGCGGCATCGGGGCCGGTCACCCAGACTTCGCCCATGTGGGAGAGGTCGAAGATGCCCGCGGACTTGCGGACGGCGTGGTGCTCTGCCAGTTCGGAGCTGTACTTGAGGGGCATCTGCCAGCCGCCGAAGTCGGTGAAGGAAGCGCCGAGCTTCTTGTGCTCTTCGTGGAGTGCTGTGTAGTTCTCAGGCATAGGAGGCTTCCTTAGTTTTCGAAGTCTGTGTTTTCCTCGAATGCTTCGAGGGGCGGGCAGGAGCAGATCAGGTTGCGGTCACCCAGGGCGCCGTCGATCCGGCCGACGGGCGGGAAGTACTTGTCCTGTTTCAGGGAGTGCACCGGGAACACAGCCTGCTCGCGCGGGTAGCCGCGGTTCCAGTCCGTGCTGATCGCGGCGGCGGCCGTGTGCGGCGCGTTGCGCAGCGGGCTGTCCGCGAGGGTGAAGTCACCGTGTGCCACCTGATCGATTTCCGCGCGGATCGAGATCATCGCGGTGATGAACCGGTCGATCTCTGCCAGGTCCTCGGACTCAGTGGGCTCCACCATCAGGGTGCCGGCCACGGGGAAGGCCAGGGTGGGGGCGTGGAAGCCGTAGTCGATCAGGCGCTTGGCCACGTCCTCGGCGGTGACGCCGGTCTTGGCCGTCAGCTCCCGCAGGTCCAGGATGCACTCGTGCGCCACAAGGCCGCCCTCACCGGTGTACAGGACCGGGAAGAAATCATTGAGGCGGGCTGCAACGTAGTTGGCAGCGAGCAGCGCGGACTTGGTGGCGTCGGTGAGGCCACGGCCGCCCATCAGCTTCACGTAGGCCCAGGAGATGGGCAGCACACCGGCGGATCCGTACTTGGAGGCCGAGATGGGGGTGCCGTCCGCGCCGTTGGCCGGATCAGCCGCGTTGCCCGGCATGAACGGAGCCAGGTGCGCCTTGGCTGCGACCGGGCCCACGCCCGGGCCGCCGCCGCCGTGCGGAATGCAGAAGGTCTTGTGCAGGTTCAGGTGGGACACGTCGCCGCCGAACTTGCCGGGCTGGGCCAGGCCGACGAGCGCGTTGAGGTTGGCGCCGTCAATGTACACCTGCCCGCCGGCTGCGTGGATGGCGTCGCAGACTTCCCTGACGTCAGCGTCGTACACGCCGTGGGTGGACGGGTAGGTGATCATGATCGCGGACAGTGCGTCCTTGTGCAGCTCGATCTTGGCGTTCAGGTCCCCGTGGTCGATGGTGCCGTCGGCCGCCGTGGCTACCACAACCACCTTCATGCCGGCCAGGACGGCCGAGGCCGCGTTCGTGCCGTGCGCCGACGCCGGGATCAGGCAGACGTTGCGCTGCTCGTCGCCGCGGGACAGGTGGTAGCCGCGGATGGCCAGCAGGCCGGCAAGCTCGCCCTGGGATCCGGCGTTGGGCTGGATGGACACCTGGTCGTAGCCGGTGATCTCGGTCAGCTGGGCCTCGAGGTCGGCGATGAGTTCACGCCAGCCCTCGGTCTGGGAATCCGGAGCGAACGGGTGGATGGACGCGAACTCCGGCCAGGAAATGGCTTCCATCTCGGCCGTGGCGTTCAGCTTCATGGTGCACGAGCCCAGCGGGATCATGGTCCGGTCCAGCGCGAGGTCACGGTCCGAGAGCTTCCGGACATACCGCAGGAGCTGCGTTTCGGAGCGGTGGGTGTGGAAGACCGGGTGCTGCAGGTACTCGGAGGAGCGTTCGACGGCGGCCTCCAGGCCGAAGCCGGCGGCCGGGTCAGAGCCGGCGTCTGCGACAGGCGCGCCGAAGGCGGCCAGCACATCTGCCACAACGGCTTCGGTGGTTGCCTCATCAGTTGAGATGCCCACAGTGTCGGCGTCGATTCCGCGCAGGTTGATGCGCTTGGCTTCGGCGGCAGCGAGGATGTCCGCTGCCTTGCCCGGGACGGAAACGGTGACGGTGTCGAAGAAGCTGGTGTGCTGGACGGCCAGGCCGGCGGCCTTCAGGGAAGTGGCGAGGGTACGGGCGTGGCCGTGGACAGTCTCCGCGATCGCCTTCAGGCCTTCGGGGCCGTGGTAGACGGCGTACATGGACGCAACGATGGCCAGCAGGGCCTGCGCGGTGCAGATGTTGGACGTGGCCTTCTCGCGGCGGATGTGCTGCTCACGGGTCTGCAGGGCAAGCCGGTAGGCCGGGAGTCCGGTGGAGTCCTTGGAGACGCCCACCAGACGGCCCGGCATGGAGCGCTCGAGGCCCTTCTGGACAGCCATGTAGGCGGCGTGGGGGCCGCCATAGAACAGCGGAACACCGAAGCGCTGGGCGGACCCGACGGCGATGTCGGCGCCCTGTTCACCGGGAGGCGTGATGAGGGTCAGGGCCAGGAGATCGGCGGCGACGGTCACCAGCGCGCCGCGTTCTTTCGCGGCTTTGATGACCTCGGAGTGGTCGAACACACGCCCGGAAACACCCGGCTGCTGGAGCACGACGCCGTTGATGACGCCGTCGGGCAGTCCCTTGGACAGGTCGGCAACCTCAACCTCGAAGCCGAGCGCTTCCGCGCGGCCCTTGACGATCGCGATAGTCTGCGGGAGGCAGTCGGCATCCAGGACGGTCTTGCCGTCGCGGGCGGCGGCGTTTTGTCCTACGGACTTATTTGCCCTGCGCATCATCAGCACGGCCTCTGCCACGGCGGTGGCTTCGTCCAGCAGCGACGCGTTGGCGATGGGAAGCCCCACCAGGTCCTGCACCATGGTCTGGAAGTTCAGGAGTGCTTCGAGCCGGCCCTGGGAGATCTCGGGCTGGTAGGGAGTGTAGGCCGTGTACCAGGCCGGCGCTTCGAGGATGTTGCGGCGGATGACCGGCGGGGTGACCGTGTCGTAGTAGCCCTGGCCGATCATCTGCACGGCAGTCTTGTTCTTGGCGGCAAGCTTGCGCAGCTCGGTCAGGGTTTCCACTTCGCTGAGGGCCGCAGTGAGCTCCAGCGGCGAATCCTGCCGGATATCCTTCGGAACGGCCGTGTCCACCAGCGAGTCAACGGTGTCGTAGCCGACAGCCTTGAGCATCGCGTCGACGTCGGCTTCGCGGCGCGCGCCAATATGGCGGTCAACGAAGGAAGTGGAGGCTGAATTGACAGTCACAAGGAACTCCATAACTAAGGCGGCGCAGGGTACGCCACATCGATTCGGGTTCCTCCCCACTCTGTATTGGACCTGAGAGTTTCCGCGGAGCCGTGCTTTCGCATGGGTCCGCTTGCACCGTCGGTGAGCACAGCATGTCATCGTTCCGCGCCTCAACAGGGTTGGGACGCGGGACGGACAGCCTGCTGCTTTCCAGAGTTGCCTTGCCGCGGCGGTACATGGGCCTGAGAGATTCCTGGGGAGGATTTGCTCCTACGGCGCCTGCTTGTACCTACTTGCAGAACTCTCCCGCCGCAGATCAAAGGCATATTTAGTTTGCGGTGACAACAGTCACAGCGTCCATTGTCCTACGCCGGAGACGCGTCTGCAAACTCCGGGGGCCACGCCGGCGCCGCGTTACGCACCTCCGGAACGGCGGGCCTGAACGGCGGGTTCGGCAGCCGCGAGGCGCTCAGCCGCGGAGGCGTTCGACGGCGGCCAGGAGGCTGTCGACGTCGCCGCTCATTTCGGGCGGCGAGGCGCCGGGACCGCTGGCGAGCATGGCATTGAAATACAGTCCATCGCCCATGTAGAGCACGGCCTTGGCCATCGCCGGGCCGACGTCCCCGGCCAGCAGCCCCAACCAGGCGCCCTGAACGGCAGCGAATCGGTGCAGCGTTTCCTCGTGGGCCACTTCGGCCAGCCTAGTGGCGGCCACGAAGACCCGGTCCAGCGGAGTGTCGGCCCAGAGGGAGGCTTTGATGAAGTGCACCGCCGCCCCTTCTGGAGCGTTTGCCATGATTTGAACATCCTCCGCGACCAGCCGGTCCATGCGCTCCAGGAGCGCCGAGATCATGGCCTCCTTGTTCGGGAAGTGGTACAGGAGTCCGCCTTTGGAAACGCCGGCCCGCCTCGCCACGGCATCCAGGGTGGCGGCACGTTCGCCCACTTCAATCAGGAGGGATTCAAAGGCGTCCAGCACGGCCTCGCGTGCAACAGGTTTTCTGGCCATGGTTCCTATCATGCCCGGTGGCCCGGGCTCATTTCTTAACTATACCGTCCAGACGGTACAGTTATTACATGGGAACCTTCTCTTCACCTTCGACGCCGGCCACGCAGGACCTCGCCGCGCACCAGCCTGCCGGCAGGCAGCCGGCTGGCCGGCAGCTTGGCACCCCGAAGCCGGGACGTGAATGGCTGGCCCTCGGGCTGCTGATGTTTCCGGTCCTCCTGGTCGCCGTCGACAACACCGCCCTGACGTTCGCGCTGCCGGCGATCGCCCGCAGCCTGGAACCCAGCGGCGTTCAACTGCTCTGGATCGTGGACGCCTATCCGCTGGTCCTCGCCGGGCTCCTCGTGGCCATGGGGAGTCTTGGCGACCGGATCGGCCGCCGCCGGCTCCTCCTGATCGGCAGCACGGGCTTTGCCGCGGTGTCGGCAGCCACCGCCTTCGCTCCCAGCGCGGAATGGCTCATCGCCGGACGCGCGGCTCTGGGCTTTTTCGGTGCGATGCTGATGCCATCCACCCTGTCCCTGATCCGCAACATTTTCCCCGACCCCAACCGGCGGCGGCTTGCCATCGCCATCTGGGCGGCAGGATTCTCGGGTGGTGCCGCACTGGGGCCGATCTTCGGCGGCTGGCTCGTGGAGCAGTACTGGTGGGGCGCCATCCTCCTGGTGGCAGTGCCCATCATGCTGCCCATCCTGGCCTTCGGCCCTGTTTTCATTCCCGAGTCCAGGGACCCCCGGCCCGGCACGGCGGACATCGCCAGCATCGCCCTGTCCCTGCTGACGATGGTTCCTGTGGTCTACGGCATCAAGTCGCTTGCCACCGAGGGATTCGGGGTCGCACCCGCCACGATCATCGCCTTCGGGCTATTGATGGGCTATGTCTTCGTCCGGCGCCAGAAAAGGCTCCGGAGCCCGCTGCTGGACGTGAGCCTCTTCGGGAACAGGATTTTCAGCACGGCCATAACGGCCAACGTCCTGGCGCTGTTTTCGTTCAACGGCTTCATTCTTTTCCTTGCCCAGCACCTCCAGCTGCTGGAAGGCCAGCGCCCGACGGAATCCGGAATAGCCATGATCCCGGGCCTGATTGCCACCGTGGCGGCCGGATTGCTCGTGGTGCCGCTGGTGCGGAAGGTACGGCCCGGCTTCGTGGTCGCCGGGGGCCTGTCGCTCAGTGCGGCAGGCTACTTCGTGGTGGCCTTTGGGGATCATTCAGGCGGCCCGGCCCTCCTGCTGGGCGCCCTCCTGATCCTTGCCCTGGGCGTGGGCGCGGCTGAAACCATCTCCAACGACCTGATCCTGGGGGCCGTCCCGCCGGAAAAGTCGGGCGCGGCGGCCGCCATATCGGAAACAGGCTATGAGATTGGCTCACTGCTTGGCACAGCCATCCTTGGCTCGATCCTCACTGCGTCCTATCAGCGGAACCTGGTTATGCCGGAGGGCATCAGCATGTCGGGGACCGGCGGCGCTGCCCACGACGTCGCCCAGGCCCGCGAAACGCTGACCGGGGCAGTCGAGCTGGCCCACTCGCTGCCGGCCCCGCTGGCGGACGCCCTGACATCCGCCGCCCGGGTGGCGTTTGATTCGGGCGTCCACGTGACGGCGTCCATTGCGCTGGGGCTGATGGCAGGGGCGGCGGTCCTGGTCGCCGTCGTACTCCGCGGAGTACCCAAGGCGAAGTAGCAGTCAGCCCTATTCGATAAAGGCCAGCCCGGCAAAAGGGAAGCCCGGCACCGGATGATCCGGTGCCGGGCTTCCCTGGCGGCTGCGAGCGAATAAGGGCGTCGCAACCCTTTTTCCTGCGGCGTTATCGTGCCGCGGGGGTTACTTGCTGTCGGGAGTGGTCACGCTGGCCGAGACCTTCATGTTCTCCGCGCCCACCATCCAGGCGTACTGCTCGAGCTTGGCAATGAACTCGTGAAGCAGGTCCGCGGTGGTGGGATCTTCCTCATCAACCTCGTCGTGGACCTTGCGCATGGTGCCCACAGCGGCCTCAAGGGCGGCCACGATGCGGTCAACGGCGTCCTTGGTGCTGATCAGGCCCTGCGGGAACTGGGCGAGGCTGGTGGTTTCCGCCACGGTGGCACTGCGGCCGTCCGGCAGGGCATGGAGCGCGCGCATGCGCTCGGCCATGTCATCGGCAAAGTTCCGTGCGGCGTCGATGATTTCATCCAGTTGCAGGTGAAGGTCACGGAAGTTCGTTCCCACGATGTTCCAGTGCGCCTGCTTGCCCTGGATGTGCAGTTCAATAAGGTCCGCGAGCACAGCCTGCAGATTATTGGTCAGCGTCGGTGATGCCTTCATTGATCCTCCTGGTGTCAGCGGTTTCTCGGGTAATTCGAAACTATCCCAGCCGAAACAGCGGCGCCACCGATTCTCGCGCCGGGCTTAACAAAATGATGTTTGTTCATTTTTTCCTTGCCATGCGGCGGCCTGGCGTGGATACTAAATGAACGTCATTCATTTAGTGACCGCCGTCTCACTGGAGTATTCACCATGATTGAAATCACCTGCCTTACACCGCCTGTTTCCCTCGCGCGGACCCAGCCCTCGGCGCGTCCTGCGCTGAGGATCGGAGTGGTTCAGCACCGCTGGCACGCCGACGCCGCGGAACTCCGCGCAGAACTGGACGAGGGCATCGGACGCGCAGCCCGGCTGGGGGCCACTGTTGTCTTCCTGCCGGAACTCACGCTCTCCCGTTACCCGGCGGACACCCTCCCCGAAAACGACACGTCACGCTCCTGGGCCGCACGCCCCCGCCCGTCGGACCTCGCCGAGGAGCTGCTCACCGGCCCCACCTTCCGTTTCGCCGCTGAGGCCGCCCGCCGGCACGCCATCTGCATCCATGCTTCCCTGTACCAGCGTGCGGAGAACCCGGACGGCTCGGACGACGGCCTGGGACTGAACACGTCCATCCTGGTATCCCCCGAGGGTGAACTGCTGGCCCGGACCCACAAGCTCCACATCCCGGTGACCGCCGGCTACTACGAGGACAAGTTCTTCCGCCAGGGCCCGGCCGTGGAGGACGCCTACGAGGTCCACTCCCCTGCCGAACTGGGCGGCGCCCGGCTGGGCATGCCCACCTGCTGGGACGAATGGTTCCCGGAACTCGCGCGCCTGTATTCCCTGGGCGGCGCGGAAATACTGGTGTACCCCACAGCCATCGGCTCCGAGCCGGACCACCCGGACTTTGACACCCAGCCGCTCTGGCAGCAGGTGATCGTCGGCAACGGCATCGCCAACGGCCTGTTCATGGTGGCGCCGAACCGCTGGGGAAGTGAGGGGACGCTGAACTTCTACGGTTCCTCGTTCATCTCGGACCCCTACGGCCGGATCCTGGCGCAGGCTCCCCGCGACGAATCCGCCGTCCTCGTCGCCGACCTGGACCTGGACCAGCGCAAGGACTGGCTCACGCTGTTCCCGTTCCTTGCTACCCGGCGCCCCGACACTTACGGCCGGCTCACGGAACCCGTCCGCCGCAGCGAGCCGCTCGGTGGCGAAGCACCCACTTACCACGAGGTGACCGCATGAGCCGCTGGCGCATGCCCGCCGAGACGGCGCCGCAGGAGCGCATCTGGATGGCGTTCCCCACCGGCGGGTACGCCCTCGGTGACACGGAAGAAGAAGCCCACGCAGCGCGATCCGTCTGGGCCGCCGTCGCCAATGCCGCCGTCGAATTTGAGCCGGTCACCGTGGTGGTGACCCCCGACGACGTCGACACCGCCGCGCGCTACCTGGATCCGGCCGTAGAGGTTCTCACCGCGGACCTCAACGACGCCTGGATGCGGGACATCGGCCCGACGTTCGTGCTGGACGAAGCAGGGCGCCTCGGCGCGGTCGACTGGGTCTTCAACGGCTGGGGCGGACAGGACTGGGCCCGCTGGGACAAGGATTCGCTGATCGGTGCGGAGGTCGCCGGCCGGTCCGGAGCCCGCCACGTCCCCTCGTCCCTGGTCAACGAGGGCGGCGGCATCCACGTGGACGGCGAGGGCACCGTGCTGGTCACCGAAACCGTGCAGCTGGACCCGGGCCGCAACCCCGGACTGTCCAAGGCGGAGGTGGAGGCCGAGCTCGCCCGGACCATCGGCGCCACGCACACCGTCTGGCTGCCCCGCGGCCTCACCAGGGACTCGGAGCGGTTCGGAACCCGGGGCCATGTGGACATCGTGGCTGCCAGCCCCTCCCCGGGCACGCTGCTGGTCCATTCCCAGCAGGACCCCGGGCACCCCGATTACGAGGTCAGCCGCGAGATCATCAGTTTCCTGTCCACTACGCGAGACGCGGCGGGCCGGGAGTGGAACATCATCGAAGTTCCCGCACCTGTCGTGCTCACGGACGACGAAGGATTCGTGGACTACAGCTACATCAACCACCTGGTGGTCAACGGCGGGGTCATCGCCTGCACCTTCTCGGACCCCAACGACGAAAAGGCCCTTCGGATCCTTGCCGACGCCTACCCTGGGCGCCGGATCGTGGGCATCGACGCCCGCGAGCTGTTCGCGCGGGGCGGCGGCATCCACTGCATCACCCAGCAGCAGCCTGCTGCTTCCTAGAACCGTGCTGATTCCCAGAAAGGGACGGACATGACCCAAACCATCCGCAACAGCTCCGAGACCGGCACAGCCGGCGCCGGGGCAGCCGGCGCAAGTTCCACCGGCGTCGATGCTCCCGGCACGCCGCACGGCATCACCGGAAAAGGACTGAAGGGCGGGCAGCTGGGCCTCCTCGCCGTCGTCGTCCTTGGCATTTCAACGATTGCCCCGGCCTACACACTGACCAGCGCCCTCGGGCCTACGGTGAACGAGGCCGGGCTGCAGCTGCCTGTCATCTTCCTGATCGGCTTCATTCCCATGATCCTGGTGTCCCTGGCCTACCGGGAGCTCAACGCTGACTCGCCGGACAGCGGCACCACGTTCACCTGGGTCACCAAGGCCTTCGGCCCGTGGGTGGGCTGGATGGGAGGCTGGGGACTCCTCGCGGCGAACATCATCGTGCTGTCCAACCTGGCCGCCGTGGCGGTGGACTTTTTCTACCTGTTCCTCGCCCAGCTCACGGGGGCGCCGGAACTGGCGGACCTCGCCGCCAACAAACCCCTCAACGTGGCAACGTGCATTGTCTTCGTGGCGCTTGCCGTCTGGGTGAGCTACCGCGGGCTGCACACCACCAAGATCGTGCAGTACGGCCTGGTGGGCTTCCAGCTGCTGGTGCTCGGACTGTTCGTCGCCATGGCGTTCGCCAACTGGTCTTCCTCGGAAACCTCCATCCCGTTCAGCTGGGAATGGTTTGACGTCACCAAGATCGAAACCTTCGGGCAGATTGCCGCCGGGATTTCGCTGTCCATCTTCGTATACTGGGGCTGGGACGTGTGCCTCACCGTGAACGAGGAAACGGCCAACGGCAAGAAGACCGCAGGCATTGCCGGCACCCTCACCGCCGTCGTGGTCCTGGGAATCTACCTGCTGGTGACCATCGCAACCATGATGTTCGCCGGGGTGGGCACCGAGGGCGTCGGCCTGAACAACGAGGAGAACCACGCCAACATCTTCACGGCGCTGGCCTCCCCGATCATGGGCCCCTTCGCCATCCTGATGTCCCTGGCCGTCCTGTCCAGCTCGGCGGCTTCGCTGCAGTCCACGTTCACCTCGCCGTCCCGCAGCCTCCTGGCCATGGCCCACTACGGTGCCCTGCCCCAGCCCTTCAGCCACCTGAGCAAGAAGTTTGCGACGCCGGGCTTCGCCACCGTCGCGGCGGGCGTCCTCTCGGCAGGGTTCTACGCGATCATGCACGTGGTCAGCGAAAACGTCCTCAACGACACCATCCTCGGCCTCGGGCTAATGATCTGCTTCTACTACGGGCTGACGGCGTTCGCGTGCGTCTGGTACTTCCGTGAGAGCGTGTTCAGCAGCTTCCGCCACTTCATGCTGCGGCTGCTCTGCCCGCTGTTGGGCGGACTGGGCCTCCTGGTGGTATTCCTGCAGACGGCGGCGGACAGCTGGGCGCCGGAGTTCGGCAGCGGGTCCGAGATCTTCGGCGTGGGACTGGTGTTCGTCCTAGGCGTCGGCATCCTCGCCCTCGGCGCCGTGTTCATGCTCATTATGGCCAGGCTGCAGCCCGGGTTCTTCCGCGGCGAAACCATCCGCAAGGACACCCCGGCCCTGGTGGTGCCCGAGTAAGGGATCCCCGCAGCCACCGCGTTGAGGACCCACACGGCTGCAGGCCCCGCCCCGGAGGATCCGGAGCGGGGCCTGCAGTGCGTTTGGCTAGTGCAGGTCACCAGTAGTGTGCAACGTCAACCACCAGGCGTGATCCCGCCCCCGGCCCGTCCAGGGTGAATACCCTGAAGGGAAGCCGTCCACGGACACCAAGGCCGATGGTCGAGTAACCTTCGAAACTCCCCGCCCAGGCCACTTGGCGGAAGGTCTGGTAGCCGCCAACGTTGGTCAGTTCATTCTTGTCGGCCGGGTTGTACGTGGAGTTGCCGCCGTCGTCATAAGCCGCCGCAGTGGCGGTGATCTGGAGGAATGCCCGCCCGCGCAGGGGAACCGGGAACCCGGAACCGTCCTGCACCACTGTGGGGACATACCGTGCGGTGTAACCCTCCACGGGCCCGTTGAGGTCAACCACCAGGCGGTCGAAGCAGTAGTGCTGCCCCGTCCGGACATCGGTGACCTTTCCGGTACTCATGGCCGCCTCGGATTTCTCCAACGATCCCCACACCAGCCCGCAGTAGGAGGCGGATGCCGGCGCCGGGGCCACAAGGCCGAGTCCGGCCGCCATCAGGATTGCCGCCAGCCATACTTGAAATTTCTTCATTTTGAGCCACCCTCGGAAGTGATGAGATACCTCAAGCGTAGGAGTCGGTGCAGGCGAAAACGAGGGTCGAAATCCGTTCGGCGCCCAACTGTTAGCCAGCCCTGGCGCAGGTTACGGGACGATGTTTGCGGCGGTGGTTTTCCCGCTGTTCGGAAGCCTTCGGGGGGATTTTGGGCGTGGTTCCGTGATGTCGGATAACGACGGCGGCGGTGGAGTTAACTTCTGCGGATGCAGCGAGGCGCCGGCCGCCCTTTTCGGGCTGCCGGCGCCTCGTTATGCCTTGCTGTGAAGTTGTGGCGGGCCGGAAAGTTGCCTAGCCTTCGCAGTCGCGGCAGTACTTCATGCCGTTCTTTTCGCGTGCAACCTGGGACCGGTGACGGACCAGGAAGCAGGAGGAGCAGGTGAATTCATCGGACTGCTCGGGAACAACAGTGACCGTGAGCTCTTCGCCGGACAGGTCCGCACCGGGAAGGTCAATGCCCTCGGCCGTGTCGTTCTCGTCAACGTCGATCACGGCGGTCTGGGCTCCGCCGCTGCGGGACGCCTGAAGGGCCTCCAGCGATTCAGCGGGAGACTCTTCTTCTGTCTTGCGTGGGGCGTCGTAATCGGTAGCCATTGCGTGGTTCACTTTCGTTGCTGCGCAGCGCCATTTCAGGCACCTCAGTGAAGCAGTTTAGGTCATTATGCCGGTAGTTGAAGCAAAGTGTGCCCAACCCGACAAATTACGTCGCCACGCAGTGCTACCGGAGGCCGCGAGCAGCAGTCCGGCGGCTAGCCCTCGCCGGCCGCACCCGCCGTTTGGCCGTGTGCTCTCGCGGCATGATCGGCTGCGATGGACACCCCGCTAAGCGCCGGGAGCCAGCCCCACCTGGTCACATCGGCGATGGCCTCATTGCCCTGTTCCCAGGCGCTGGGGTCCGGACCGGGCGCTGTGGCCGGCATGGGCCGCGCCTCGAACCAGGAGGCTATTCGGGCGGGCAGGCGTGTTGTCATACGCCCAAGGTAGGCGGGTCATGTTGTGGGCACGTTTCGCCGCAGTCTCCGCGGCGTTACATCTGACAGCCGGGGCTCTGGCGGCCCGTGATCGGCGGTTTTAGCCTTGAGGGACAACAGATCCGAGATCCCGGAGGTTTGACATGGCCACGAAGCTCAACAAGAAGGCCCTGGACCACGCCCGCAGGCTCGTGAAGGACGGGAAAGTTGTCCGCGACACCCGGGATGACTGGAGCGAGCATGCACCGTCGGCCGACCAGGAGAATGCCTTCATCGAAAAGCACGGCTTCCCAGAATTCTCCAAGTGGCATCTGGGCCTCGACCCGGACGAGTCCGAAGGCACCAAGGGCAGCGTCAGTTTTCCTTTTGGCGATTTCAAGAAGGTCCACCGTTGTGCCGTGGTTTCCCTGGAAAGCCGGGCGGCGCAATATGACCATGATGAAATCGCCAAGGCTGCCAAGGACCTGCTCGGGAAGATAGACGACGACTCGTAGGCGGAGGCAGGGGTGACACTTGACGAAGCCGTCGGGCATGAAAAAACCCCTCCATTCCAAGCAAAATTGCCGGAAAGGAGGGGTTGAAGGGCCCCCTGTCGGATTCGAACCGACGACCCCCGCTTTACAAGAGCGGTGCTCTGGCCAACTGAGCTAAGGAGGCCTGCCCTGTTTCTGCCTGACGGATCAGGCGCATCGTGCGGTACAAGATGCGGTGCTAGATAAGGTTAGCCCAAGGACGCCCCGCGGTAAAAACGGCAGCGGCCCGGTTCCGGATACTTCCGGAACCGGGCCGCTGCACTGCTGCGCGGGCAAGGCCGCTGCTAGCCCTTGGCGTCCATAGCGGCCTGGATGAACGGGATCAGGTCGGTGTTGGCGGAGTCGCCCTTGCCCCACTGCTTGCCGTCCACGAAGGCGCTCGGAGTACCGCTCACGCCGATGGCCGCAGCTTCCTGCGTTGCCACCTTGACGTATGGCCGGTATTTCTTCTCTTCCACACAGGAATCGATGCTCTTGGCACCCACGTCCGTGGCCATCTTCTTCAGCTCGTCATCGGACAGGCCCGCGCTGCCTTCGGCCGGCTGCTTGTCGAAGAGCATGTTCAGGAAGTCGGAGTACTTTTCCGGCGATTCGTTGACCACGCAGGCTGCGGCGTTGGCCGCGCGGGAGGAGTAGTTGGTGGTTGACTGCTGGTCCAGGAAGCCGAGCGGCCTGTACTCCAGCGAGATCTTGCCTTCGTTGCGGAGGCTGGTCAGCTGCTCGTTATACGTGGTTTCGAAGCGCTTGCAGACGGGGCAGATGAAGTCGATGTAGACGACCACCTTCACGGGCTTGCCCGCTTCGGCCTCGGCGCCGGGAGCCGTTACCTCCGCGGGCGGTGTTTCCGGCTTGGCCGGAACATCCTTCACGTTGACCGTCGCCGGGTCGGACTTGGCAACCTCGGAGTTGGCCAGCAGCGTCACACCGCCGTGGATGTTGCCGTTGGCCGGCGTGGGACCTTCGTCCGCGACCGGAGCGTTGTTCCGGATGTTGGCACTGACCACCAGGGCAACGATGGCGAGGATGGCCACGACGGCCACCACGATGCCCCAGCCGATGAGGAGCTTGTTGCGCTTGTCCTTCTTCAGCTGCGCCTCACGGATCTCACGGGCTTTCTCGCGGGCCTCGGCAGTGCGTTCTGCTTTGGACTTGCGGGGTTCGTTTGCGGCGCTCATCAGTTCCTCGTGTCGATCGGCCAGGTGCGGACCACGTCAGTGGCAACTTTTTCAGTTTAGGGGAGAAACCTGAGAGCTTGCGCTTTCAAGTTTCCGTCAGCCTGCCCAACGGATGAATAGCAGGGAAGATTCCGTCCGACTAGGGTTGACGTTGAGCTAATAGCAACCCAAGGGGCACCAATGCACACTATGCACCGTGAAAAACCCGACGCAACCGCTGACGGGAAGCCCGCTCCGGGCGACGGCCACGCTGAAGCCGCACTGTATGACTTTATGGTCGTGTCCAACCGGCTGCCGGTTGACCGCTGCGCGCCCGAGGACGGCGGGTGCGAGGACGGCTGGCGCAGGTCACCGGGCGGCCTGGTCACCGCGCTGGCTCCGATGATGACCAAGACCGACGGTGCCTGGGTGGGCTGGCACGGCGCCCCGGATGAAACCGTCGAGCCCTTCAGCCATGGCGGCATGGACCTGGTCCCGGTGCAGCTGAGCAACGACGACGTCGAGCTGTTCTACGAGGGCTTCTCCAACGCCACCCTCTGGCCGCTGTACCACGATGTGATCGCGCCGCCGGAGTTCCACCGCACGTGGTGGGACTCCTACCGGAAGGTCAACCGGCGGTTCGCCGACGCCGTGGTACGGCACGCCGATCACGGAGCCACCGTCTGGGTCCAGGACTACCAGCTGCAGCTCGTTCCAAAGATGCTCCGCGAAGCACGCCCGGACCTGAAGATCGGGTTCTTCAACCACATCCCGTTCCCCCCGCCGGAAATCTTCGCCCAGCTCCCCTGGCGCAAGGCAATTATTGACGGCCTCCTGGGCGCGGACCTGGTGGGCTTCCAGCGCAGCAGCGATGCCGGCAACTTCATGCGTTCCGCCCGGCGCTTCCTGGGTGCAAGCGTCAAGCAGCAGCAGGTGCACGTCAAGGGCCCGGACGGCAGAACCACCCACATCGCCCGTGCGCAGGCCTTTCCCATCTCCATCGACGTCAAGCAGATCAGCGAGCTGGCCCGCAATCCCGAGATCATCGAGCGCGCCCATCAGATCCGCCGGGACCTCGGCAATCCCAAGACCATCCTCCTCGGCGTCGACCGCCTCGATTACACCAAGGGCATCCGTCACCGGCTCAAGGCCTATGAGGAGCTGCTGGCCGACGGCAAGGTCACGGTGGAGGACGCGGCCCTGATCCAGGTGGCGAGCCCCAGCCGGGAGCGGGTGGAGCAGTACCGCCTCCTTCGTGAAGAGGTGGAAGGCACCGTGGGCCACATCAACGGCACTTACGACACCATGCAGAACACGGCGGTGCGGTATCTGCATCACAGCTACCCCATCGACGAAATGGTGGCTCTCTACCTGGCGGCCGACGTCATGCTGGTCACCGCGTTGCGGGACGGCATGAACCTGGTGGCCAAGGAGTACGTGACCGCCCGCACCAACAACGACGGCGCCCTTGTGCTCAGCGAATTCGCCGGAGCCGCGGACCAGCTCAAACAGGCTCTCCTGATGAACCCGCATGACATCGACGGCCTCAAGGACACCATCATGAAGGCCGTGGACATGGAGCCGGCCGAGGCTTCCCGACGGATGCGGTCCATGCGCAAGCAGATCCTGGATCACGACGTCGATCTCTGGTCAGCAGACTTCCTAGCAGCGCTCAAAGAGAAAGTGGTCCGCGATGACACCTGATGCCGCTCCGGGCAAGACGCCCCTCACCCTTCAGCCGGAACTCCTGGCAGCCCTCACGGACGTTGCCGCAACCGACCACCTGCTCGTGGCCATGGATTTCGACGGAACCATCTCCCCGCTGGTTGACCACGCGGCGGACGCCCGCCCGCTCCCCCGGTCCGCTGCAGCCTTTGCCGGCCTTGCCGGCCTCCCGCGCACGACGACGGCACTCATCTCGGGGCGGGCCCTCGCCAGCCTCCGGGCGGTCGCTTCGCCACCGCCTGAGACGCTGCTGATCGGCAGCCACGGAGCCGAAGCATGGCTTGGACCGGGCTCGTCCGAACTCACCCTTGACCCGGAACAGCTGACGCTACTGGCGGATGTCCGCCGCATCCTTGAAGAGATCGTGGAGCAGGCACCGGGCACGTTGCTGGAGGACAAACCGGCGGGAGTGGTGCTCCACACCCGGCTGGCTGCCGACGATGTGGCGGAAGACGCCGTCGCCGCCGCCCGGGCCGTCCTGCAGGACCGCCCTGACGTTTACTTGAAGAACGGAAACCGCGTCTTGGAGACGTCCGTGGTGCACGCTTCCAAGGGCGAAGGCATGGCCTTCCTCCGCCAGGCGACCGGCGCCACGGCTGTGGTCTTCGCCGGCGACGACACCACCGATGAAGACGCCCTCGGACGGCTCTATCCGGGGGATGTGGGCGTGAAGGTGGGGCTGGACTTCACCCAGGCGCAGTTCCGTGTGGAGGCTCCGGTGCACATCGCCGAACTGCTGGAAGCGCTGCTCAGGGAACGGACCCGGGCCGTCTCCGGCCCCGCGTAGGTTGGCTTCTCCCGTTACGGATCTCACATGTGACCTCCGTAACATTTGCACCACATTGCATAAAATCTGACATACTCTGTTTGTGATGTGGCGCACAGACACCGTGCGGCGTCATGCGATACTCCTCGGCTTCGGCCGGGGAGTACACGGCTGCAAAACCGTGGACAACTGAATAAATATGAACCATTCACAACGGATCGTCCGGCACGTACCTGCCGGTGAAGGGATTGATAACTGTGGCTACAGTTACTTTTGATAACGCTACGCGTCTGTACCCGGGCACAGATAAGCCCGCCGTCGATAAGCTCAACATCGACATCGCCGATGGCGAATTCCTGGTCCTCGTTGGACCCTCCGGTTGCGGTAAGTCCACCTCGCTGCGCATGCTCGCAGGCCTTGAGGATGTCAACGCCGGCCGTATCCTCATTGGCGACCGCGATGTCACCGACGTTCCGCCGAAGGACCGAGACATCGCCATGGTTTTCCAGAACTACGCGCTGTACCCGCACATGACGGTTGCGGACAACATGGGCTTCGCACTGAAGATCGCCGGCGTCAGCAAGGAAGAGCGCGCCGAACGTGTCCGCGAAGCAGCAAAGCTTCTTGACCTCGAGCCGTACCTGGACCGCAAGCCGAAGGCACTCTCCGGCGGTCAGCGCCAGCGTGTTGCCATGGGCCGCGCCATTGTGCGTAACCCGCAGGTCTTCCTCATGGATGAGCCGCTTTCCAACTTGGACGCCAAGCTCCGTGTCCAGACCCGTACGCAGATCGCATCCCTGACCCGCCGTCTGGGCGTCACCACCGTCTACGTGACCCACGACCAGGTCGAGGCCATGACCATGGGTGACCGTGTGGCTGTGCTGAAGGACGGCCTGCTGATGCAGGTTGACACCCCGCGCAACCTCTACGACAAGCCCAAGAACGTCTTCGTCGCCGGCTTCATCGGCTCCCCCGCCATGAACCTGCTGGAACTCCCCGTCGTCGACGGCGGCGTCCAGTTCGGCGGAACCGTCTACCCGGTTCCCCGCAACATCCTCGAAGAAGCACACGGCGCCACTGTCACCCTGGGTTCACGCCCCGAGGACCTCGAGCAGGTCGCCGCAGGTGAAGGTCTCCAGGTTGAGGTCGACGTCGTCGAAGAACTCGGTGCCGACGCCTACGTCTACGGCCACACCACGCTGGACGGCAAGAGCCACGACATTGTGGCCCGCGTCGACGGCCGCCGTCCCCCGATGAAGGGCGAGTCCATCCATGTCCGCCCGCAGTCCGGACACGTTCACCTGTTCGACACCAAGACCGGCCTGCGCCTCGGCGACTAGTTCCCGGTTGCGGAGCCTGAATCGGGTGGGTGCACCAGCTGCGACCACCTGATCGGCATCTCAATGCACTGACCGACGGCGGCCCTCCTCACTGGACGGGCCGCCGTCGTGGTTTAGGCGCGGCTTTCCTGACTTTGTTTAGGCACCCCGCCCCTACGTACGGAAGAATTGGCACATGACCGAGGAAAGCAACGCCCAATGGCACGACGAACCCACCGACTACGGCCAGATCGGCAAACTGCCTCGGTTTGAAGCGGCCAGCGCCAACGACGACAAGAGTTCCAACGTCTCCAGCAACCTGAGCATCACCGCCGCCGCGGCTGATCCGGAGCTCCTGGACCTGCCGTGGCACATCGCCTTGGAGGACTGGCCGGCTGAAAACCTCGCCGCGCTTCCCCGCGGTATCTCCCGCCACATTGTGCGCTTCGCCCACCTCGGCGGCTCCGTGATTGCCATCAAGGAAACGTCAGAGCACGTGGCCCGCCATGAGTATCACATGCTCCGCAAGCTGGCACGCCTGGACGTGCCCTGCGTTGAGCCCGTGGCCGTCATCACCGGCCGCACCACACCGGACGGCAGGCCGCTGAACCCGGTGCTGGTCACCCGCCACCTGAAGTTCTCCATGCCCTACCGTGCGCTCTTCTCGCAGATGCTGCGCAAGGACACCCTCACCCGCCTGATTGACGCCCAGGCGCTGCTGATGGTGCGGCTGCACCTCATCGGCTTCTACTGGGGAGACGTTTCGCTCTCCAACACCCTCTTCCGCCGCGACGCCGGCGCGTTTGCGGCGTACCTCGTGGATGCTGAGACGGGCGAGCTGTACCCGGACCTGTCCACCGGCCAGCGCGAATACGATCTCGAGATCGCCCGGGTCAACATCGCCGGTGAGCTGATGGATCTGCTGGACGGCGGGCTGATCGAGGAGAAGGTGGACCCGGTGGCCACCAGCGAACTCATCATGGACAGCTACCGGCGGCTCTGGACAGAGCTCACGGCAAAGGAATCGTTCGAGATCGGGGAACGCTGGCGTGTGGCCGCCCGGATCCGGAAGCTCAACGAGCTGGGATTCGACGTCGAGGAATACGCGATCAAGACCACCCAGAACGGCTCCACCATCCAACTGCAGCCCAAAGTGGTGGACGCGGGTCATCACCAGCGCCGGCTGCTGCGGCTCACGGGACTGGACGCCCAGGAAAACCAGGCCCGCCGCCTGCTCAACGACATGGACTCGTTCCGGGCGGACAACAACCCGACAATGGACGAGGAATACAGCGCCCACCTCTGGGTCAGCCAGATCTTCGAGCCCATTGTCCGCTCGATTCCGCGCGACCTTTCCGGCAAGCTCGAACCGGCGGAAGCCGTCCACGAGGTCCTGGAACACCGCTGGTACATGTCCGAAAAGCAGGAACGGCATATTCCGCTGGCCGAAGCAGTGCAGTCCTACATCGACTCCATCCTTCGGCACCGCCGCGATGAGGCCGCAATCATGCTCAACCCGGACACCGAGCTGCTCAAGATACTGGAAGTGGAGACCGAGCAGTCCCGGTACGGCGACGAGGACATCGACGAATACCCGGACGCCGACGACTAAATCCCGGGATGCTTCTGGCCTAGATGGCCTTTCCGGGGTTCAGGATGCCGGCCGGATCGAAGAGTTCCTTGATCCGGCGCTGCAGTTCACGCACGGGTTGGGGCTGTTCCAGGCCCAGCCACCGCAGTTTGTACTGCCCGATCCCATGCTCGCCGGTGATGGTGCCGCCCATCGCCAGGGCCACCGTGATGGATTTGTCCAGAGCGGCGCCCAGCCGCTGCATGGCTTCGGCGTCCACCTGGTTGTCCAGCCGGTCCACCCAGAACGTGGGGTGCAGGTTGCCGTCGCCGGCATGCGCCACGACTTTGAGCTGTACGCCGTGGGCGACGGCCATGGCTTCGAGTTCGCCGACGTAGTCTACGAGCCGCGAGCGGGGCACGGCCACGTCCTCCCCCACCCGGTATTCGTCGTCCACTTCGACACCGCGGCTGTTGCGCCGCAGTTCCACCAGCTGCTCGGCTTCGGCACTGGCCTCCGTGGTCACCGTGGCTCCGCCGGCCGCAAGGACATCGCGGACCACGTCAGCTTCCGCGGCTGCTCCGAAACCATCCGTCTGGATCAGCAGGAGCGATGCCCCGCGGGCGCTCAGGTCCGAGCCGTGGATTTCGTCGAGCTGACGCAGCGATCCGCCATCGAGCAATTCCATGATGGCGGGCTGCACGCGCGCCTTCCCGACGGCCAGCACGCCCGACGCTGCGCTGCGGAAATCCGGGTAGAACGCGGCGATGGTGTGCACTTCGCGGGGCAGGTACTTCAGCCGCACCGTTGCCCCCACCACTATTCCGAGCGTCCCTTCGGAGCCAACGAACAGGCCCGTGAGGTCGTAGCCGGCAACCCCCTTGAACGTCTGGTGGCCGGTGTGGATCAGGGATCCGTCGGCCAGCACCACATCGAGTGCCAGCACGGAGTCGCGGGTGACGCCGTACTTGGCGCAGCGCAGCCCGCCGGCGTTGGTGGCCACATTGCCGCCAATGGTGGATGTCCGGAAGCTGGCGGGGTCCGGCGCGTACATCAGCCCGTGGACGGCCGCGGCGTCGTTGAGGTCGGCGTTGATCACGCCGGGTTCCACGACGGCGGTCTCGTCGTCAGGGTTCAGGTCCAGGATGCGGTTCATCCGTTCAAGGCCCAGCACGATGCAACCCGGGCTGGCATGGGCGCCGCCGGAGACACCCGTCCCGGCCCCGCGGGCAACAATGGGCACGTGGTGCTTGGCGCAGGCTGTGACAACCGCCTGGACGTCCGCCACCGTTTCGGCCAAGACCACGGCCAACGGCAGCTGGTAGTCAAGAACCGGGGCCTGGTCTATGGCATAGATGGCCAGGGTCTGTTCGTCCACGGCTAGCTTCCCGGGCTCCAGGATGGTTTTGAGCTCGTCAACAATGTTGCCCATGCGGCCTCCAGGTCCGTCGATCCGGCCTTCAGTCTAGTCCGCGGGGGCCCCGCGTGCCTGCAGCGCCGGCTGGCAGTGCCGCCATGGCGCACATCTGCAAGCGCTTCCAAAGTTGCCGGACGGAGTCGCAGTGGAAAGCCACATTACTCGGCGGTAGCGGGCGATGCAAGAGCTACCATCGGGGCAGCCCAAGACCGGCATTGTCCCTAGACTCCAATCCCGATAGCCGAAAACCGCGACATCCAGAAACAGGGAAGACGCGGCGCAATGAGGCCTACGTCACAATTGGAAGCGTTTTCAGTCCTGGGAAGATCCGTTCTACGATTACCGGTATGTCCGTTGACTCAATGCTCGAAGCCCCCGCCGCCTCGGCCGGGCCACTGACCTTGGTACACACCGCCGACGACGTCCCCGGGTGGTGGCGGTCCGCCGTCATCTACCAGGTCTATCCGCGTTCCTTCCGCGACCTGAACGGGGACGGAATCGGTGATCTCGCCGGAATCACGGCAGAGCTGCCGCAGCTGGCCCGGCTCGATGTCGATGCTGTCTGGCTATCGCCGTTCTACCGGTCCCCGCAGAAGGATGCCGGCTACGACGTCAGCGACTACTGCGATGTCGATCCGTTGTTTGGCACCCTGGCCGACTTCGACGCCATGATGGCAGAAGCCACCCGCCTGAGCCTCCGCGTGATCGTGGACCTCGTTCCCAATCACTGTTCGGACCAACACGCCGCCTTCCAGCAGGCCCTCGCCGCACCGGCCGGCAGCCGGGAACGTGACATGTTCATCTTCCGGGACGGCCGCGGCGCATTTGGTGAAGAACCGCCCAACAACTGGCAGTCGCACTTCGGCGGACCGGCCTGGACCCGCATCACGGAGCCGGACGGCGCGTCCGGTCAGTGGTATCTGCACCTCTTTGACGCCTCGCAGCCCGATTTCAACTGGGACAACCAGGCGGTCCACGATGAATTCGAGCGCGTGCTTCGCTTCTGGCTGGACCGGGGCGTCGCCGGTTTCCGCGTGGACGTTGCGCATGCCCTGGTGAAGGCTCCCGGTTTGCCGGAGTGGGGCGGCCGGGCCGACGGCGGCAGCTCGGACGGCTACCCCGGCCACGAGGCACCGATGTTCGGTCAGCCGGCCCTCCACGACATTTACCGGGCCTGGCGCCGGATCCTCGCAGAGTACGGTCCTGACCGTATCCTGTGTGCCGAAGCCAACGTGGATCCGTTGCCCCGTTTGGCAGACTGGGTCCGGCCGGACCAGATGCACCAGGCGTTCAATTTCCCGTATCTGCATGCTGGACTGGATGTTCGCCGCCTCCGCGGCGTCATCACGGATTCGTTGGTGGCACTGGACGCCGTCGGCGCGCCCAGCACATGGGTTCTCTCCAACCACGACGTCGTCCGCCACGCTACTCGCTTCGGCTACGACGGCGCCGCACCGCGCGATGGCGACGGGATCGGCATCTTTGACCATCAGCCCGACCTCGTGGCGGGCAGGACCCGGGCAGCGGCGGCATCGATGTTCATGCTCGGGCTGCCGGGCGGGGCCTACCTCTATCAGGGCGAGGAACTGGGGCTTCCCGACGGCATCGATATTCCGGACAGCCAGCGGCAGGACCCCACGTTTGCACGGACGGGTGGCGAACGGCTGGGCCGTGACGGGTGCCGGGTGCCACTGCCGTGGCGTGCCGCCGAGCTGCACGCCGGGTTCGGGTCCGGACAGGCCCCGTGGCTGCCGCAGCCGGAGAGCTTCCGTGAACTGGCACGTGATGCCCAGGCGGAACAGCCGTCGTCGCATTTGAACCTCTACCGCCGGATGCTGGCGATGCGCAGGGAACTCGACCTGGGTCGGGGGTTCTTGGCATGGCTGGAAAGCTGGTGTACCGATACGTCCCTGGCCTACCTCAACGGAACCACGCTTGTGGTCATGAACGTCGGACGGGATGCCATGGAACTCCCGCCGGGCGTGGTGCTGCTGCGCAGCTCGCTGGCGGCAGCGGAAACGCACGACGGCGGCCATCAGCTAGGCTCAGGTGAGACGGTCTGGTTGAACCTGCCACTTGGGTGATCCTGCTGTCGCCTGGATTCGCAGTTGAGGACACGGAGAGCTAAATATGCCCGGCATCAAGGACGTCGCTAAGCGGGCGGGCCTTTCCACCGCAACGGTGTCGCGGGCACTCAGCGGAAAGGGAAATGTCTCGGCACGCAGCCGCGAACGTGCCCGGACTGCCGCGGCTGAGCTCGGTTTCGTGTTGTCATACCACGCCTCCAGTCTCGCTTCCGGCCGGAACCACAACGTTGGTGTGGTGGTGCCTTCCGTCCACCGCTGGTATTTCTCCGCGGTGGTGGAAGGCGTCTCGGCCACGTTGCTCGACGCCGGATACGACCTCACGCTCTACAACGTCAGCGAAGGCCCGGACAGACGGCACAGCGTGTTGAACGATTTCCTGCTGCGGAAACGCGTGGATGCGGTCATCGCTGTCTCGCTCGAGCTCAGTGCAGCCGAGATACAACAGCTGCTGGCCATCCACCGGCCAATTGTGGGTATCGGTGGTCCCTTGCCCGGCGCCTCCACCATCCGGATAGACGACGCCGGCATAGCCGAGGCCGCCACCAACCACCTGATCCGGCTGGGCCATTCCAAGATCGCGCATATGACGGGAGATGCCTTCTTCGAGCAGGACTTCCGGCTTCCGGGTATGCGCCAAGGTGGATATCACAAGGCCATGGGGGCTGCCGGGCTGACGGTGCGGCCCGAATGGCAGGTGTCCGCCGACTTCACCGTCCAGGGGGCCTACGCGAGTGCCAGGCGGTTGCTGGGCGGCACGTCCGAACGTCCCACCGCGGTGTTCGCTGCTTCGGACGAGATGGCCATCGGCACGATCCTGGCGGCCCGCGATTTCGGCCTCCGGATCCCCTACGACCTTTCCGTCATCGGCATCGACGGCCATGAGCTTGGCGAGGTGTTCGGACTGACCACCATCGACCAGGACGCGCGCGGCCAAGGGGCATTGGCAGTGCGGCTCCTGTTGGCAGGGTTAGAGGACGCTGCCGACGGCGGCGCAACCGACACGGAATTCCCCACCAACCTCGTGGTCAGGTCCAGTACCTCCGTGCCGCCCGGCGATACCGGGCCAACGCACTAACAACTTTGCCCGCGATTAGGCGTCCCGCTCCGCCGATGCCAGCTCACGCTCCATGATGTTTTCCTTCTTGCTGGTATCGAGCGGGTATACCTCCCGGCGTCCGGTGTCATGGAAACCGTGGCGTGCATAGAAACCTGCCGCGCGGGAGTTGTCCTCGTGGACGCCCAGTTGCAACAGCCCGGCTCCCAGTTCCTCTGCCGCGGCCTTGACCGAATGGCGGAGCAGCTCATCCGCAAGGCCGGTTCCGCGGTGCGGGGCAGACACATAGACACTGATGAGCATGGCCTGGAGGGGCCGGTTAGCCTCCTGTGGGTTTTTCACGACCACCCGCATCAGACCGCAGAAGGCCCTGGCCCCGCCAGTATCCTGGGGAAGCTCTTTGGAAAGCTCTTCAGGAATCTCCTCGACGACGAAAGTCACGCTTCCGGGGGCTGTCATCGCGACGGCCCGGTTCCGCCATTGGCCCGCTGTCTGCTCCTGGGCGGACTCGAGTGATTCCACATAGGCAGCCGGGGTGTCGGCGAGCATCTCCAGCCTTACGGCACGCAGCCGCTCCCAGTCCCCCGCAACCATGCGCCGGACCCTAGCCAACTTCACCGCCCATAAACCGCACGAAGCGGGCCAGGACGTCCGGCCAGCCGGCATCGTACTCGGCGCGAGTCCGTACCGGGTCCTCGGCGCCCTCCCAGCCGTCATGAACGAGACGGAGTTCCGTCCCGCCATCCACGGCCCTAAACGCGACCCGTAGCTCCGTGGACCACAATGCCGTGGTCCCGGGGTGCCAGCTGGCATGAAAGGACATCGGGGGCTGCCAGTCGTCTATGGAGCCCCAGACGGCTGTGCGGCCATCGTCGGCAGTTTCGAGGACCAGGTTTTCTTCGAACTCGACGTACGAGCCGGCGCCGAACACACTGTGCTCCTCGAGCGGCCACCAAAGGTGGGTGTGTTCCGTAAAACCGATGAATGCCTTGGAAACCGGTCCGAGCACCACCACTGTGTGAACGATGGCGTCCAGGGCATCTACGGGCTCGGATGCTTCGTCCGCAGGGGACGCGTGGCTGAAGAGGTTGTCCATGGTCAACAACTTTACCCGGCAGCCGGCCCGCCCTGAGCGGTACTGAAACAGCCGTTAAATGGCTCAGGCCCCGACATTCCTTGTCGGGGCCTGAGCTCTAATTTATGTCCGGCGGTGACCTACTCTCCCACACCCTCCCGGGTGCAGTACCATCGGCGCTGTGGGTCTTAGCTTCCGGGTTCGGAATGGGACCGGGCGTT